>NZ_JBQEQE010000034.1:0-48497 GCF_052046095.1 Pseudomonas sp. 22072
CCAGCTCCCACCTTTGTTTTGCGGTGTGTCAGGGCTTATTGCGCATCGAAGGCCTGGCCATTGATGCCGGCACTGTCGGGCCCCATCAGGTACAGGTACACCGGCATGATCTCTTCCGGCGCCGGCCTTTCCATCGGGTTTTCCCCTGGGTACGCCTGGGCGCGCATGCTGGTGCGGGTGCCGCCCGGGTTGATGCTGTTGGTGCGCACTGCGGCCACATCTTCCAGCTCATCGGCCAGGGTTTGCATCAGCCCCTCGGTGGCGAACTTGGACACGCCATAGGCACCCCAATAAGCACGGCCCTTGCGCCCGACACTGCTGGAGGTGAACACCACCGACGCGTCCTGGGACAGCTTGAGCAGCGGCAGCAAAGTGCTGGTCAGCATGAACATCGCGTTGACGTTGACGTGCATCACCCGCATGAAGTTCTCGCCGGACAACTGCTCGATGGGTGTGCGCGGGCCGATGATCGAGGCGTTGTGCAACAGGCCGTCTAGGTGGCCGAATGCCTTTTCGATCATCGCTGCCAGCTCATCGTATTGATGGGGCAGGGCGGTCTCCAGGTTGAACGGGATTACCACCGGCTGCGGGTGGCCGGCGGCTTCGATCTCGTCATAAACCTGAGCCAGGTTGGCTTCGGTCTTGCCCAGCAACAACACGGTGGCGCCATGGGCGGCATAGGTCTTCGCCGCTGCCGCGCCAATCCCGCGACCGGCGCCGGTTACCAGGATGGTCCGGCCTTTGAGCAGTTCTGGCGGTGCAGAGTAATCAAACATAAATAGCCTCGACAAAATTCAAGGTGATACACCACTTGAAGTGGAATCCATTTCCTGTGGGAGCTGGCTTGCCTGCGATGGCGGACTAANCCAGCTCCCACATTGATCTCAGCGTTGTTGAGATCTTCGAACAATCAGCAACTGCACAGCGCGTTATCCAGCACCTTGCGCAATTCCAGCGGGTGATCCACCACCACATCCGCGCCCCAGTGGCGTGGGTTGTCATCCGGGTGGATATAGCCGTAGGTGACCGCCGCCGTGCGCGTACCGGCGTCGCGGCCGGATTCGATGTCGCGCAGGTCATCGCCCACGAACAGCACGCTGGCCGGGTCCAGGTCGAGCATCTTGCACGCCAGGATCATCGGCTCCGGGTCCGGCTTGCTGTTTTTCACATGGTCCGGGCAGATCAGCACGGCCGAGCGTTCGGCCAGGCCCAGGCGCTGCATGATCGGTTCGGCAAAGCGCACCGGCTTGTTGGTGACCACGCCCCAGATCAGCTTGGCTTTCTCGATGTCTTCCAGCAGTTCGGCCATGCCGTCGAACAGTTTGCTGTGCACCGCGCAGTCCTTGAGGTAGCGCTCCAGGAATTCCTGGCGCAGCTCTTCAAAGCCTGGGGATTCAGGATCCATCGAGAAGGTCACGGCAACCATCGCTCGGGCACCGCCGGAGATTTCATCGCGGATGTGCTGCGGGTTGATCGGCGCCAGGCCTCGGTCGGCGCGCATGGCCTGGCAGATGGCGATAAAGTCCGGCGCGGTGTCCAGCAGGGTACCGTCCATGTCGAAGAGAACCGCTCGCAACTTCACAGGCTTACTCCTCGCGCAGGGTCTGGATCATGTAGTTGACGTCAACGTCGTTGGCCAGCTTGTAGTGCTTGGTCAGCGGGTTGTAGGTCAGGCCGATGATGTCCTTGACGGTCAGCCCAGCCTGGCGGCTCCACGCACCCAGCTCGGAAGGGCGGATGAATTTCTTGAAATCATGGGTGCCACGCGGCAGCAGCTTCATGATGTATTCGGCGCCGATGATCGCGAACAGGTAAGCCTTGGGGTTGCGGTTGATGGTGGAGAAGAACACCTGGCCGCCGGGCTTGACCATACGGAAGCACGCACGGATCACCGAGGACGGGTCTGGCACGTGTTCGAGCATTTCCAGGCAGGTGACCACGTCGAACTGCTCGGGCATTTCTTCGGCCAGGGCTTCGGCGGTGATCTGGCGGTACTCCACGCTCACGCCGGATTCGAGCTGGTGCAACTGGGCCACGGCCAGCGGCGCTTCACCCATGTCGATGCCCATGACGGTGGCGCCGCGCTGGGCCATGGCTTCGCTGAGGATGCCGCCGCCGCAACCGACGTCCAGCACCTTCTTGCCAGCCAGGTTGACGCGCTCGTCAATCCAGTTGACCCGCAGTGGGTTGATATCGTGCAGGGGTTTGAATTCGCTCTCGCGGTCCCACCAGCGGTGAGCCAGGGCTTCAAACTTGGCGATTTCGGCGTGATCGACGTTGCTCATGGTGAATCCTCTGAATCTGATAAGTCGGTGTGTCGCGGCTGAACCCAAGGCTTCAGCCGCGTCGTTATTCGCTGTGCCCGCTGATGCGTTGGCCCCAGGCAATGGCCGTGGCGGTCAACTGTTGTTCATCCATGCGGGTCAATTGCCGGTCGTCGAGCAATGGCTTGCCGGCAACCCAAAGGTGTTTCACGCAATCGCGCCCGGTGGCATATATAAGCTGTGAGACCGGATCGTAGATCGGTTGTTGCGCCAGCCCGGAAAGATCAAAAGCGACGATGTCTGCCGCCTTGCCGACTTCCAGGGAGCCAATCTGGCTGTCCAGGCCCATCGCCCTGGCGCCGTTGAGTGTGGCCATGCGCAAGGCGCGGTGGGCATCCAGCGCAGTGGCCGAGCCGGCCACGGCCTTGGCCAGCATCGCCGCCGTGCGGGTTTCGCCGAGCAAATCCAAGTCATTGTTGCTGGCAGCGCCGTCGGTGCCGATGGCCACGTTGACGCCAGCCTGCCACAAGCGCTCCACCGGGCAAAAGCCGCTGGCCAGTTTCAGGTTCGATTCCGGGCAGTGAATGACGCTGGTGTTGCTTTCTACCAGTAAAGCCAGGTCGTCTTCGCTGATTTGGGTCATGTGCACGGCCTGAAAGCGCGGGCCCAGCAGGCCAAGTCGAGCCAGGCGCGCCAATGGCCGCTCGCCGGTCTGCTCGACGGCTTGCTGCACTTCAAAGGCAGTTTCGTGAACGTGCATATGGATCACGGCGTCCAGCTCTTCGGCGATCACCCGGATCTTTTCCAGGTTGGCATCGCACACGGTGTAGGGCGCGTGGGGGCCGAAGGTGATTTTGATGCGCGGGTGGTGCTTGAGGTCGCCGAACAGCTCGATACCCTGGCGAATCGCCTCGTCGGCACTGCTGGCGCCGGGGATCGGGAAGTCGAGGATCGGCAGTGCGATCTGCGCACGCATACCGCTGTTGTGCACGCAGTCACTGGCGACCTTGGGGTAGAAATACATGTCCGAGAAGCAGGTGATGCCGCCCTTGATCTGCTCGGCAATGGCCAGGTTGGTACCGTCACGCACGAACGCTTCATCGACCCACTTGGCTTCGGCGGGCCAGATGTGCTTTTCCAGCCAGGTCATCAGTGGCAAATCGTCGGCCAGGCCGCGGAACAGGCTCATGGCTGCATGGCCGTGTGCATTGACCAGGCCGGGGCTGAGCAGCATGCCGGGCAGTTCACGCACCTCTTGCGCCGCCAGCTTCAACGCCGCGTCCCGTGGCCCGATAAAGGCAATGCAGCCATCGCGGATACCCAGGCCGTGCTCCTTGAGCACCACCCCAGCGGGCTCGACGGGTACCAGCCAGGTCGGCAGCAGCAACAAGTCGAGCGGGGCGGCAGTGGAGGTCATCGCAGGCTTCTTCCCAGGCAGCTATAAAAGAAGGGCGAAGTATACCCGAGCGTCCCGGCTGGCGGATCGCTATAATCGGCGGCTTTTGTTCATGAGTGCGGGGTAAGGGATGCGCGACCGACTGTTGGCTGCAGAGAACGTGAAGGCCATCGAATGGCGTGATGGCGCGCTGCACCTGCTCGACCAGCGTGTTTTGCCGTCCCGGGAGCATTGGGTGGCCTGCGGTACCGTTGAAGCGGTGGCCGACGCCATTCGCACCATGGTGGTGCGGGGTGCACCGGCCATCGGCATCTGCGCTGCCTATGGCTTGGTGCTCGCCGCCCGCGAGCGCATCGCCGAGGGTGGTGACTGGCAGGCCGCGTGGGAAGAAGACTACGCCTTGCTGGCCCACACCCGGCCGACCGCATCGAATTTGTTCTGGGCCTTGCAGCGCATGCGCGACCGCCTGGATCGCCTCAAGCAGGACGCCGACCCGCTGGTGGTGCTGGAGGCCGAAGCCGTCGCGATCCATGAGAGTGATCGGGAAGCCAATGTGGTCATGGCCCAGCTGGGTATGGAGCGGATTCGCAAGCATCAGGGCAATGCCCAGGCGATCCTTACCCATGGCAATGCCGGCGCGTTGGCTTCCGGCGGCGTTGGCACAGCCCTCGGGGTGATTCACGCGGCGTATCTGGAGGGGTTGGTCGAGCAGGTCTATGTCAATGAAACCCGTCCATGGCTGCAAGGCTCGCGTCTGACGGCGTGGGAGTTGGCGAGCCAGGGCATCCCGGTGGCGGTGAATGCCGACTCCGCGGGCGCGCATATCCTCAAGACCAAAGGCGTGACCTGGGTGGTGGTGGGTGCTGACTGTGTTGCGGCCAATGGCGATGTGGTCAGCAAGATCGGCACTTATCAACTGGCCGTCTGTGCCATGCACCATGGCGTGCGCTTTATGGTGGTGGCGTCAAGTTCGACCCTCGATTTGATGATGGCTGCGGGGGAGGATGTTGCGCTGGAGCAGCGCGATATGGGTGAGTTGCTTGAGGTTGATGGGCAGCGGTTGGATATCGCGGCGCTTAACCCTGTATTTGACGTGACGCCTGCGGACCTTATTGACGTGATCGTCACCGAAAAAGGCATTGTCGAGCGGCCAGACACTGCCAAACTGGCCAAGTTGATGTGTCGTAAGCGGCTGCATTGAGTGTGTGGGTGCCTGTGGGGGCGCCATCGCAGGCAAGCCAGCTCCCGCCTTTAACTGTATTCACAAATCAAAGGTGGGAGCTGGATTGCCTGCGATCGGCCCTTGAAGTCAACAAAACGTCTGCATTCCATCCTCGCAAAAAAGCACCATCGCGCCTCTGAGCCCCTCTCGTCCCCTTCAAGCCTGTCATCCGTCAAATTACTAGCCTCCATGCGCATCAGGGGGATAGGTGCGTGGCGGCGATTGTGATAACATCCGGCGGTTTCCAGGGCTGCCCCGAGGGGTTGCCTATAACGTGCAGATCCGTGTCATAACTCGTTGATTTGTCGTAAGTCGTTGTCAGGCACCGTGCCGGCAGCGGCGAGCTTCGTTCGTCCCGAATGGATGTGACGAGGTTTCACCCGAAAAAGGAATCAGGCTTCTCATGGGCGAACTGGCCAAAGAAATCCTCCCGGTCAATATCGAAGACGAGCTGAAACAGTCCTACCTCGACTACGCGATGAGCGTAATTGTCGGTCGGGCACTGCCTGATGCGCGCGATGGCTTGAAGCCCGTGCACCGGCGTGTGCTGTTCGCGATGAGCGAGCTGGGTAACGACTGGAACAAGCCGTACAAGAAATCTGCCCGTGTTGTCGGTGACGTGATCGGTAAGTATCACCCTCACGGCGACACTGCGGTGTACGACACCATCGTTCGGATGGCGCAGCCGTTTTCCCTGCGCTACCTGCTGGTAGACGGCCAGGGCAACTTCGGTTCGGTGGACGGCGACAACGCCGCGGCCATGCGATACACCGAAGTGCGCATGACCAAGCTGGCGCACGAGCTGCTGGCCGACCTGCATAAAGAAACCGTGGACTGGGTGCCGAACTACGACGGCACCGAAATGATCCCGGCTGTCATGCCCACCAAGATTCCCAACCTGCTGGTCAACGGTTCCAGCGGTATCGCCGTGGGCATGGCCACCAACATCCCGCCGCACAACCTCGGCGAAGTCATCGACGGTTGCCTGGCCCTTATCGACAACCCTGAGCTGACCGTCGATGAGCTGATGCAATACATCCCCGGCCCGGACTTCCCGACCGCCGCGATCATCAACGGTCGCGCCGGCATCATCGAAGCCTACCGCACTGGCCGCGGGCGCATTTACATGCGTGCCCGCTCGATGATCGAAGACATCGACAAGGTCGGTGGCCGCCAGCAGATCGTCATCACCGAACTCCCTTACCAGCTGAACAAGGCACGCCTGATCGAGAAGATCGCCGAGCTGGTTAAAGAGAAGAAGCTGGAAGGCATCACCGAGCTGCGCGACGAGTCCGACAAGGACGGTATGCGCGTGGTCATCGAGCTGCGCCGCGGCGAAGTGCCCGAGGTGATCCTCAACAACCTCTACGCCCAGACCCAGCTGCAAAGCGTGTTTGGTATCAACGTGGTTGCCCTGATCGACGGCCGCCCGCGCATCCTGAACCTCAAGGACCTGCTGGAAGCCTTCGTGCGTCACCGCCGCGAAGTGGTCACCCGTCGCACCGTGTTCGAGCTGCGCAAGGCCCGCGAGCGCGGCCATATCCTGGAAGGCCAGGCGGTTGCGTTGTCGAACATCGATCCGGTGATCGCCCTGATCAAGGCCTCGCCAACCCCGTCGGAAGCCAAGGAAGCGTTGATCAGCACGCCTTGGGAATCCAGCGCCGTGGTCGCGATGGTTGAGCGCGCTGGCGCCGACTCGTGCCGCCCGGAGACCCTGGACCCGCAATACGGTCTGCGTGAAGGCAAGTACTTCCTGTCGCCAGAACAGGCCCAGGCCATCCTGGAACTGCGCCTGCACCGCCTGACTGGCCTTGAGCACGAGAAGCTGCTGGCCGAGTACCAGGAGATCCTCAACCAGATCGGCGAGTTGATCCGCATCCTCAGCAGCGCCGTGCGCCTGATGGAAGTGATCCGCGAAGAACTGGAAGTGATCCGCGCCGAATACGGCGACGTGCGCCGCACCGAAATCCTCGATGCGCGCTTGGACCTGACCCTGGGTGACATGATCCCGGAAGAAGAGCGCGTGGTGACCATCTCCCACGGCGGCTATGCCAAGACCCAGCCGCTGGCGGCCTACCAGGCCCAGCGTCGTGGTGGTAAGGGTAAATCGGCTACCGGCGTGAAGGATGAGGACTACATCGCTCACCTGCTGGTCGCCAACAGCCACACCACGCTGCTGCTGTTCTCCAGCAAGGGCAAGGTGTACTGGCTCAAGACTTACGAAATCCCGGAAGCCTCCCGCGCTGCCCGTGGCCGTCCGTTGGTCAACCTGCTGCCCCTGGACAGTGATGAATACATCACCACCATGCTGCCGGTCGAGGAATACACCGAAGGCCACTTCATCTTCATGGCCACCGCCAAAGGCACCGTGAAGAAGACCCCGTTGGAATCCTTCAGCCGTCAACGCAGCGTGGGCCTGATCGCCCTGGAGCTGGATGAAGGCGACGTGCTGATTTCCGCAGCCATCACTGATGGCGAGCGCGAAGTCATGCTGTTCTCCGACGGCGGCAAGGTCACACGTTTCAAGGAGTCCGACGTGCGTGCCATGGGCCGTACCGCCCGGGGTGTACGCGGCATGCGCCTGCCGGAAGGGCAGAAGCTGATTTCGATGCTGATCCCGGAAGAAGGCAGCCAGATCCTCACCGCGTCCGAGCGTGGTTATGGCAAGCGTACCGCCATCAGTGAGTTCCCGGAGTACAAGCGTGGCGGCCAGGGCGTGATTGCCATGGTCAGCAACGACCGCAACGGCCGTCTGGTCGGCGCGGTGCAGGTGCTCGATGGCGAGGAGATCATGCTGATTTCCGACCAGGGCACCCTGGTGCGTACCCGTGTGGCGGAAGTGTCGAGCCTGGGCCGTAATACCCAGGGCGTGACCCTGATCAAGCTGGCCAAGGACGAAAAACTGGTCGGCCTGGAGCGTGTGCAGGAGCCTTCGGAAGTCGAAGGTGAAGAGCTCGAAGGTGAGGAATTTGAAGGCGAGGTGATCGCAGCTGGCGATGACAACGTTGACGAGCCAACCCTCGACGCTGCCGCAGACGAAGAAGAACCGCAGGAGTAAGCGGACACACAGGGGGCGGATGAAGATTCGCCCCCTTGTTGTTTGTCCCGTATGAAATACAGCGCCCTTTGCCTGGACGCGGTCCATGTGGGAGCTGGCTTGNCGCTGCTATCGCAGGCAAGCCAGCTCCCACAGATGTCCGCTCCAGAACGAGGGCGTTGCTGACATGATTGCAGCCCCACCAGATCAGAGTGAGATTGGATGTGAGCAAGAGAGCCTATAACTTCTGTGCCGGTCCCGCGGCGCTTCCTGAAGCAGTCCTGCAGCGTGCGCAGGGTGAACTCCTCGACTGGCATGGAAAAGGCCTCTCCGTGATGGAAATGAGCCATCGCAGCGATGAGTTCGTGTCTATCGCCAACAAGGCCGAGCAGGACCTGCGCGACCTGCTGGACATCCCATCCAATTACAAAGTGCTGTTCTTGCAGGGTGGTGCGAGCCAGCAGTTCGCCCAGTTACCGCTGAACCTGCTGCCCGAAGGCGGCACTGCCGACTATATCGACACCGGTATCTGGGGGCAGAAGGCCATTGAGGAGGCCTCGCGCTACGGCCATGTCAACGTGGCGGGCACCGCCAAGCCCTACGACTACTTCGCCATTCCCGGTCAGAACGAGTGGAAGCTGACCAAGGACGCGGCCTACGTTCACTACGTCGCGAACGAAACCATCGGCGGCCTGGAATTTGATTGGGTGCCGCAAGTAGGTGACGTTCCGCTGGTGTGCGACATGTCTTCGGACATCCTCTCGCGCCCGATCGACGTGTCCAAGTACGGCATGATCTACGCCGGCGCGCAGAAGAACATCGGCCCGAGCGGCATCCTGGTCAATATCATCCGCGAAGACCTGCTGGGTCGCGCCCGCTCGGTGTGCCCGACCATGCTCAACTACAAGGTCGCGGCCGATAACGGCTCGATGTACAACACCCCGCCGGCGTTTGCCTGGTACCTGTCGGGCCTGGTGTTCGAATGGCTCAAGGAGCAGGGCGGCGTGGCGGCCATGGGCAAGCTCAACGAAGAGAAGAAGCGCGTCCTGTACGACTTTATCGACGCCAGCGGCCTGTACAGCAACCCGATCAACCTCAGCGACCGCTCGTGGATGAACGTGCCGTTCCGCCTGGCCGACGACCGCCTGGACAAGCCGTTCCTGGCCGGCGCCGACGCGCGCGGCCTGCTGAACCTCAAGGGCCACCGCTCGGTAGGCGGTATGCGCGCCTCCATTTATAACGCTGTCGACATCCACGCCATCAACGCGCTGGTTGCCTACATGGCAGAGTTCGAAAAGGAACACGGCTAATGTCTGAGCAAGAACTCAAAGCCCTGCGCGTACGCATTGACAGCCTGGACGAGAAGGTCCTGGAACTGATCAGTGAGCGCGCGCGCTGCGCCCAGGAAGTGGCCCGGGTGAAAATGGCGTCCCTGGCGGAAGGCGAAGTGCCGGTGTTCTACCGGCCCGAGCGTGAAGCCCAGGTGCTCAAGCGCGTGATGGAACGCAACAAGGGCCCGTTGGGCAACGAAGAGATGGCGCGGTTGTTCCGTGAAATCATGTCTTCGTGCCTGGCGCTGGAGCAGCCGCTGAAAGTGGCTTACCTCGGCCCTGAAGGCACCTTCACCCAGGCGGCAGCCATGAAGCACTTCGGCCATGCGGTAATCAGCAAGCCGATGGCGGCCATCGACGAAGTCTTCCGTGAAGTCGCGGCCGGTGCGGTGAATTTTGGCGTGGTGCCAGTGGAAAACTCCACCGAAGGCGCGGTCAACCACACGCTGGACAGCTTCCTTGAGCACGACATGGTCATCTGCGGTGAGGTGGAGCTGCGTATCCACCACCACCTGCTGGTGGGTGAAAACACCAAGACCGACAGCATCAGCCGCATCTACTCCCACGCCCAGTCCCTGGCCCAGTGCCGCAAGTGGTTGGACGCCCATTACCCGAATGTAGAGCGCGTTGCGGTGTCCAGCAACGCCGAGGCGGCCAAGCGGGTCAAGGGTGAGTGGAACTCGGCGGCGATTGCCGGCGATATGGCTGCCGGCCTGTACGGCCTGACGCGCCTGGCCGAAAAGATCGAAGATCGCCCGGATAACTCCACGCGCTTTTTGATGATCGGCAGCCAGGAAGTGCCGCCCACCGGCGACGACAAGACCTCGATCATCGTCTCCATGAGCAACAAGCCCGGCGCGCTGCATGAGCTGCTGGTGCCGTTCCACGACAACGGGATTGACCTGACGCGCATCGAGACTCGTCCTTCGCGCAGCGGTAAGTGGACCTACGTATTCTTTATCGACTTCATGGGCCATCACCGCGACCCTCTGGTCAAGGGCGTGCTGGAGAAAATCAGTCAGGAAGCCGTGGCACTCAAGGTGCTGGGCTCTTACCCGAAAGCGGTTTTGTGAGGCTTTGACATGAGTGGCAACTTCCTCGCCCTGGCGCAGCCGGGCGTGCAACAACTCTCGCCTTACGTTCCAGGCAAGCCTGTGGACGAACTGGCCCGCGAGTTGAATCTGGACCCGTCCAAAATCGTCAAGCTGGCGAGTAACGAAAACCCGCTGGGCCCGAGCCCAAAAGTGTTGGCGGCGATTCGTGAAGAGCTGGCCGAACTGACCCGTTATCCCGATGGCAACGGTTTTGCGCTCAAGTCTTTGCTGGCGGACAAATGCCGGGTCGAGCTGAACCAGGTGACCCTGGGCAATGGCTCCAACGACATCCTTGAGCTGGTCGCCCGTGCTTACCTGGCGCCAGGCTTGAATGCGGTGTTCAGCGAGCACGCGTTTGCGGTCTACCCGATCGTGGCTCAGGCGGTGGGGGCGGATGCTCGCGTGATTCCTGCCAAGGACTGGGGCCATGACTTGCCGGCGATGCTGGCGGCCATCGATGCCCAGACTCGCGTGGTGTTTATCGCCAACCCGAACAACCCGACCGGCACCTGGTTTGACGAGCAGGCACTGAACGAATTCCTGCAGGACGTGCCGGGGCATGTGCTGGTCGTGCTGGACGAAGCCTACATCGAGTACGCCGAAGGCAGCGACCTGCCCGATGGCCTGGATTTCCTCGCGGCCTACCCGAACCTGCTGGTGTCGCGTACGTTCTCCAAGGCTTATGGCCTGGCGTCGTTGCGGGTCGGTTATGGCTTGTCCACGCCCGTGGTAGCCGATGTGCTGAACCGCGTGCGCCAGCCGTTCAACGTTAACAGCCTGGCCCTGGCGGCCGCCTGTGCGGCGGTGCAGGATACCGAATACCTGGAAGAAGGCCGTCGCCTCAACGAAAGCGGCATGCTGCAATTGCAGGAAGGTTTTCGTGAGCTGGGCCTGGGCTGGATTCCGTCCAAGGGCAACTTCATCTGCGTCGACCTCGGCCAGGTGGCTGCGCCGGTGTTCCAGGGCTTGCTGCGCGAGGGCGTGATCGTGCGCCCGGTGGCCAACTACGGCATGCCGAACCATCTGCGTATCACCATCGGTCTGCCGGCTGAGAACAGCCGCTTCCTTGAGGCGTTGGCCAAGGTTCTGGCCCGTGGTTGATGTCACTGCATTGCAACCTGCTGTGCCTATGATCGGTCGCCTGGTGGTGGTCGGCCTGGGGTTGATCGGTGGCTCCTTCGCCAAGGGCCTGCGTGAAAGCGGGCTGTGTGGCGAAGTGGTGGGCGTGGACCTCGACCCGCAGTCGCGCAAGTTGGCGGTGGAGTTGGGCGTGGTGGACCGCTGTGAAGCGGACCTGGCCGTTGCGTGCCAGGGCGCGGATGTGATCCAGCTCGCCGTGCCGATCCTTGGCATGGAGAAATTGCTGGCGGTACTGGCTGGTATGGACCTCGGGCAAGCGATTCTTACCGATGTGGGCAGCGCCAAAGGCAACGTGGTGCGTGCTGCACGATTGGCGTTTGGTGGGATGCCGCCGCGCTTTGTGCCGGGCCATCCAATCGCTGGGTCCGAGCAGAGCGGGGTGGAGGCATCCAATGCGCAGCTGTTCCGTCGGCATAAGGTCATCCTGACGCCGCTTGCGCAAACCGATCCCACGGCGTTGGCAGTGGTGGATCGTCTCTGGCGCGAGCTGGGCGCGGATGTAGAGCATATGCAGGTCGAGCGTCACGACGAAGTGTTGGCAGCGACCAGTCACTTGCCGCATCTGCTGGCATTTGGCTTGGTGGATTCGTTGGCCAAGCGCAACGAGAACCTCGAGATTTTCCGCTACGCCGCCGGCGGCTTCCGCGATTTCACGCGGATTGCCGGCAGCGATCCGGTGATGTGGCACGACATCTTCCTCGCCAATCGCGAAGCGGTGTTGCGCACTCTGGACACCTTCCGCAGTGACCTCGACGCCTTGCGCGATGCGGTGGATGCGGGAGACGGCCATCAACTGCTGGGCGTGTTCACCCGTGCGCGGGTGGCGCGTGAACATTTCAGCAAGATCCTCGCGCGCCGGGCCTACATGGAAACCGCAGTGAGCACCGATGACTTGACCTTCGTCGCCAGCCCGGGTGGCCGCTTGAGCGGGCGCATCCGCGTGCCGGGTGACAAGTCGATCTCTCATCGCTCGATCATGCTGGGGTCGTTGGCCGAAGGTGTGACCGAGGTGGAGGGCTTCCTTGAGGGTGAAGATGCCCTGGCGACCTTGCAGGCCTTTCGCGACATGGGCGTGGTGATCGAGGGCCCGCACCATGGGCGCGTGACCATTCACGGTGTCGGCCTGCATGGCCTGAAGGCTGCGCCGGGGCCGATCTATGTGGGTAATTCCGGCACATCGATGCGCCTGTTGGCCGGTGTATTGGCGGCGCAGAGCTTTGACAGCGTGCTGACCGGCGATGCCTCGCTGTCCAAGCGCCCGATGAACCGTGTAGCCAAGCCGCTGCGGGAAATGGGCGCGATCATCGAAACCGGGCCGGACGGGCGTCCGCCACTGAGCATTCGTGGTGGGCAGTCGCTAAAAGGCTTGAACTATGTACTGCCCATGGCCAGTGCCCAGGTGAAATCCTGCCTGTTGTTGGCGGGGTTGTACGCTGAGGGTAAAACCTCGGTGACCGAGCCAGCACCGACCCGCGACCATACCGAGCGCATGCTGCGCGGCTTTGGTTACCCGGTGGCGGTGCAGGGCGCGACGGCGTCGCTGGCGTCGGGGCTTGGGTTGACCGCTACGCGTATTGAAGTGCCGGGGGATATTTCGTCTTCGGCGTTTTTCCTGGTGGCGGCCTCGATTGCCGAGGGCTCCGAGCTGCTGCTGGAGCATGTCGGTATCAACCCGACCCGCACCGGGGTAATCGATATCCTGCGGCTGATGGGGGCTGATATCGCCCTCGAAAATCAGCGCGAGGTGGGCGGCGAGCCGGTTGCGGATTTACGTGTGCGTGCCGCCGCGCTCAAGGGCATCGAAATTCCAGAGGCCCTGGTGCCGTTGGCGATTGATGAGTTCCCTGTGCTGTTTATTGCCGCAGCCTGCGCTCAAGGTCGCACCGTTTTGCGCGGTGCCGAGGAGTTGCGGCTCAAGGAGTCCGATCGTATCCAGGTGATGGCCGACGGTCTGTTGGCCCTGGGCGTGAAGTGTGAACCCACGCCTGATGGGATTATCATTGACGGTGGCCCGATGGGCGGCGGTGAAGTGCATGCCCATGGCGATCACCGGATTGCCATGGCGTTCAGTGTGGCTTCCCTGCGGGCGATGGCGCCTATTCGTATCCTTGACTGCGCCAATGTTGCTACGTCTTTTCCGAACTTTCTGACACTGTGTGCCCAAGTCGGCATCCGTGTTGCCCAAGAGGCTCAATTGTGAATATCAAAGCACCGGTGATTACCATCGACGGGCCTAGTGGCTCGGGCAAAGGCACAATCGCTGGCATTCTGGCCAAGCGCCTGGGTTGGTGCCTGCTGGATTCTGGCGCGCTGTACCGCCTGCTGGCGTTTGCTGCGCACAACCATGGTGTTGACCTGACCAACGAAGAATTGCTGACGAAGCTTGCCGCCCATCTGGATGTGCAGTTCATTGCGGCGACCGAGGGTCAGTTGCAGCGCATCATTCTGGAAGGTGATGAAGTCAGCGATGTGATTCGCACCGAGAGTATCGGCGCGGGCGCCTCCCAAGTGGCTGCGCTGCCCGCCGTGCGCGAGGCGCTGCTGCAGCGCCAGCGCGCATTCCAGGAGGCGCCGGGCCTGGTGGCCGATGGCCGCGACATGGGCACGGTGGTGTTTCCCGAGGCGCCGCTGAAGATTTTCCTGACCGCCAGCGCCGAGGAGCGGGCACGCCGCCGTTACTTGCAGTTGAAGGGCAAAGTCGATGGTGTTAGTCTGTCGAGTCTGCTAGATGAGATCCGTGCACGCGATGAGCGTGATACCCAGCGTGCGGTAGCCCCGCTCAAACCGGCGGCTGACGCCATACAGCTGGATTCCACGGAGCTGTCCATCGAGCAGGTGCTGGAACGCATCATGAGTGAAATCGCCATTCGCGATATCGCCGGGTGATCAAGAAGGCCGCAGGGGACCAGTCATAGTCCTGCGGTGGCTTCTTTTAACTGAAACTGACCCACACCGTCTGGGGTGTGGAGATGGGCGTATTCTTCGCCCTTATCAACAGGAATTAAAATGAGCGAAAGCTTTGCGGAACTCTTTGAAGAAAGCCTAAAAACCCTGAACCTTCAGGCAGGCTCCATCATCACCGGTGTTATCGTTGATATCGATTACCAAGCTCGCTGGGTAACCGTTCACGCTGGTCTGAAGTCTGAAGCTCTGATCCCGCTGGAACAGTTCTACAACGATGCTGGTGACCTGACTATCAATGTCGGTGACGAAGTTCACGTTGCTCTGGACTCGGTTGAAGACGGTTTCGGTGAAACCAAGCTGTCCCGTGAAAAAGCCAAGCGCGCTGAATGCTGGATTGTTCTCGAAGCAGCCTTCGCAGCTGAAGAAGTGGTCAAGGGCGTTATCAACGGTAAGGTTAAAGGCGGCTTCACTGTCGACGTTAACGGCATCCGTGCGTTCCTGCCAGGTTCTTTGGTCGACGTTCGTCCAGTGCGCGACACCACGCACCTGGAAGGCAAAGAACTCGAATTCAAAGTCATCAAGCTCGACCAGAAGCGCAACAACGTTGTCGTTTCCCGTCGCAGCGTGCTGGAAGCAGAGAACTCCGCCGAGCGTGAAGCTCTGCTGGAATCCCTGCAGGAAGGCCAACAAGTCAAAGGTATCGTCAAGAACCTCACCGATTACGGCGCATTCGTCGATCTGGGTGGCGTCGATGGCCTGCTGCACATTACCGACATGGCTTGGAAGCGTATCAAGCATCCTTCCGAAATCGTCAACGTTGGCGACGAGATCGATGTCAAGGTTCTGAAGTACGATCGTGAGCGTAACCGCGTTTCCCTGGGCTTGAAGCAGCTGGGCGAAGATCCATGGGTTGCTATCAAGGCTCGTTACCCAGAAAGCACTCGCGTAACCGCGCGTGTTACCAACCTGACCGACTACGGCTGCTTCGCAGAGCTGGAAGAAGGCGTGGAAGGCCTGGTACACGTTTCCGAAATGGACTGGACCAACAAGAACATCCACCCTTCGAAAGTCGTACAAGTCGGCGACGAAGTGGAAGTTATGGTTCTGGACATCGACGAAGAGCGTCGTCGTATCTCCTTGGGCATCAAGCAGTGCAAATCTAACCCATGGGAAGATTTCTCTGGCCAGTTCAACAAGGGCGATAAAATCTCCGGCACCATCAAGTCGATCACCGATTTCGGTATCTTCATTGGTCTGGACGGCGGCATCGACGGCCTGGTTCACCTGTCCGACATCTCCTGGAACGAAGTTGGCGAAGAAGCTGTTCGTCGTTTCAAGAAGGGCGACGAGCTGGACACCGTTATCCTGTCGGTTGACCCAGAGCGCGAGCGCATCTCCCTGGGTATCAAGCAACTGGAAAGCGATCCGTTCTCCGAGTACGTTCAAGAGAACGACAAAGGCGCCATCGTTAAAGGCACTGTGAAAGAAGTTGACGCCAAAGGCGCCATCATCGTTCTGGCCGACGATATCGAAGCGACTCTGAAAGCCTCCGAAATCAGCCGTGACCGCGTTGAAGACGCGCGCAACGTTCTGAAAGAAGGCCAGGAAGTAGAAGCCAAGATCATCAGCGTTGACCGCAAGAGCCGCGTGATTCAGCTCTCCATCAAGTCGAAGGACGAAGTGGAAGAGAAAGAAGCTATCCAGAGCCTGAAAGAAGCTGCTCCGGAAGCTGCTGCTGACACCACCATGGCGGCACTGCTGCGCCAGGCAATGGCTAAGCAGAACTAAGTTCTGTAAAGCTGTAGAAAAAGGGCGACCTCGGTCGCCCTTTTTTGTGCCTGAAATTTGATGAAGCAACTGCACCGAACGAAGGTGTTCAGCCCAATGTCAGAACTGACTATAGTTTTAAAAACGGCTATTTCGCGTTGCTGACTCAATAAGGGTTTGAATGAACAGAATTATCGTAGTATTCGCTTTGCTGGCGCTTGCAGGCTGCTCCTCTACCAGCGCCAAGACCCACGCCAAGCGTGGCGTCAGCGGCATCGAGATCGACTGCTCTGGCTTGGGTAACAAGTGGGAAAAATGCGAAAAACGCGCCGCCCGTGAGTGCAAGATGCAGGGCTATAAGGTCATTACCCGCTCCAGTGATGCGGAGGACGAAGAGGGCGACTACCTGTTCGGCTGGAACCCTGCTGGCGCGGTGACGCGGACCATGTTGGTGATCTGTAAGTAAGGGGTTGACCGCTCGCTGAGCGTGTTTATTCAGCCCCACATAAGTTGACACATGGGCTGTTCAAATTCATCAACTCATGCTAAAACCTTCGGAGCGCTTTTCCTAGCTGCTTGAAAAAGAAGGGAAAAATATGACGAAGTCGGAGTTGATCGAACGAATTGTCACCCATCAAGGGCTGCTCTCATCCAAGGATGTGGAGCTGGCTATCAAGACCATGCTTGAGCAAATGTCCCAATGCCTGGCCACCGGAGATCGCATCGAAATCCGCGGCTTCGGCAGCTTCTCCCTGCACTACCGCGCACCGCGCGTAGGCCGCAACCCAAAAACCGGCCAATCCGTCAGCCTCGACGGCAAATTCGTTCCCCACTTCAAACCGGGCAAGGAATTGCGCGATCGGGTGAACGAAGAAGAGGAAGAAGGCGTCTGAGTTTTTTTGAGTAAGGAGAAGGGCATGCGTGGGGTTAAGCGCGTTGTTGCGGTGTTGATTGCGGTGCTTGCGGCTTTGGTGGTTCTGGCGTTTGTGCTGGAGAACCAGCAGGGTGTTGCGCTGTCATTCCTGGGGTGGAGTACTGCGCAGATGCCGGTGGCGGTGTTTGTGGTGGTGGCTTTGATTTTGGGGATGTTGATTGGGCCGGTGTTGGGGATGGTTGTGCGTAGGCGTCGGGGTAAGGCGGTGGCTTAAGGTTTAAGTCTTGGTTGGCAATTGTGATGGGGATCAGCGGTGTTGGTGACCGTTTGTCAGAAACCCAATTATGTTAAGCGCTTTGAGCTGCGTAGCGACCTAGGCTGGTGGGTTGCGACAGTTCCCACGGAAAACCCAGAATCATCCTACATACATATCAAGACTTGTAATATGCCAAAGAGATGGCAGAATGGAATCTGTTCTCGATAACGGGCATTTTGTGCGCTCAAAATTTAGCAACGAAGCTGGGTTTTAGCGGTCATCCAATTAAAATAAGAAAAGACACAATCTGTTTTGCATAACGAGCCCGCAGTTTCTCTCTGAAGGCAGGTTTTTGTTGTGAGTAGTAGCTTACGCTCCGTCCTCATCCCCCAGCATAAAAAAATTGATTCGTTGGCGCTTATAACAAATATTTGGCGTCAAAAAACAATCATTATCTCCGCGAGTGCACTGATTGCATCGATTTTTGCGGCATATGCATTTTCGGTCACGCCAGAATACAAAGTGAGCAGTGTGCTTCGGCCTGCTGCGATTAATGAATTGGATGCACTTAATCGCTCGGAAGTTTACGTTTTACCTCCTGGTGAGGCCTTGGTGCGGGTCGGTATGGCCTTAGAGTCGTACGAGATTCGTATGGAGTTTTTTAGATCCCATCAAAAGCTCTTCGAGGGATTTGTGCGACCTGGACGTAATCTTCAGCAGGCGTTTGAAGAGTTCAATAAAAAATCTATAAGTTTGATGTTGTCTGATAAAGATAAAGTTGATTCGCTCAGTTCTTATTTGAAGCTTGAGCTGAACTATCCCAAAGGGATCGATGGGGTTTCAATACTCAATGGATTTGTGGACTATGCAATAGAAAATGAGCGTGATCATATATCGGCGGATTTGACAGTTATTATCAATAACCGTTTAAAGGAGATCGACGGCAGGTTGGCCGCAGCCCGTTCAAGCTATGACACATGGAAGGAAGCAAGAATTGCATCACTTTCTGAGTCAGATAGAATTCGCCGAGCTCAGCTACAAGACGAGCTTCAAGGGCTCCGGACGCAACTTCATAGTTTAAATTCGAATCGAATTGCAGAGCTCAATGAGGCCATAACAATTGCTAAGAAATTGAACATTATGATGCCTGCTTCACCGACCTCTGTCGGTGACGATGCACATTCTGGGTCTGTCAGCATGCGAACAGAAATTAACAATCAGCAAATTCCGTTGTATTTTATGGGGGTCAATGCGCTTGAAGCTGAGCGTACGGTCTTGCTACAGCGGAAGTCTAATGACTTCACTGAGCGACGGATTTCTCAAATTGCCAAAGAGCTAAAGCTGCTGGAGTCCAATCGAGAGATTGAAGTCTTGAAGAGTCGTGTGAACGATGAGTTATTTCTGACTGATGTGCAGCCATTGCGCGCAGAGAAAGCACGATTGCTGAGTGTGAATAAGGATATGAGTAACCTTAGGCTTGTAGCCATTGATAAAGAAGCGCTAGAGCCTACTTCCCAAGTAAGCCCTAACCGCCCCTTGCTCATAATCGGTGGTTTATTGCTAGGCTTGGTTATTGGATGCGCAATCGCTTTCTTCCGGGTAATAAAGCACACGTTGCGTGAGTCGAAACTTTAGTGATTTCTTCAACTTCTAGTACAGAGAGTTGTTCACCACGGTGAGTTTCAGTGGTGGGCGGGCGTGAAAGCCGAGATCCTTATCGTCAAGGCAAATTGCCATCTGATATTTGTGTTCTGAGAATTGACTTGGCAGAAGATTCTAGATAGAAGCGTCGATTGCAGTGTAAAATTGTTTTTATCGCTGCCGGGCCTATGGCCTTTCCAGTGGCCCCTTTCACCTAATCGGTACCTGAGAATGGCTCGATTGGCAACTGGCGCATGCTCCAACTGAGCTTATTCTGAGGTCGATATGAAAACTAATAAACGCTACGCCTTTCTGGCCGTGCTGGCAGCCAGCGTACTCGTGACCTTGGGTGACACTAGGAATATTATTGGCTCGCTTAATTACTGGTTGTTGTGGGGAGGGGTATTAGTATTTGGGGTTTATGGCAGTGGCGGTAGATTGAAGTTGTCGTCGGAAGTAAGTTCTATCACTCTCGGTTTTGCTTTGATAACACTTGCTTTTATGATCTCTGCTGTAATTAACTCGGATGCCTATACGGCTTATCAAGGCGTCAAGTTTATAGCTATCTATATATTATTTCTGGTGATATACAGTTGTTCGGGTTTGCTGGAATTGAACGATTTTTATAAGATCGCTTCGATTTCGATTATGGTGGGTCTCGTCGTATTTGTAATGTCGAAATTCTTTTTTGATGGATTCTATGTTCAATTGGGCGATGGCCGACAAGGCAGTGAGTTTGCCTACCCTGGTGTAATGTGGAAAGTCTGTGCTTTCTTTGCACCCTATATCATTGCAAAGTTACTCACGGCTCGTATGAGAGGTGCAATTTTTGCGGGCTGCGTTTTAATGGCGTCGGTGTATATATTGTTAGCTGACTCCAGTCGAACCGGTTTTCTATGGTTTGCGATTGTCATCTTTTCCTTTTTTCTTTTGCGTTTTTTGGTATTTCCCATCAGAACTTTGCTGGTCGCAATACTTTGCTTGATTGCAGGAATTTGTGTACTGCTCTCTTCAAATGTTGATCTGACGAATCATGATTCATTATTGGTCTTGAATCGTTTGTTTGAGGGTGACCCCGTTAGGGCGGCGATGATACGGGACGGAATATCGAACGTTCAAAAATGCTTTCCATTCGGGTGCGGATTCGGCAGTTCATTTAGCGTAGTGGATGGAGAAAATATTGTTATCCATAATGTATATTTAGGCATGCTTGGTGACGTAGGAGTTCTGGGTGAGTTGGCACTCTTGTTTCTAATGTTGATGCCGTTTGTGTTTTTCTTGTTGTCACTGGTGCAGGGTTTCGATCTAAATAATAATGTTTTCTTTAAGTTTGCCGCAATTTTAGGTGTGCTTTGTTATATTTTTATCATGCTCTTTCACCCGCTGAGTACTGAAATGTCAGAGTGGGGCTATTGGATTTTGATGGTGTCTTGGCTTTCTCGTATTTATAAGTATGATGATGCCGGTTTGATCAATATCGGGTATGGCCAGAAGGTAGGGTGTTAAAGTGTTTACCGTATTTAAAAACATGGGCCTACTTTTTTTTGTACAGCTCTTTGGTTATTTGGTGCCTATCTTGGAAATTCCCGTGCTGGCGCGCTCGTTGGGTGTGCAGGAATACGGCAAGGTAGTTTTGATTCAATCGGTCGCTCTGCTATCTTCGCTTGTTGTGGAGTACGGTTTTTCGTTAAGCGCCGCCAGACAAGTGTCCTTAGCTAAGACTGACATTTCGTTACTGTCCCGGGTGTTTGGTGAAGTCCTATCTGCAAAGCTAATAATTACGTCGCTTATAAGTTTCGTTGCGCTGCTTTTTTACTTGTCTTTCAATTCGCCAGCCTTCGAGCCTGAAGTGATAGGCTTGGGTTTTTTGTATTTTGTAGCGTTTGGATTTAGCCCTTTTTGGTTTTTTCAAGGGCTCGAGAAGATTGCGCTTGTCGTCTTTTTGGAGGTGGCGTTGCGTGTTGCAAGCCTTTCATGTTTGTTTGTTTTTGTTCGGGATTCAACTGATGCTTTGGTGGCGTTGTCTATTTTAGCGACATTTGCTTTGGCAAATACGTTGCTCGGGAATTATTTATGTTATCGAAATGGATGCCGCGTTCGGTTCAGCTTGTTAGGTGGATGGCTTCAGATTCGAAAAGGATTTCATGTTTTCATCTATAAGAGCTCAAATAATATCTTGCTTAGCGCTGGGCCTGCTCTTGTAGGACTGCTTTGTGGAAAAGTCGCTGTTTCAGGATATGTTCCTGCTGAAAAAATTATACGAGGATTTGTGGGTTTTATAAATCCGGTACTTATAGGTTTTTTTCCTTATTTGAATAGGCAGTACCTTCACTCTGAAAAAAACGCATCCAGACTTTCTTGGATTATTGTCGGGCTGATGTTCTTGCTGGGGGGGGTAAGTGCATTGTTTATTTCTTTGGCAGGAGGGTTTCTAATAAATAAAATACTGGGGGCGGATTTCGAGCAGGCGACGACAACTTTGCAGATTTTTGTATGGATAATCCCCTTCAGAATGGCTAATCAAGCGTTGGGTTTATGCATGCTTATACCTCGTGGTATGGATAAGGTGGCGAGCTCTGCAATGCTATTATTCTCGGTAGTGTCAATTATTCTGGCAAGTGTGTTATCGATTAGCTATTACGTCAACGGCATCGTTTTTGGATTTATTCTGGCGGAACTCATGCTGTGTGTTACGTTTCTTATATTATCTTATCGATATAAACCAGTCACTTATCTTGAGGAGCGTACTGAGTGATAACAATTTTAACGGCAACATATAATCGTTATAACACTCTGCCTCGTTTGCTCAAGAGCTTGCTTGAACAAAGCTCAAAAGAGTTTGAATGGGTGCTAATAGACGATGGGAGTTCAGATGGGACTCAGGATTTCGTTGAAAAATTAAAGGAAGAAAATTTGGGTTTTAACCTGACATCCATCAGGCAGAATAATGCTGGAAAGCACGCGGCTATTAATAGCGGGATAGCAGCAGCGAAAAAAAATTGGATCTTCATTGTAGATAGCGATGATGCACTGGTGCCTGACGCAGTTGAAACGATAATAGCGTCCATCACAAAAGCGACGGATAGCACAGTGGGCTTGTGCTATCGTAAGGCGTATTTCAGCGGTGAGTTACTCGGTAATGATTTAAAGACAGCCGAGCAAAGCTTGGTCTCTACGCCGACGGAGGCCGGAAAATTGTTCGCAGGTGACTTGGCTTATATATTTAGAACTGATGTAATGTCGAAATTTCCTTTTCCGATATTTAAGGGCGAGAAATTTGTTCCCGAGCTATATATTTGGAATAAAATAGGAGATGCGGGCGATATCGTATTTTTTACACGAAAAATTATTTATCTGTGCGATTACCTTGAGGATGGATACAGTCGTAATTTTTCGCGCCATCTAAGGGCTAATCCTAAAGGGTTTTTTATTTATTATTGGTCGCAATTTTTGCGTGAGAAGACCGTATTTTATAAGTTTAAAAATTTAATCAGATCTGTGCAGTGCGTTTTGTATATGTTTCTAGGAAGGCCTAGATGAATATTATATATTTTATTACTGGGTTGGGCATGGGCGGGGCCGAGAGGCAAGTCGTTAATCTTGCTGATCGGATGAGCGCACGAGGGCATAACGTTGTAATTGCTTATTTGACGGGTGACGCGGATGTGCTTCCTGAAGAGCCGAATGTTACGGTGGTTGCTCTAAATGGTAATAAAACCATATTTGGAATGATGCGTGCGGTTAATAATCTGGTTAAATTGATTAGACGATTTAAACCCGGG
This sequence comes from Pseudomonas sp. 22072, assembly GCF_052046095.1. Classification (NCBI taxonomy): domain Bacteria; kingdom Pseudomonadati; phylum Pseudomonadota; class Gammaproteobacteria; order Pseudomonadales; family Pseudomonadaceae; genus Pseudomonas; species Pseudomonas sp. 22072. The sequence goes on from NZ_JBQEQE010000034.1 coordinate 22,709, forward strand.
GTAATACATAGCCACATGGTGCACGCGAACTTAATAGCGCGGATGATTCGTTTATTTATCAAAATTCCCAAGCTGATTTGTACGGCACATAGTTCCAATGAAGGAGGCAAGCTGAAGATGCTGGCCTACCGGTTGACGGATTTTTTAGCTGATCTTACAACGAATGTAAGCCAAGAGGCGGTTGATATACTCATTGCAAAAGGCGCTTCATCTGCTGGGCGTATGGTCTTTGTACCCAATGGAATAGATACCGGGCGTTTTGTATTTGATAAGCATGTACGTAATGAAGTTCGTGCCAGAGAGTCTGTGGACTCTTCTACCAGAGTTCTCTTGGCTGTTGGACGTCTTGTTGAAGCAAAAAACTATCCTTGCCTGTTAGATGCGTTCAAGCTGGTTTTAAATGATCACGAAAATATATGTTTGTGGATAGTAGGCGATGGCCCTTTGGCTGCTGATCTCGCGCTATATGTTAACAAGGCCAATTTAAACGGGAAAATAAAATTTTTCGGGAGTCGTGACGACGTTCCTTCATTCTACTGTGCTGCTGACGTGTATATTTTGTCTTCTGCATGGGAAGGCTTTGGGCTTGTCGTGGCCGAAGCGATGTCATGCGAAACGTTAGTGGTCGCAACAGACTGCGGTGGGGTGAAAGAAGTATTGGGTGACAGCGGCTATCTTGTTGAGCCATTCAACCCCGAAGCGCTACGTCAAGGTATTATCTCAGCACTTAGTCTGTCCCCCGAGCAGAAAAGGTCACTCGTCATCTCTGCAAGATCAAGAGTAGTTGATAACTTCTCCTTAGAGTCTGTGGTTAGTAGATGGGAGGAGTTGTATGCCCAACCACGGACCTGATGATTTTGATCACGTGCAATTCTTGAACGGTATTTTTTAGCATGTGTATATCGACAAGAAATAGTCACTCGCTTGAGCCGGAAAGTTGGGCCTGGGTAATGATTTTGAAAAGGTGCGCAGTGTGAAAATTGTTTATGTCATCACCCGTTCGGACGTTATTGGCGGCGCCAGTGTGCATCTTCTTGATTTAGCGCTTGGCTCATCAAAAGCAGGTCATAGCGTCGATGTCCTCGTGGGCGGGGAGGGCGTCTTTAATACTCGAGCGCGGGACTTGGGGCTGTCGTGCCACTCATTGAAATATCTTGTTCGTGAAATCAGCCCTGGAAAAGATATTCGCGCCTTTTTTGAGTTGCGAGCAATGCTTTCCAAGCTAAAACCTGATCTCGTCCATGTGCATTCTTCCAAGGCTGGCATTCTAGGCCGGCTGGCCGCTAAAAGTCTGGGTTTGCCAGCGGTCTTTACAGCACATGGTTGGGCTTTTACGGAAGGAGTATCTGAGAAACGTCGTTTCGTGTACCGTAATATTGAGAGAGTAATGGCTCGTTTTTCAGACCAGATCCTTACGGTTTCTGAGTTTGACAGGCAACTTGCTCTGGAGGCTAAAGTGGGCGATGAAGAGACTGTTCTGACCATCCACAATGGCATGCCTGAGGTCAGCTCCAATAGAGTCAGCTTTACACAATCTGATCAAATACGCTTGATCATGGTTGCAAGGTTCGAAGTACCTAAAAACCAAAAATTCCTATTGGAAGCACTTGCTAAAGTGGAAACCAAAAATTGGGAGCTCGAATTGGTGGGCGACGGCCCCACACTGGAAAGCGCCCGGAAATTGGCAGCACAGCTGGGAATTGCTGAAAAAGTAGCTTTTTCAGGGGCTTGTGATGACGTTCCGATCAGGCTTTCGCGATCTGACGTTTTCATCTTGATTTCTGATTGGGAAGGGTTACCGCTGACTATATTGGAAGCTATGCGCAGTGGACTTGCGGTAATCGCCTCTAACGTAGGGGGGGTGTCTGAATTGGTTGCGAATGGTGATAACGGTTTCGTGGTAGACCGGGGGGATCAGCAAGGGCTGGTCGACGCATTGACGCAACTGATTAAATCCGCAGAGCTTCGAAAAAAGCAGGGCATTTCAGGTCAATACAGATATCGTACAAATTTTACTTTCGATATTATGTTGGATAAAATTCTGAAAATTTACCAGAAAGTGTTAGACAGGACTAAATGAAAATCCTTATTACTGGTGCGAATGGCTTTATCGGGCGGGCGTTATCCGGGCACCTCGTCAGTTCAGCCAAATACTCAGTTGTCGGCACTTACCGCAGGCCCTCTACTGATGTGCCATCTGATATTCAGATGTTTTCGACTGGTGAGGTAGACGGTAATACTGATTGGAATCGTGCCCTGCATGGCGTTGATACCGTTGTCCATCTGGCTGCGCGCGCGCACGTGTTGAATGCGGGAAGCGAGGATCCAGTTACGGAGTTTGAACGGATAAATGTCGAAGGTGCCATTAATTTAGCAAAGCAATCGATAAAAGCAGGTGTCCGTCGGTTTATATTCATTAGCTCTATTGGCGTAAATGGTGCGGAAACGGATAAGTATGCTTTTACCGAGAGCGATGAGCCCCGGCCGCATGCAGACTATGCACGCTCGAAATTAAAGGCAGAGCACAAGCTGGCAGAATTACTTGCTGGAGAGTCGATGGAGTTGACAGTCATCCGACCCCCTTTAGTGTATGCCGCGGAAGCACCGGGCAATTTTAATCGTCTTCTGAAGCTGATCGCGTCGGGATTACCGTTGCCCTTCGCCGCCGTGAAAAATAAGCGCAGTATGATCGCGCTGGATAATCTGGTGGATTTCATTGAGCTTTGTATTGAGCATCCATTGGCTGCAAACGAACTGTTTTTAGTTTCTGATGGAGATGATTTTTCCATTAGCGAAATTATCAAGCTCCTCGCGTCGGGCATGAAACGAAAAGAAAGGTTGTTTAGCCTTCCTGACCCGGTATTGCGTTCAGTCGCCAGCGCGCTCGGGAAGCGTTCGTTATACACGCAGCTGTGCAGATCATTGGTTGTCGATACTGCCAAAACTAAAACACTATTGAATTGGGTTCCTGCGAAAAAGACCGATGAAGCTTTGGTCGAAGCAGGCCAAAAATTCCATTTATTAAAGTGATTCACTTCGAAATTATTGCAGGTAGGGATTGGCACATGACGTTCTGGATAGCGATTGTTTCAATAGGAAGTTCTATTTTTTTTACAGGATTATTACGTCGTTATGCCCTCCAGCGCAATGTATTAGATATTCCTAACAGCAGAAGTTCACACTCGGTACCTACCCCACGCGGCGGCGGGCTCGCAATTGTGGTGGGGTTTCTGATATCCCTTGGTTTAATGCGTTCTTTTGATTTGATTGATAACGCTTTTTTTCTCGCATCGTTCCTCGCGGGTTTAACGGTAGCCGCTTTAGGATTTCTGGATGACCATGGGCACATACCTGCTCGCTGGCGCTTGTTAGGACATTTCCTCTCAGCGGTATGGGCGTTATATTGGATTGGCGGGTTACCGTCGGTTACGTTTTTTGGATTGCAAGTCAACCTAGGCTGGGTTGGCGGTGCGTTAGCTGTTTTATATGCTGTGTGGATGTTGAATCTTTACAACTTCATGGACGGTATAGACGGCTTGGCGAGCGCTGAAGCTATCTGCGCGTGCTCTTCCGCTGCTCTAATCTATTGGTTGTTGGGGTATGAGGAGTTGTTATGGCCACCTATCTATTTAGCGTTGGCGACGGCAGGCTTTTTTTATTGGAACTTTCCAAAGGCGCGAATTTTTATGGGCGACGCGGGGAGTGGCTTTTTGGGTATTACGCTGGCCATCATTTCGCTTAAAGCTGTTTCTTTTTCGTCTACGCTCCTATGGGTCTGGCTGATCCTGTTAGGCGTATTTATCGTTGACGCCACATTCACATTGCTGCGTAGGCTAGTACGCGGTGAAAAAGTATATGAGGCACATCGCAGCCACGCTTATCAATACGCCTCGCGTACCTTTAATGCCCACATCCCCGTCACACTATGTGTGATTTTGATAAACTTAGTCTGGCTCGCACCGATAGCATGGCTCGTCGCATTTGCCAGAGTTGATGGTGCTGTCGGTATGTTGATCGCCTATGTCCCGCTCGTTGCCCTAGCTCTGAAATTCAAGGCCGGAGTCAAAGAGGCAAGTTGTTAGAGTTAGGAGTGGCGAGAGCGTAATAGTGATGGGCTTATATTTGGATTTTGGATTGTTAGAACTGCGAGAGGTTTGGAAAATATGAACTCACTGAGATCGCGCTTATTACGCCTCCCGCGCAGGTATAAACGTATTTTACAAGTGGTTACTGATGTTTTCCTAGTCTGGTTTGCGCTTTGGTTGGCTTTCGTCGTGCGAATAGGTCTCGATGAAATGATCAATCCGTTTGTGCTGCACACCTGGCTGTTTTTGACAGCGCCAATCGTGACTATACCGCTGTTTATACATTTTGGTATGTACCGTGCAGTTTTACGTTATTTTGGAAATGATGCGTTAATCGCTATAGTCAAGGCCGTGAGCCTTTCTTCGCTAATTATTGGTGTGGTTGTTTATTGGTACAGTAATCACCAAAATGTCGTTCCGCGTTCTATCATCTTTAACTATTGGTGGCTAAGTCTCATCATGATAGGAGGGTTGAGATTAGCATTGCGTCAATTCTTCTTGGGAGACTGGTTTACCGCTGCTCAACATGTGCCTTTCACTAACCGTGACGATGGTTTACCACGCGTGGCTATCTACGGTGCCGGGTCTGCGGGAAATCAGCTAGTCGCCGCATTACGCATGGGCCGCTTGATGAGGCCTGTAGCGTTTATTGACGATGACTCCACTATTTCAGATCGGGTGATCTCGGGTCTTCAAGTTTATAAGCCCAAACATATCCAACGAATGATCGATGCCACAGGAGCTCAAGAAATTCTATTAGCGATACCTTCATCGACGCGTGGACGTCGTCGGGAAATTCTTGGATTTCTAGAAGGTTTTCCTTTACATGTACGTAGTGTTCCCGGCTTCATGGACCTGGCCAGTGGGCGGGTCAAAGTGGATGATATCCAAGAGGTGGATATTGCCGATCTATTAGGGCGCGATCCTGTACCGGCACAAGAAGATCTGCTGGAACATTGCATACGGGGCCAAGTGGTGCTGGTTACCGGCGCAGGGGGATCAATTGGATCTGAGCTGTGTCGCCAGATCCTCGAGTTGCAACCAACGACCCTGATTCTCTTTGAGCATAGTGAATACAATTTATACAGCATTATGTCTGAGCTGGAGGCACGAGTATTAAGGGATTCGTTAGGGGTGAAACTGCTTCCGATCCTGGGTTCTATACGTCATCAGGATAAATTAGTTGATGTAATGAAAACCTGGCACGTAAATACAGTCTATCATGCGGCTGCTTATAAACATGTGCCGATGGTAGAGCATAATATTTCGGAAGGTTTTCTGAATAATGTTATTGGCACGTTAAATACTGCTCAAGCAGCTATTATTTCACAGGTTGCTAATTTTGTACTTATTTCGACTGATAAGGCGGTACGCCCTACCAATGTGATGGGAAGCACCAAGCGGCTTGCGGAGATGACGCTGCAGGCGCTCAGTCGTGAATTGGAACCTGCGCTTTTCAATGATGCAGTTCCTACTCTAAATCACACTCGCTTCACAATGGTTCGGTTTGGAAATGTTTTGGGGTCTTCTGGTTCCGTAATTCCGCTATTTCACAAGCAAATTAAATCAGGTGGTCCGTTAACAGTTACTCACCCGAAAATCACTCGATACTTCATGACCATCCCTGAGGCGGCTCAACTTGTTATTCAGGCAGGCTCAATGGGCCAGGGAGGAGATGTTTTTGTATTAGATATGGGGGAGCCGGTTAAAATCACAGAATTGGCGGAGAAAATGATTCACCTGTCAGGCCTGAGTGTTCGTTCAGAAAAAAAACCGCTCGGCGATATCGCTATTGAGTTTACAGGGCTTCGGCCTGGGGAAAAGCTCTACGAAGAATTACTCATCGGCGATAATGTCGATGCCACGCAACACCCAATGATCATGAGCGCTAACGAAGATTATTTGTCTTGGGGCATATTGAGGCCGAGATTGACGGAGTTGTTGTGCGCTATTGAAAATCATGATTACAGTAAAGTGCGTCAATTGTTGCGCGAAACGGTGAGCGGCTATACTCCCGATGGCGAAATTGTTGACTGGTCTTATCAGCAGAGAAGGTTGGAGCTGTGATTTAGATGTTGGTCGGAGATAATAGTACGGCTGTGCTGTTATCTCTGCCTTATAGATATTCGTGCTTTTATATGACATAAATAAGTGTATGGCTTATTTGCATTAACCAACGTCTGTTAAAGGGCCGACTCGTCGACACGTCACCGTCGGCCACAACGTGCGTTTACTGAAAACGGCAGAAACTGGGCCTATTCAACAGCCTTAGTGCTCTACATTTTCTTCCCATGCATGACGCTTACAGAATACAATCTCTCGGGGTAACGCATCGTGATATTCCCATGCGCGCTACCTCGTGATAAGCGAACGGAGAGCCCGCGCGCCTGAACATCCATGGAGCTTCTCCGACGTAGCCCGAACAGGAAGATATTGCATGAGTAACTTTATAAATGAAAACTGAATATTCACTTGAAGTCATCACGCTCACGCTGTCAATAATACTATTGTTTGTTGCTTTTTCTTCGATATTTAGGTCGAAAATCGAAAGTGCAGAAGTTAAGCATGAGTACAAGTTTATTAATGGCTTGCGTGGTCTAGCGGCTATATTTGTTTTTGTTAATCATGCCCCGTTTGTGCTAATAAATCTGGGTGTAAAAAATACTGTTTTTTCTGCGTGGGGACAAATTTACCCAAACCTCGGATCTTTTGGTGTGCAGATTTTTTTCTGCATAACGGGTTTTCTTTTTTTTGACAAGATTATCAAGAGTAAAGATATTGATTGGGGCGATTTTTTTGTATCCAGAATCAGAAGGGTGGCTCCGCTTTACTATCTGACATCACTCTTAGTGTTTATTATTGCGGCTTCGTTTACAGGGTTTGAGTTTCTGAATAAAGAGTCCATTACCACTATCGCAGGGTTAGTAACGTTTAATTTTATAGATAATCCAATGAAAATTGGAGGCGTATCTCTTGTTCCTCTGAGTTCCGTTACATGGACGTTGGTTCATGAGTGGCGTTTTTATGCAGTGCTACCCATGGTGGCAATTTTTTACCGATCTCCCTATCGGTCCGTTATCATGACGGTAGCTATACTGATTGCTGCCATTGACCTGGGTACTTCTGCCGTGGTGTGCTGGGCATACTTTCTGTCAGGCATGGGTGCAGCAGTTATTCATAAAAAAAGTATTACAAATAAAGCTATAAAACTTTCATTCATGATAATTGCTATATCTATATTTGTTTGGATGTGCGGACTGGTTGAAGTTCCTGGCTACGGAGCGTTGAGATTTACTCTGGCCACAATATTTTTCATAAGTATTACTATTTCCAACCCGCGTTTTTTGCATTATCAGTTCCTGAACAGGCTCAGCGATATTAGCTACAGTGTTTATTTGCTCCACTTGCCAGTGTTGTTTTTGTCCTTCAAGCTATTATCTGTATTCCTCGATCTTGCTGCTCTTGATAAAGTAACCTTTTGGGCTGTGAATTTCATGACCATTCCGATCATCGTTGCGTTGTCGACCTTTACTTTTGTTCATGTAGAAAAAAGATTCATGCGCAAAAAGCGGGAGCAGCAAACCGACGCCCCGCCGGTTGCCTACTCCGAACAGACAAAAGCCGCGATATGAAGTGTGCGGCGCTCCGGCGTCGTGCTTCTTTGTTCCGCTCGACGTCCATCGGTAATGATCGGTCTGTAGGGCTCTCTGCTGACCTTGATGTTATCAATGGCCATTTTGAAAGTTACTAGATATTCGTAACCTCACGCGACTTCAATCGGCTCTCTAACACTTTGTAATACCCCCAATTTTGACACCCTCCACCCATCGCCTAAGTTAGAAAAGCAGCTTTGGAAAGCTGCTTTTCTCTCTTACCGATATCATGGAGCGTCACCAATGCAAAACCTCTACATCTCGTCCCTCATCTTCGCCTTCCTCACCAGCCTCTCCGTCGCCACCACTGCCGCGCCGTCCATCAAGCCGGAACCTCCAACCTCCATCTCCACCCAAATGACCAAGACCGAGCAATCCACCAAGGTCAACCTCAACGCCGCCGACGCCGAGACCCTGCGTCGCGATCTATTCGGCATTGGTGCTTCCAAGGCGAAGGCAATTATCGCCTATCGCGAAAGCAACGGCCCGTTTACAGCGGTGGATGAGTTACTGGAAGTAAAAGGCATCGGCAAGGCACTGCTGGAGAAGAATCGCGACAGGTTGGTTATTGATTGAAGATGTAATAAAAGCGCAGAAGGCCGGTCATTGACCGGCCTTTTCTTTATCGGACCTAGCGCCTGGTAATTCGCAGGCAGCATTGGCACGAAACGTGGTTACCTCTAATTCAGTGATTGTTCAACAATCTCGAGGTAACAATGCCACTCACTTTATCTTTAGCCGACCAAATCGCCCTGGAACTCCGCGCCGACATCATAGGCGGCCGGCTGTTACCAGGCATGCCGCTGATCGAGGTGGACCTGGTCAAAGCCTACAACGCATCACGCAATACGATTCGAGAGGCGCTGCATCGTCTGGGCCAGGAGGGCCTTACTCGCTATGTCCGCAACAAGGGCGTGATGGTTCGGCGCTTGGTGCGGGCGGAAGTGCGTGACCTCTTTGTCGTCCGCCGCACCCTGGAGTTGCAGGCGATTGCCCAGAGCGGGCCGCTGACGGACGTCCAATCGACGCGTATGCAAAGCGCCATTGACGCCACCCACTTGGCCCGGGAGCGCGAAGATTGGCGAGTCGTGGCCACCCACAGTCTTATGTTCCACCAGCAGATCGTCGCCTTGATGGGCAGCCCATTGTTCGACGAGTTTTTCGCTCAGGTGATTGCTCAGTTGCGTCTGGTGTTCTGCGCCGCGCCTGACGAGCAGCGTTTCCAGTCGCCCTGGCTGGAGCGTGACCATGAGATATACACATTACTAACCCGCAACCAAACCCAGGCCGCCAGCGAGGCGATGAGCCTGTACCTGGACGATTCAGAACACCTTTCCCTCGCCCTGTTTGATCACCCTTGATAGAGGATTGCCCCATGTACAAAGACTACCCGGCCGCGTACCAGGTCAGCAAAGGCTCAGCATTGCAGGTGGATAGGGCGTTCTATGAGCGTATTCGTGATCAGAAAACCCAGCGCACGTTGATCGAGCAGTTCGAGGTGCCGATCCGCACGGGGAGGGCGTGGAAGGTGCCGGCCGGGCATGTGTTTCGTGTGACCACGCCGGTGGGGCCGCAGGTGGGGGACTTTAATGTCTGGAACGCCAACGATCCGCGCGAACGTTTGTGGGCTGCGCGCACTCGTCAGCTGCAAGGCGCTCATGTCAGCACCCATGATCGGTTGTGGTCGAACCTGCCCTTTTTAAGGCCCTTGGTCACGATCACCGATGACAGCCTGGCCAGCTACGGCATTGATGAGCACGGTGGGCGTTTGCATGATTTGTTGGGCACGCGGTGCGACCCCTATGTGAACCGTATGTTGACCGGTGAGGACTTTCATCACCATTGCCACTCGAACCTGACCCGTGCGGTATTGCCCCACGGACTGACGGAGTTCGATGTGCATGACGTGTTGAATATTTTCCAGTGCACCGGGCTCAATCACGATGACATGTACTTTATGAAGGCCTGTCCGGCGCAGAAGGGCGATTACCTGGAGTTCTTTGCCGAGATTGATTTGTTGTGTGCATTGTCGACGTGCCCTGGCGGGGATCTGTCGCTGCCGATGTGGGGGCCGGAGGCGCAGGACCCGCTGACGGTGTGTCGTCCGTTAGGGGTTGAGATCTATAGGCTGGAGGATGAGTTGCTCAGTGGCTGGAGCCAGCCGGAGCGTGCTGCCTATAAGGGGCAACATGGGTTGCATATTGCCAAGGCGGATTGGGAGTAGGGGGGGCTGCTTCGCAGCCCAGCGGGAGCAAGCTCCCTCGCCACGGGGTTACACGCGTTTTATCTGTCTTGCGCATCCTTGGCGTCCGCCTGCGCATTTCGCTCGGCCACGCGTTTGCGTTGTTCGTCGGTGAGTTCGACTTTGTTGGCGCTGTCGCGCAGCATCATCAGCCCTCCGACGATCGACCCGATCGCGACTACCATAATCAACCACGCATACCACGGCATAAGGCTCTCCTTGAGGCAGATGTCCGTGGGAAAGCTTCCCACGGTAATGACTGCTTTGAGTCATGGGCTTTCTGAGTAGTTCAGTGTAGGCCCGTTCTGCCTCATAGGCGCTATTGTCCGGTCAACATCGCATCTGCCGGCGCATCGACACGGTCTTGTGCGGTCAGCTGGAAGTAGATGAAGCCCACTGCCATAAAACCCAGGAAGATCAGCCCGATCAAGGCATTGAACCAGGCCATCGCCACCAGGCATACCACCGCCAGCACCAGCGCAATGCCTGGCACGATGGGGTAGCCCGGTGCGCGGAAGGTGCGTTCCAGCAACGGCTCGGTCTTACGCAGTTTGAACAGGCTGAGCATGCTCATGATGTACATGACGATGGCACCGAACACCGCCATGGTAATCATCGCGGCGGTCAGGGTCATGCCGCCCAGGTTGATCAGGCCGTCGCTGTAGATGGCGGCGATACCCACCACGCCGCCGGCGAGGATGGCCCGGTGCGGTGTATGGAAACGTGAGAGTTTGGCCAGGAAAGACGGCAGGTAACCGGCACGGGCCAGGGCGAAGAACTGGCGCGAGTAGCCGAGGATGATGCCGTGGAAGCTTGCCACCAGGCCGAACAGGCCAATCCATACCAGCATGTGCAACCAGCCGGAGCTGTCACCCACCACGGTTTTCATCGCTTGGGGCAGTGGGTCGTTGATGTTCGACAGCGTGCGCCAGTCGCCTACGCCGCCTGCGAAGAACATCACGCCCATGGCCAGGATCACCAGGGTGAGGATGCCGCTGATGTAGGCTTTTGGAATGGTGCGCTTGGGGTCCTTGGCTTCTTCGGCGGCCATGGCCGCGCCTTCGATGGCGAGGAAGAACCAGATGGCGAAGGGGATGGCGGCAAACATCCCGGCAATTGCCGGGGCGCCGAAGGTGTCGGAACCGGCCCAGCCGTTGAGGGCGAAGTGGCTGAAGCTGAACGCAGGGGCGACCACCCCCATGAACACCAGCAGTTCGGCGACGGCGAGCACGCAGACGACCAACTCAAAGGTGGCGGCGAGTTTCACCCCGAGGATATTCAGGCCCATGAACACGATATAAGCGCCGACGGCGGCGTGCTTGGGGTCGAGTGCCGGGAACTGCACGTTCAGGTACGCACCAATGGCCAGGGCAATCGCGGGCGGGGCGAAGACAAATTCGATCAAGGTGGCCAAGCCGGCAATCAAGCCGCCTTTCTCACCGAAGGCGCGACGGCTGTAGGCAAAGGGGCCTCCTGCATGGGGAATCGCAGTGGTCAGTTCGGTGAAGCTGAAGATGAAGCAGGTGTACATCGCGGCGACCATCAACGAGGTCACCAGAAAGCCCAAGGTACCGGCGACGCCCCAGCCGTAGCTCCAGCCGAAATACTCGCCGGAGATCACCAGCCCCACGGCAATACCCCATAGATGCAAGGTACCCAATGTGGGTTTGAGTTGTGTGTTCATTGTGCTGCGCTCCTTGAACTGTTTGGAATGATTCAAGGTGTTGCAGTGGCTATGCCAAGCCTCAGAACTATGTCGTAAAGCAATGCCTATGTCGCCGAAGGGACGGTTTGGCGTTTGAATGCGGCATGAGTTGCACCACATAAGTGCGGTGGTGCCTTGGCGGGCGCTTTCGCGGGCAAGCCCNGACCGAGTTTTAACTGAAAGAACGCAGTCGAATGTGGGAGCCGGGCTTGCCCGCGAAGAGGCCCCCCCAGCCACGGCAAACCCCGCTGTAAACCCCGCATAAACCCACTCTTTACGCCATCTTTACGCCCCACCCGGCGCCTCGCTCTCGTTCCTTTACACCGCTCCTGCGGACAATGCCCCCACACGCGGCAATCGCCGCAAAACGGGGAAATTTCCATGAGCGTTCTGGACGGAGTGTCACTGCTATTGGCCGTGGCGCTGTTCATTTATCTGCTGGTTGCGCTGTTACGCGCGGATCGGAACTAGGAGCGGGCTATGCACAGTTATGACTATTGGCTGATCATCGCCTTCTTTGCCGTGGTACTGGTGCCGGCACCCTTTTTGGGGCGGTTCTACCACAAGGTGATGGAAGGCCAGCGCACTTGGCTCACCCCGGTACTGGGGCCTGTCGAGAAAGCCTGTTATCGCCTCTCGGGCGTGGATGCGCAGCAGGAGCAGAGCTGGCAGAAATACATGCTGGCCTTGCTCGCATTCAACCTGGCGGGCTTCTTGTTGTTGTTCTCGATCCTGTTATTCCAGGGCTCCCTGCCACTGAACCCGCAAAAACTGCCGGGCCAGGAATGGACCCTGGCTTTCAACACCGCCGTCAGTTTCATGACCAATACCAACTGGCAGAACTACAGCGGCGAAGCGTCCCTAAGTTATCTAAGTCAGATGGCCGGCCTCACGGTGCAGAACTTCGTCAGTGCGGCGACCGGTCTCGCCGTTCTGGTCGCCTTGTGCCGTGGGATCGGGCGCAAATCTGCCCAGACCCTGGGCAACTTCTGGGTCGACATGACCCGCGCCACCCTCTACGGCCTGCTGCCGTTGTGCCTGGTGCTCGCACTGTTCCTGGTATGGCAGGGCGTGCCGCAAACCTTCGCTCACTATGTGGATGCCATCACGCTGCAGGGCGTGGACCAGGTGATTCCGCTGGGGCCGGCCGCCAGCCAGATTGCGATCAAGCAACTGGGCACCAACGGCGGTGGCTTCTTCGGCGTGAACTCGGCGCATCCGTTTGAAGACCCGACAGCCTGGGCCAACCTGTTTGAAGTGGCCTCGATCATCCTGATCCCGGTAGCGTTGGTGTTTACCTTCGGCCATTACGTCAAAGACCTGCGTCAGAGCCGGGCGATCCTCGCGTGCATGCTGGCGTTGTTCCTGATCGGCGGCGCGACGTCGCTGTGGTCCGAGTACCAGCCCAATCCAACCCTGAACAACCCGGCGGTGGAGCAAACCGCACCGTTGGAAGGCAAGGAAACACGCTTCGGCACCACCGGTACCGTGCTGTGGTCGGTGACCACCACTGCGGCGTCCAACGGTTCGGTCAATGGCATGCAGGACAGCCTCAGCCCCCTGAGTGGGATGGTCGCGCTGGTGAACATGATGGTCGGCGAAGTGATCTTCGGCGGCGTGGGTGCCGGTATGTACGGCATGTTGCTCAACGTGTTGATCGCGGTGTTCCTCGCCGGCTTGATGATCGGCCGCACCCCCGAATACCTGGGCAAGAAACTCCAGGCCAAGGAAGTGCAATTGCTGGTGGTGACTCTGCTGGTTATGCCGGTCGGCGTATTGGTCTTGAGTGCCATCGCCGCCAGCCTGCCCGGCCCGGCAGGTGCCATCAGCAACCCTGGCCCCCATGGCTTCAGCCAGTTGCTCTACGCCTATACCTCGGCCAGTGCCAACAACGGTTCGGCGTTTGCCGGCCTCGGCGCCAATACCCCATTCCATAACCTGATGCTCGGCCTGGGCATGTTGATCGGCCGCTTTGGCTACATCCTCCCGGTACTGGCCCTGGCCGGCAGCCTGGCGATGAAGAAGACCGCACCGATTGGCCAGAACAGCTTCCCCACCCATGGCGCGCTGTTCGTGACCTTGTTGACCGTGACCATTTTGCTGGTGGGCGGCCTGACTTTCCTGCCGACGCTGGCGTTGGGCCCCATCGCTGAACACTTGAGCATGGGCTTCTAGTTAAGGGATATGAAAATGAATATGCCTGCAAAAAACGCGGCCCCGGTCAAACCCCTGGAGCCTGCCAAAACCGCCATCTCGGCCCTGTGGCGCCCGGCGCTGGTCCAGGCGTTCGTCAAGCTGGACCCACGCCAACTGCAACGCTCGCCAGTGATGCTGGTGGTGGAGCTGACCGCCATCCTCACCACCGTGTTGTGCTTTGTGCCCGACACCACCGTGCCCACTTTTGTAGCGGTGCAAATCGCCGTGTGGCTGTGGTTCACCGTGCTGTTCGCCAACTTCGCCGAAGCCCTGGCCGAAGGCCGCGGAAAGGCCCGCGCCGACAGCCTCAAGGCTGGCAGCGAAGGCTTGAGCGCCCGACGCCAGGAAGCCGATGGCAGCTTCAAGGTGGTGCCGGCCACCAGCCTGCGCAAAGGCGATGTAGTTCGTGTTGCCGCCGGGGAAATGATCCCCGGTGACGGCGAGGTCGTCGAAGGTATTGCGGCAGTCAACGAAGCAGCGATCACCGGCGAATCCGCCCCGGTGATCCGCGAGTCTGGCGGCGACCGTTCGGCCGTCACCGGCAACACGCGGCTGGTGTCGGACTGGCTGCTCATCCGCATCACCGCCAACCCGGGCGAGTCCACCCTGGACCGCATGATCGCGCTGGTGGAAGGCGCCAAACGCCAGAAAACCCCCAACGAAGTTGCGCTGGATATTCTGCTGATCGGCCTGACCCTGATCTTTCTGCTGGTGGTCGTGACCCTGCAGCCGTTCGCCCACTTTGCCAATGGCAGCTTGCCGCTGGTGTTCCTGGTCGCACTGCTGGTGACGCTGATTCCCACCACCATTGGCGGCCTGTTGTCGGCCATCGGGATTGCCGGCATGGACCGCCTGGTACGCCTCAACGTGATTGCCAAGTCCGGCCGCGCCGTGGAAGCGGCGGGGGACGTGCATGTGTTACTGCTGGACAAGACCGGCACCATCACCTTCGGCAACCGTCGTTGCTCGGCCGTGGTCGCTGCACCTGGTGTCAGTGGCCGCGAATTGGCCGAAGGCGCGTTGCTGGCGTCCCTGGCCGATGACACGGCGGAAGGCAAGTCCATCGTTGAATACCTGCGCGCCTTGCACCCCCAGGCCGAGCCGAGCCTGGATGCGTTGACCGCCGTGCCCTTCAGCGCCGAGACCCGTTTGTCCGGTGTCGACTATCAGGGCCGTGTGTTCCGTAAAGGCGCGGTGGACTCGCTGCTGGCGTTTATCGGCCAGCAACGCAGCGACCTGCTGCCTGCGTTGTCGCGGGAAATCGACAAGATCGCCCAAAGCGGCGGCACGCCCTTGCTGGTGTGCGCCGATGGCAAGTTACTGGGGGCGATCCATCTCAAAGACGTGGTCAAGCCAGGTATTCGTGAGCGTTTTGCCGAGTTGCGCAAGTTGGGGATTCGCACCGTGATGGTCACTGGCGACAACCCGCTGACCGCCGCCGCGATTGCCGCTGAAGCGGGTGTGGACGATGTGCTGGCCGAAGCCACGCCAGAGAAGAAACTCGCGCGTATTCGCCATGAGCAGAACGATGGTCGCCTGGTTGCCATGTGCGGCGACGGCGCCAACGACGCCCCGGCGCTGGCCCAGGCTGACGTCGGCATGGCGATGAACGACGGCACCCAGGCCGCGCGCGAAGCCGCCAACATGGTCGACCTCGACAGCGACCCGACCAAGCTGCTGGACGTGGTGCAGATCGGCAAGGAGTTGCTGGTGACTCGCGGCGCGCTGACGACCTTTTCCATCGCCAACGACGTGGCCAAGTACTTCGCGATCCTGCCGGCGTTGTTCGCCTCGATCTACCCGCAACTGGGCGTGCTCAACATCATGCACTTGCAGAGCCCACAGAGCGCGATCCTCTCGGCTATCGTGTTCAACGCGCTGATTATCGTGGTGCTGATCCCGTTGGCCCTGCGCGGCGTGCGCGTGCAGGCCGCGAGTGCGGCGGCGTTGTTGCGGCGCAATCTGCTGATCTACGGGCTGGGCGGATTGTTGGTGCCGTTCGTGGGGATCAAGGCCATCGACATGCTGCTGACCGCGCTGCACTTGGTCTGACCTGATCGTTCCCACGCTCCGCNCGCCGCCGCCCCGGACGCTCCGCGTCCCACAGCACCACTGAATTGAGGAGTCTGAAATGTCCAACATCATCCGCCCAGCCCTGAGCCTGCTTGTACTCATGACCCTGATCACCGGCGTGGCCTACCCGCTGGTAGTCACTGGCGTGGCCCAAGTGGCCTTCCCCGATCAAGCCAATGGCAGCCTGGTGCGCGACGCCAGCGGCAAGGTGCGCGGCTCCAGCCTGATCGCCCAGGACTTTACCGGCGACAGCTGGTTTCACCCACGCCCGTCAGCCGGTGCTTTTGCCACAGTGTCCAGCAGTGCCAGTAACCTGGGCCCCAGCAATCCGGCCTTGGCGACACGCATATTCGAGGATGCCGGCAAACAGTCAGTGCCTGGCCAGGGCCCGGTGCCACTGGCCTCGCTGACAACCTCCGGTAGCGGCCTTGATCCACACTTGCCACCGCAGGCGATTGTCTATCAACTGGCGCGAGTGGCGGCGGCGCGAAATATGCCGGTGTCGACCTTGCAGCGGTTGCTGGATGAGCACATCGAAAGCCCTCTGGTAGGCCCGCCTGTAGTAAACGTACTGGCCTTGAACATGGCTTTGGAAGCGTTGTAAGCAAGACGATTGCCATCGCGGGCAAGCCCGGCTCNCCCGCGATGGCGGCCTTGAAGACTCTCTATCAATACCTGAAGGAACCCCCGAGCATGAGCGACGCCGGCCGCGCCGATGCCCTGTTAGCCGATCTGCCCCGGGACGGCCGTGGCCGGCTCAAAGTCTTCCTCGGCGCCGCGCCCGGTGTGGGCAAGACCTACGCCATGCTCCAGGCGGCCCATACCCAACTGCGCCAGGGCGTGCGCCTGATCGCTGGGGTGGTTGAAACCCACGGCCGCGCCGAGACCGAAGCCTTGCTCAGCGGCCTGCCGCAACAACCGCTGTTGCGTAGCGAATACCGTGGCGTGATGCTCGAAGAAATGGACCTCGACGGCCTGCTCGCCGCCAAGCCCAAGCTGGTGCTGGTGGACGAACTGGCCCACAGCAACGCTCCCGGCAGTCGTCATGAAAAACGCTGGCAAGACATCCAGGAACTGCTCGCCGCCGGCATCAACGTGTTCACTACGGTCAACGTCCAGCACCTGGAAAGCCTCAACGACCAAGTGCGTGGTATCACCGGCGTGCAAGTGCGCGAAACCCTGCCGGACTGGGTGCTGCAAGAGGCCGACGAACTGCTGCTGATCGACCTTCCGTCTCGCGAGCTGCTCGAGCGCCTGCGTGACGGCAAGGTGTATGTGCCCGAACAGGCGCGTGCGGCCATCGATGCGTTTTTCACCCAGACCAACCTCATGGCCCTGCGCGAACTGGCCATGCAAACCGCCGCCGCCCACGTCGACGATGACCTGGCCCAGGGTTACCGCCAACTCGGCCAGGCCGCGCCGGCAGTGCGTGGGCGCCTGTTGGTCGGTGTGGATGGCGATGCCCAAGCCGAACGCCTGGTGCGCCATGCCAGCCGCGTGGCTCAGCGTCGGCATTTGCCCTGGAGCCTGGTGCACATCGACAACGGCCGTGCGCGGGATGAGCAATCGCGCCTGCGCCTGCAAAACGCCCAGCAACTGGCAGAGCGGCTGGGCGGGGAAGTGGTGTTGCTGCGCGCCGGGGAAGTGGCCAAGACCCTGATCCAGCACGCCGCCGAACGCCGTGCCAGTTTAGTGCTGGTAGGGCAGTCACGGATGCGCTGGCGGCGGCGCCTGTTCGGTGGCGGCTTGGCGGCACGCCTGTTGCGCAATGCCCGCGGCTTGGAAATCAACGTCCTCGACAGCGATGACATGCCTGCACCGCCACGCCTGCCGGAGATGCGCGGGTTGGTGTGGTTCGATTACGCCTTGGCGGTGGTGGCGACCCTCGCCGCTGCCGCAGTGGCCTGGGCCGTGTCCAGTGCGTTGGCGCTGCCGAACATCTCGCTGGTGTTTCTTGCCGCCGTGCTGTTGGTGGCGGTGCGCAGCAGCCTGGGGCCGTCCCTGGTGTGTGCGGCACTGTCGTTTTTGACTTACGATTTTCTGTTTATTCCGCCGAATTTTTCCTTCGCCATCCAGCGCGAAGAAGACGTGTTGACCCTGTTGTTCTTCCTGTTGATGGCAGCGTTGACCGGCAACCTCGCCGCACGCCAGCGCCGCCAGCTGCAGGCGTTGCGCGATACCCAGGAAGAAACCAGCGAACTGCTCGACCTGTCGCGCAAGCTCACCGCTGCCACCGACCGCCAAGCTGTCATCAGTGCCGCCGCCCACCATCTGCAAGGTTGGAACGAGCTCGATCTGTGCCTGGTCAATCGCGATGGACAGGGCGGCTGGAAGGTCGAGACCGGTGGCCCGTTGACCCTCACCGAAGCTGAACGCGCCGCCGCCGATTGGGCCTGGCAGCATGATCAGCCGGCCGGCATGGGCACCGGCACCTTGCCGTTTGGGCGTTGGTGGTGGTGGCCGCTGTCGGGTGAAGAGGGGCCCTTGGGGTTGCTGGGTGTCAGTGCCAAGCCTGGCCTGGAATTGAGCGGGCAACGTCGACGCTTGCTCACCGCGTTGAGCCAACCGCTGGCCCAGGCACTGGCGCGGGCACAATTGGGGCAGGAGTTGGAATCGGCGCGCCTGCACGGCGAAACCGAACAACTGCGCAGCGCTTTGCTCGCGTCGGTGTCCCACGACTTGCGCACGCCATTGACCTCCATGCGCGGCAGCATCGACAGCCTGCTGGCCCTGGGTGAAGCCATCCCCCTGGAGGATCGCCGCGAATTGCTCGAAGGCACTCGCGATGAGGCCGAGCGCCTCGACCGTTATATCCAGAATCTGCTGGACATGACACGCCTGGGCCACGGTGCGCTGAAACTGGCACGCGATTGGGTGTCGCCCGGCGATATTGTCGGCAGTGCCCTTGGGCGATTGCGCGCCGTGCTGGCGCCGTTGCAGATGAGCACCGATGTGCCGCCGGAACTGCCCTTGTTGTATGTGCATGCGGCGCTGATTGAGCAGGCCCTGGTCAATGTGCTGGAAAACGCCGCACGGTTTTCGCCGCCCCAGGGCCGCTTGCAGTTGCGCGCTGGCGTGCAGGATGAGCAGTTGTTTTTTGCCGTAGCGGATGAAGGGCCAGGCATTCCCGAGGAGGAGCGTGCGAAGATCTTCGACATGTTCTACACCGCTGCCCGCGGTGATCGAGGCGGGCAGGGCACCGGCCTCGGCTTGGCGATCTGCCAGGGCATGGTCGGTGCGCACGGTGGGCATATCAGCGTGGCCGATGGCATTGACGGGCGGGGCACCTGCATCACCTTGTTTTTACCGCTGCCCACACAGCCTGCCCTGGAGTAAACCTTGTAGGAGCGAGCTTGCTCGCGAAGGTCGTTAACGATAATGATGGCTTCCTGAATGCACGCGTTGCCTAGAGGTTTTTCGCGAGCAAGCTCGCTCCTACAGAGGGTGATTTTTTTAATGGGTTTTAATGAGACACCATGAGCCAGACCGCGACGATTCTTGTCATTGATGACGAACCGCAGATCCGCAAATTCCTGCGCATCAGCCTGGCTTCCCAAGGCTATAAGGTAATCGAAGCCGGCACCGGCAACGAAGGCCTGGCGCAGGCGGCCTTGAGCAAACCGGATCTGCTGGTACTCGACCTGGGCCTGCCCGACATGGACGGCCAACAGGTGCTGCGCGAGTTTCGCGAGTGGTCGAGCGTGCCGGTGCTGGTGCTGTCGGTGCGGGCCAGCGAAGGTCAGAAGGTCGAGGCCCTCGACGGTGGCGCCAATGACTACGTGACCAAACCGTTCGGCATCCAGGAGTTTCTTGCCCGGGTGCGTGCGCTGTTGCGCCAGGCACCGGCCGGAGAGGCTCAGGAAGCCGCCTTGAGTTTTGGCCCGCTGACGGTCGACCTGGCCTATCGCCGCGTTTTGCTGGACGGTGCCGAAGTGGCGCTGACCCGCAAGGAATACGCAGTGCTGGCGCAGTTGGCACGCCACCCGGGGCGGGTGATTACCCAACAGCAACTGCTCAAGGACATCTGGGGGCCAACCCATACCGAGGACAGCCACTACCTGCGGATCGTGGTGGGGCACTTGCGCCAGAAGCTGGCGGATGACCCGACCCAGCCACGGTTTATCGTGACTGAGGCGGGGGTGGGGTATCGGTTGCTAAGTGCCTGAACGTTTGGTGCCTGTGCTGGCGCCATCGCAGGCAAGCCAGCTCCCACAGCTGAAATGCATTTCCCTGTGGGAGCCGGGCTTGCCCGCGATGAGGCCATCCGCAACACTTACACGCTCAACTCTGCTCACTCTCATACCGATCCAACGTATCACTGGCAATCTCCCGCCCCAAAGCGATCAATTCCGGCGCTTTATAGAACTCGAAAAACCGGCACACCCGCTTTGGCACGTTGATCAGCACATCGGGCGGATACCCAGCGATCTTGTACTGTGCCAATGAGGTTTGCATCACCTCGAAACTCTGGTTGATCAGGTCCAGCAACGAGGCAGGCCCGACGTTGTCGATGATGAACGAGCCGGTGGCCGACTTCGGTGCACCGGCTTTCTCGGGCGCCGCGGCAGGTTGTTGGGCTTCGGGTTCGGCAGACTCCAGCCACGGGTTGATTTCGGCGGCCTGGGCCTGCAAGGCTTCTTGTTCCAGCTTCATCAACTGCTCGGCCTGCTTGCGGCGAAATGGCAGGTGGGAGCCCAGTGACTTGGCCAGGCTGTTGAAGCGGCTCTTGAACGCCGGCGGGCGCGGAATCACCGGCAATTGGTAGTGTTTCTGGTTGGTGGCATTGAGGTTGACCGCAATGATCAAGTCGCAATGGCTCGACACCACCGGAACGATGGGCAGCGGGTTGAGCAGGCCGCCGTCCACCAGCATGCGGTTGCCCTGCATCACCGGTGTGAACAGGCTGGGGATGGCCGCTGAGGCGCGCATGGCCTGGTGCAGGCAGCCTTCCTGGAACCAGATCTCCTGTTGGTTGGTGAGGTCGGTGGCGACGGCGGTGTAGGGGATGCGCAGCTCCTCGATATTGATATCGCCGACAATCTTGCGAATTTGCCCGAACACCTTCTCACCGCGGATCGCTCCCAGGCGAAAGCTCACATCTACCAGGCGCAATACGTCGAGGTAGTCCAGGCTTTCGATCCAGTTGCGGTACTCGTCGAGCTTGCCGGCGGCGTAGATTCCACCCACCACGGCGCCCATGGAACAGCCGGCGATACAGGCGATGTCATAGCCGCGTCGTTCGATTTCTTCGATCACCCCGATATGGGCGTAGCCCCTGGCCCCACCGGAGCCCAGCACTAAGGCAACACGTTTCTTCATGGCCAGATCCTTCGCAAAACAGGGGCCCACAATGCACCCATCAAGGGGCCTGCTTCAATCCTTGCTGACAGCGCGCAATATTTTTCCAGGCTGGCGATCAGCCTCGGGTATGCTCTGGCAATAGGTACTACTGATTTCAGGCTAAGGACAAGGCACTTTTCCCTGTAGGCAACGTCTACAGGCTACGACTGAATTTGTATATTTGAGGTGTCATCAATGAAAGCCTGGATCTGTGTGCCTGTGATCGTGTTGGCCTTGGCTGGCTGTGCCGGGAAAACCGCGTATCGCGACAGCTGTGGCTCGCAATTGGACGCCGCCTGGAAAGAGCTGGACCTGGCCAAGGCCGAAGGTTTTGCTGGCACTGTCAGCTACTCCAAGGCTTTGTCGCTGTTGACTGGCGCCAAGACTCAGCAGCAGTTTGAAGCGTTCGAGGGTTGCTCCAACAAGGCCGAAAAGGCGCGGTTCTACATTCGTGAGTCTCGCGCCGGGCGATAACCCAGGGCGGATAGGATTTTTTATCGGAAAGTGAGGGCAGGATGTCAGCGTTGGTCAATCAGTTAGTCGCTCAGGTCATTGGCCTGGAAGTAGGGTTACTGAGCTGCCAGGCTCGCCTCGCCGCCGTCACTGACGATGAAGCCTTGCATGATTTGCGCACAACGGTACGCCGCCTGCGCAGCCTGTTGCGCCCGTTGCGCGGGCTGCCCGGTGTCGAACAGCTTGAATTGGCCGCCAGCACGGTTGGCCAACTGACTACGCCGCTACGCGACCGAGAGGTGCTGGCGGCGTATTTGCATCAGCACGGTTATCACGACGCGGCTGATCGACGCCTGCGTCTGCAGCCCGAGGCTTATCGCCAGGTGGCGCAAAGCCCGGAGCTGGCGCACTTGCTGCTGATTCTGGATGCGTTCCCACGGTTTATCCGCGCGTCCCAGCATCAGAAACTGCTCAAGGGCTTGCGCCCGCGCATCCAGAAACGCCTGGCCAAGCAATGGCAGGCACTCGATGGCGCCTTGAAGGACCCCGATCATGACCGCCACCGGCTACGGTTGCTGATCAAGCGTGTGCGCTATGCCGCCGAGGCGTATCCCGAGCTGGACAAATTACCCACCGACGCCCTGTCGCACTTGAAGAAAGCCCAGAGCGCGCTGGGTGACTGGCACGACTGTTGGCAGTGGCTGGCCCAGGCCGGCCATGAGCCAGACCTGCAACCCTGCGTAGCAGTGTGGCAGCGCACCATGCTCAAGGCGCAAGGCAAGGCCGACCGTGTGCTGGACACGCTCAGCGCCGAGTGTTTTTAAACCGGTCCGGTTTTTGGCCGGAATGGGCGCTGTGCCTGTGCAATTCGATGGTTAAGATTCCTCCACGATTTTCTTGATGTGAGGTCGCCATGCGCTTTAGTGATTTGCTCGACGCTGCCCGTAGCAATCCGCTGGATGTCACCATCCCTGCCGAATGGGCCCAGGGCCGGGCCACCTTTGGCGGGCTGGTCGCTGCCTTGCAGTACGAGGCGCTGCGCGCCCAGGTGCCGGCGGACCGACCGCTGCGCTCGCTGGCCATCACCTTTGTCGGCCCGGTAGCGCCGGATGTAACTGCCAGCTATCAAGTCGAAGTGCTGCGCGAAGGCAAGGCGGTCAGCCAGTTGCTGGGGCGCGTGGTGCAGAACGGTGAAGTGGCGACCCTGGTCCAGGCCAGTTTTGGCGCCTCTCGCCCCTCCGAAATTGACGTGGCAAGTGAGCCGCCACCGGTATTCAAACATTGGGATGAGTGCCAGGAACTGCCCTATATCAAGGGTGTTACCCCCGAATTCATGCGGCATCTGGCGATGCGCTGGAGTGTCGGTGGCCTGCCGTTTACCGGCAATAAATCCCGCGACATGGGCGGCTGGGTACGGTTGCGGGGGGATGTGAAAGAGGAGCCACTGACCGAGGCGCATATCCTCGCCCTGGTCGACGCCTGGCCACCGGCGTTGCTGCCACACCTGAAAAAGCCCGCGCCGGGCAGCACCCTGACCTGGACCATCGAGTTCATCCAGCCGTTGCAAGACCTGACTACGCTCGACTGGTGCCAGTATCACGTCAATATCGAACACGCCCGCGACGGCTATGGCCACGCTGCCGCTGCCTTGTGGAGCCCGACCGGCGAGTTGATCGCCCTCAGCCGTCAGACCGTGGTGGTGTTCGCCTGAACCCGCCGGTCAGTGGTGGTGCCGCTGCCGCCAGGCGCGCCACCAGCCACCGCTGAGCACAAAGCGCGGGAAGGTCACGAACTGCTCGACCACCAGGCGCTGCACCGCATCTTTGCGATCACTGAACGGCTCACTGGCCTGGGCTTCCAGGCTATGGCCGTGACCCTGCAACGCCAGGCCCGCGACAATGCCAATGACACCGACCGCGAAGCTGGCCAGGCTAAGGCTGAACACGCCCGACACGATCAGCAGGAAACCGACGATAAACAGCGGCACGGCAATCAGGTGCAACGCCAGGTTGGTTGGGTGCTGATGGTTCTGTGGGTACTGACGCCATTGCCAGGCGGGGAGATTGGGGTGACGTTTGCCCATGGTGGAGAATCCTCTGTCCGTTGAAACAACTTGAACAGAGTTTAGGTTGAGGTGGGCGAGGTGGCGAATTGGGGCTGGCTATGGGGCTCATAGTAATTATGCGATTTTTGCTCTATCTAGAAAAAATAATCGTCTGGACCATTTATGTATACATTCGGATCGCAAAGTGAAATGAATTTAGCCTTGAATTCAATTAGAGAATTTTCATTCTTTGCTTGGAAATGAAAAAGATCATTTTGCTTAGTGATATCAACAAGAAACACCTCTTTAATGGGGATGTTGTGTATTTTTAATTCGCGAATGCCATGGCAATCGATGCCCATTCTGCAGGTGTTATAGCCTTTCCCTTCCCATTTTTTTGGCAAAGTATCTGGAAATTCGGGTATGTCGAATCCTAATCCCACAGAAGGTCGATCATTTTCTATTTGCAAAGAAAAAAGAGCAATTTGGCCGATTTCTACAGGCGTGCTAAAAATTTTTTCAAAAAAAATATTATGATCAAGTTCGTTCCAGTATTTCATCGACTTCTCCTAAAGTTGTAATGGTCCTTGCCGCCGTCTACGGTTCCGTTTCGAGGCTTGTCTATTGGTCGCAAATTGAAATGCGCTTTTTGGTCACCTATGCCGTCTGGTCTGCCGAATTTATGCCCGGCAGAATGGTCCTGAATAAGAACCTTCGAGCCGTCTGCTCTCGTGAATTGATAAACCCTTGAATTTATGGTTCTACCGCTTTCATCCAATATATTGTCATCATTCAAATCAGTCATTTTTTCTATTTTGTACTGTGTCGTTCTTCCTGAGTTCGGGTGTGTCATCACATCGGGGTTTTGAGTCATAGGTACATTGGCATCCCTTTTTGCTTGCCTGAACGCCCCTTTACGAGAGACATCAGGTATATCCGGTTCTGCAGGCAAAGAGCAGATCGGTTTTTTCTTTCCTGAGCCAGGACAATTTGCGCTCAACCCTAGAGGATCAACCCACCCCGTAGGGTTGGGCACATATTGGTACCCGTTGATCCCACCCGCCAACTTCACCGGATCCGGCGTCAGGTAGCGACCAATATCCGGATTGTAGTAGCGATGGCGGTTGTAGTGCAGTCCGCTTTCCGCATCGAAATACTGCCCTTGAAACCGCAGTGGATTGTCGACTTTGCCCACGTCGAGCCGGGCGATCTGGCCGTAGGCGCGGTAGTGGGCGGACCAGACGATTTCGCCTTCGGTGTCGGTCAGTTCCTGCGGGGTGCCGAGGTGGTCGAGTTGGTAGTGGTAGGGCTTGGTTTCTTTTGGGCCGAAACCTTCCAACAGGGCCAAGGGGCGGAAGCTGTCGGGCTCGTAGAGATAGCTGCGATGGCGCTCTGCATGGTGTTCGGCTATCAGCTTGTCGCCTTGCCAGAAAAATTCCGTGGTTTTGCCCTCCACGGTTTTGCTGACACGCCGCCCAAACGGGTCATAGCGATAGCTGGCGGTTTCGCCGTTCGGTTTTGTGATGCCGATTAACCGATGCTGGCAGTCGTAGCGGTACTCTGTGACGAGTTGCTGGCCCTTGCCGCGTCGTTCGCGGATGAGGTTGCCGAAGGCGTCGTAGTCATAGTGCCGGTCGCCCTGGATCATCAGGCGGTTGGCCGCGACGATGTCCGGGCCGGGGCGGTCTTGCATCAGCAGGTTGCCGGCGGGGTTGTGGGCGAAGCGTTCCTGTACGTCCTGGGAGTGGTCGGCGCGGGTCAGGCGGTTTAGCGGGTCGTAGCGGTAAAGGTGTTCGCCTTTGCGGGTGTCGAGCAGGCGGGTAAGGTTGCCGGTTTTGTCGTAGTCGTATTGGCGTTGGTAGAAATAGTTTTGCTGCTGCGTAACGGCGTGGGCGTGCAGACGATTCTGGTCGTCGTGGTGGTAGTGGCTGAGCAGTTGGCCTTGCTGGCGCTGATGCTCGCGGCCGCTCTTGAACAGATGTGAGGTGAGCACTTCAC
>NZ_JBQEQE010000035.1:0-15121 GCF_052046095.1 Pseudomonas sp. 22072
ACAGCAGCCTCATTTGCTGTCAAGTGGTTATTTTCAGAAGTTTTCGAAGATTTCTTCAACAACTTCAACCACTTGCGCTTTCGATCTCTCGTAAGCGGGAGGCGAATTCTACAGGGATCGCCATGAACGTCAACCCCTTATCCGCAAAAAAGCTAAAAACCCATTCGCCTATAAAATCAGGATGCCTCGCCGCCTCTTCTATATAAGAAGAAGCGTATAGCCCTAGGGCGTGAATACCCCCTCCCACACAAATGCATCGAACTCCAACCGGAAGAAGCCCGGCCGAGACCTGCGAAAGCGAGGAGCGAGAAAGACTGTTTTTTTAGACCGGCGAATACCGGAAAGGGAAAGCTCAACAGAGATGGTGTCCCAGGGCCGGTTCGAACGGCCAACCTTCCCCTTAGGAGGGGGATGCTCTATCCAATTGAGCTACTGGGACAAATGCTTACCCGGAAGGGCTAGCGACAGACGGCGTGCATCTTAACGGCCGAGGCTGGTTTTGTCATGTCGTCCGTTGGCATTTTGAATGTAGGCCGATCCCTGCGAATGCATTCAAAGCCTCTCGCTGCAGACCAAGGCCTCCAGATGCATCGTGCAAATTGCACTGCGCCAATATGCCATCATTGCAAACTGCAACCTCAAAACCCCACAAATCAAATCTAACTCTTTGTTTTTATTGGCCTAATAGGTTGGCACGACATCTGCTAAGTCATACATACACAACCAATCGTTCCAGGCACCGTGGAGACCATGACTATGAACAGCGCCCTTCTATTAGCACTGAACGCTGTGGCACTGGCCGCGGTGGTGACGTTTCATTTTCAGCCGACCAATACTGAAGACGGCGCGCAAATCAGCCAAGCCATTCCCCACCATCTGCAACAGCGCCCTCAACTCGCACTGATGACTGCCAACCCCCAGCCCCCCATTCGCCTGACCCAAGAAACCCAATCTGCCCCAGCGGCCGAGCATTGGGTTTTCTGAGAAAATATTCATGTCCAAATCTGCCTGGTTATTTCTGTGCCTGACCCTCATGTCCGCCGCACTAGGCCTGGGAGCCACCTCACAACAAGCTCAAATCCTAGCCTTCGTCGCAAGCGCCGTGCTGGGCAGCCTACTGATAATTGCACTCATCAAGGGTCGCCGAATCAAATTCGATCCACTCCTTCGCTAGCCCTCCCCCCGCCGCCCCTTCTCCCTACCTTATGTCGCCTGACACTCGTAAATAGCCGAACAGCTACTAACCTTAAGCTTGCGGGCAAAAGGCCATACCCCTATAGAAAGGACACCCTTCGACTCAGATTCCGCGCTGGCCTGGACGAAGGTTGCCGAGCTTCGCTGCAGCTGCAGGAAATTTTTCCAACCAGTCCGCAAAAACGCAAATCAGTACTGGCATAAAGCCTTTAGGCGGTTCAATATTTGTCACAGAATTGACGCCAATGAAATGGCAAATCTGAGGCATGATGCGGCCTCTTTGCAATTCGCGTTGAACTTTGGTCGTGAGCCTTGTCTTAACACTCATCTTGCGGCCAATTCCAGAAACCGCTCCCCTGAACTAACCGGTTAAATATATGCGCCCATTGAAACAGGCAATTTATTCCAGCCGTACGGCTGACAAATTCGTCGTACGTCTGCCAGACGGAATGCGGGAACGCATTGCCGAGGTGGCTCGCAATCATCACCGCAGCATGAACTCCGAAATCATCGCACGCCTGGAACAAAGCCTTATTCAGGAAGGTGCCTTGGGTGAAGAGTTGAGCATGCGCCTGGACAGCCCCGAGCTGTCACTGCACGAACGCGAACTGCTGCAGCGTTTTCGTCAACTCTCCCACCGCCAGCAAAATGCTCTCGTCTCGCTGATCGCGCACGACGTGGAGGCGGCCGCAGAAGCCAATTGATTGACACCTGAAAGCCGAAGCCAGCCCTGTGCTGGCTTTTTTTTGCGTCGAGTTTGGGAATAAGAAGCAAAGCGAGGGCAGGTTTGCCCCCGCGGGAAGGGTCAGAGCAGGAAGATCGTTGCCAGGCCCAAGAAGATGAAGAAACCACCACTGTCAGTCATGGCCGTGATCATCACACTGGCACCCATGGCGGGATCGCGACCTAGACGCGCCAGGGTCATGGGGATCAATACCCCCATCAAGGCCGCCAGCAACAGGTTAAGGGTCATGGCCGCAGTCATGACCACACCTAGGGACCAACTGCCGTAGAGCAAGTAGGCCACCACGCCAATCACGCCCCCCCACACCAATCCGTTTATGAGGCCTACAGCCAGTTCCTTGCGCAACAGCCGTGAGGAATTGGCGGTACTGACCTGGTCCAGCGCCATGGCGCGCACGATCATGGTGATGGTCTGGTTCCCGGAGTTGCCGCCAATGCCCGCCACAATCGGCATCAACGCCGCCAAGGCAACCAGCTTCTCGATGGAGCCTTCAAACAACCCGATCACGCGAGAAGCGATAAACGCGGTAATCAGATTGATAGCCAGCCAAGCCCAGCGGTTATGCAGTGAACGCCAGACCGACGCGAAAATATCTTCCTCTTCACGCAAACCCGCCATGTTGAGGACTTCGGTTTCACTTTCCTCACGGATCAAGTCGACGATTTCATCGATGGTCAGACGACCGATCAACTTGCCGTTCTTATCAACCACCGGAGCCGAGATCAAGTCGTAACGCTCGAATGCCTGGGCCGCGTCGTAGGCATCTTCGTCCGGGTGGAAGCTCACGGTATCGCTGGCCATCAGGTCAGCAACTTTTTTCTCCGGATCATTGACCAGCAGGCGCTTGATCGGCAAAACGCCTTTGAGGATGCCCTCATAGTCGACCACAAACAATTTGTCGGTGTGGCCGGGCAACTCTTTGAGGCGGCGCAGGTAACGCAGCACCACTTCCAGGCTGACGTCTTCGCGGATGGTGACCATCTCGAAGTCCATCAGGGCGCCGACCTGATCCTCGTCGTACGACAGCGCGGAACGCACACGCTCACGCTGCTGCGTGTCGAGCGCTTCCATCAACTCATGGACAACATCACGGGGCAGCTCAGGGGCCAGGTCAGCAAGCTCGTCCGCATCCATCTCCTTGGCGGCAGCCAGGAGTTCGTGGTCATCCATGTCGGCGATGAGCGTCTCACGCACCGAGTCCGATACTTCCAGAAGGATGTCACCGTCGCGATCAGCCTTCACCAACTGCCACAGGGTCAGTCGGTCATCCAACGGCAAGGCTTCAAGAATGTAGGCGACGTCGGCGGAGTGCAGGTCATCGAGCTTGCGTTGCAACTCGACGAGGTTTTGCCGGTGAACCAGGTTTTCGACGCGGTCGTGGTTCGGACCTTCCTGGCGGTGCGTGAGGTCTTCGACCACGCGCTGGCGCTGCAGCAGCTCGATAACTTGAGCCAGACGATCCTGCAGGCTTTCTTGTGTTTTCTTTACTTCTACTTCGGTCATAGGCGAACTCCACTCCCAGCAGCGGGGCACGCCGGAAGGATCAATCAGTCAATTCATGATTGGTAAAACGGGGTACTGAGTAACTACTGGGTAAGTCCATGGAGGTATTCCACAAGCCCCGGCGGGGCTGACGGGCGCATGATACACCGCCCGGACGTTTTAAACGTTAAAAAACTGGAAAGAACAAGCGCTTGCACGCCAAAGCTCAGTATTGGCTGCATCTATGAACTGCGACGACGCAGACGCATGGGAAAACACATGAGGAGGGAGAAAAAGGAGGACGCCGGATAAAGCCTATACAAACCCCAGACGGCAAAAAGCCCGCACTAGGCGGGCTTTTTGTTTGTATGGTGCACTCGACAGGATTCGAACCTGTGACCGCTCGGTTCGTAGCCGAGTACTCTATCCAGCTGAGCTACGAGTGCAGATTGTGTTTTTAGACCAGATCACAACTGGTTGAAGCCAAGCTACCTGCATCGCTGCAACTAACTCTTAAATGGTGCACTCGACAGGATTCGAACCTGTGACCGCTCGGTTCGTAGCCGAGTACTCTATCCAGCTGAGCTACGAGTGCATTTGTTGCCGCGCATTATAGGCCGTTCAATCTCTATGTAAAGCTATTTTTTCGAGTATTTTCAACAACTTACCGAAAAAACCAGATTGCAACGTACTAAGCAAATAATGGCGGAGAACGGGGGATTCGAACCCCCGACACCCTTTTGAGGTGTACTCCCTTAGCAGGGGAGCGCCTTCGGCCACTCGGCCAGCTCTCCGCAACACGGGGCGTATATTAACCACGTTCCTCCCCGTTTGCAAACATAAAAAACGATAAAAATTAAAGGCTTGGTTCTTCGTCCTTCTCTTTCTTGATCCGCAGGTAGATTTCCTCGCGGTGGACCGCCACCTCTTTCGGAGCGTTAACCCCAATACGTACTTGATTGCCTTTGACGCCGAGCACGGTCACAGTGATTTCGCCATCACCGATAATCAGGCTTTCTGCGCAACGACGAGTCAGAATCAGCATACCTTTCACCTCACGCATTTCAGTTCAGGAACAACAGTCTGCAAAAAAAAAGCATTCGACCTACAACCAAAAGGTCGTAGCCCTACTCGCTAAGTATTGTCGAGCCCATGCAAAAGACCATGTACCCCACAAAAAAATGAAAGGCGCGGTAAACCGCGCCTTCCTGGCAATGCATCACTCGCCCTGTCGGGCCGGCGCATCCAACTCAAAAGCCGTATGCAGCGCGCGTACAGCCAGCTCCAGGTACTTCTCTTCGAGGACGACCGAGACTTTGATTTCCGAGGTGGAAATCATCTGGATGTTGATACCTTCTTTGGCAAGAGCCCCGAACATACGGCTGGCAACGCCAGCATGGGACCGCATGCCCACCCCGACGATCGACACCTTTGCAATCTTGGTATCGCCGACCACTTCACGCGCGCCAATCTCGCTCGCAGTGTTCTGCAGGATTTTCAATGCTGCATCGTATTCATTGCGATGCACGGTGAAGGTGAAATCGGTGGTGTTGTCGTGCGAAACGTTCTGCACGATCATGTCGACTTCAACATTCGCATCGCTGACAGGCCCCAGAATCTTGAAAGCCACGCCTGGGGTGTCTGGCACGCCACGGATCGTCAGCTTGGCTTCATCGCGATTGAAAGCGATGCCGGAAATGATCGGCTGTTCCATGGATTCCTCTTCATCAATAGTAATGAGGGTGCCCGGACCCTCCTTGAAGCTGTGCAATACGCGCAGCGGAACGTTGTACTTGCCGGCGAACTCCACCGCACGAATCTGCAACACCTTGGAACCAAGGCTGGCCATTTCCAGCATTTCTTCAAAGGTGATCTTGTCCAGCCGTTGGGCCACTGGCACGACGCGTGGGTCAGTGGTGTAGACGCCATCCACATCGGTATAGATCTGGCATTCGTCAGCCTTGAGCGCTGCCGCCAGGGCCACACCGGTGGTGTCCGAACCGCCACGACCCAGCGTGGTGATGTTGCCGTGCTCATCCACGCCCTGGAAACCCGCTACAACTACCACACGGCCTGCTTTGAGATCAGTGCGAATTTTCTGATCATCAATCTGCAGGATCCGCGCCTTGGTATGTGCGCTGTCTGTAAGAATGCGCACCTGACTACCAGTGTAGGACACCGCTGGCACGCCACGCTTGTTCAGCGCCATGGCCAACAGCGCAATGGTTACCTGCTCGCCCGTGGAGACAATCACATCCAGCTCGCGCGGCAGCGGCTGTTGATCACCGCTGATGGCCTTGGCCAGATCGATCAGGCGATTGGTCTCGCCACTCATGGCCGACAGCACCACTACCAGGTCATCGCCAGCATCGCGGAACTTCTTAACCTTGTCGGCGACCTGCTCGATTCTTTCGACAGAACCGACCGAGGTGCCTCCAAATTTCTGTACGATCAAAGCCATTTCCAAGCCGCCTCAGCCCGTAAAGGGGCGCCTAATTTCCAATCCACCCGCACTGAACAAGCCCGTGACTAGACAGACCACGGGCCGGTTAACAGTGCTTTAAATACCTGCCTCGACAAATGGCACGGTCAAGGCCAGCGCCGCGTCCAGGGCTGCGGCATCGACACCACCGCCTTGCGCCATGTCCGGACGACCACCGCCCTTGCCGCCCACTGTCGCAGCGGCTTGCTTCATCAAATCACCGGCTTTGAGTTGGCCAGTCAGGTCCTTGGTTACACCAGCAACCAGAACGACCTTATCCTCATGGACACTGCCGAGCAGGATCACTGCGCGGCCGAGCTTGTTCTTCAACTGATCGACCAAGGCCAACAGCGCCTTGCCATCCTGGCCGTCCAGGCGCGCAGCCAGGACTTTTACGTCCTTGACGTCAACCGCCGCGGCCGACAGGTCATCGCCCGCAGCGCTCGCCGCCTTGGCCTGCAACTGCTCCAGCTGTTTCTCAAGCGCACGGTTGCGCTCCAGCACGGCGGACAGCTTGTCGATCAGGTTGTCGCGG
Organism: Pseudomonas sp. 22072; assembly: GCF_052046095.1. NCBI lineage: Bacteria > Pseudomonadati > Pseudomonadota > Gammaproteobacteria > Pseudomonadales > Pseudomonadaceae > Pseudomonas > Pseudomonas sp. 22072. The sequence continues at coordinate 6,439 of NZ_JBQEQE010000035.1, forward strand.
CTGCCCTTGACCAGGCCGGCCGCTTCCTTGAGTTGTTCTTCGGCTGCATTGAGATAAGCCAGGGCCGCAGCACCGGTTACCGCTTCAATACGACGTACGCCCGAGGCCACACCACCTTCGCTGATGATCTTCAGCAGGCCGATATCGCCGGTGCGGTTGGCGTGGATGCCACCACAGAGTTCTACCGAGAAGCTGCCGCCCATGCTCAGTACGCGGACTTCGTCGCCGTACTTCTCGCCAAACAGCGCCATGGCGCCTTTATTCCTGGCGGTCTCGATATCGGTTTCTTCGGTTTCAACCGGGGTATTCTTGCGAATCTCGGCGTTGACGATGTCTTCCAAGGCCTTGATCTGCTCAGGCTTGATCGCTTCAAAGTGGCTGAAGTCAAAACGCAGGCGCTGGCTGTCCACCAACGAACCTTTTTGCTGCACGTGCTCGCCCAGTACCTGGCGCAGCGCGGCGTGCAGCAAGTGAGTGGCCGAATGGTTCAACGCCGTGGCATGCCGTACGTCGGCATCCACCTGGGTGTCTACCGGTGCGCCCACGGTAAAGTTGCCCAGCACCAGCACACCGTGATGCAGGAAAGCCCCGCCGGTCTTGGTGGTGTCGCGCACATCAAAACGACCGGATGTCGAGCTCAGGAAACCGCAATCGCCAATCTGGCCACCCGACTCGGCATAGAAAGGCGTCTGGTCCAGTACCACAACCGCCTCTTCACCTTCGCTCAACACGTCGACCGACTTGCCGTCTTTATAGATGGCGACGATCTTGGCCGAGCCCGCAGTCGCCTTGTAGCCGGTGAACTCGGTCGGTACGTCAACCTTGACCAGGGTGTTGTAGTCCAGGCCAAAGGAGCTGGCCGAACGTGCGCGCACGCGCTGGGCTTCCATCTCACGCTCGAAACCGGCTTCGTCGACGGTCAACTCACGCTCGCGGGCGATGTCGGCAGTCAGGTCCATCGGGAAACCATAGGTGTCGTACAACTTGAACACCACATCACCCGGCACCACGGTGCCTTTGAGCTCAGCCAGGTCCTGTTCCAGAATCTTCAGGCCATGCTCCAGGGTCTTGGAGAATTGCTCCTCTTCAGCCTTGAGCACCCGCTCGATGTTGCTTTGCTGTTGCTTGAGTTCCGGGAAGGCATCGCCCATCTCGGCAACCAGCGCGGCCACGATCTTGTAGAAGAAGCTGCCGGTAGCGCCCAGCTTGTTACCGTGGCGGCACGCGCGACGGATGATGCGACGCAGCACGTAGCCACGGCCTTCGTTGGACGGCAGCACGCCGTCGGCGATAAGAAAACCGCAGGAACGGATGTGGTCCGACACCACCTTGAGCGAAGACTGGCCTTCATTGGCGCAGCCAATGGCCGCCGCCGAGGCGCTCAGCAGGTTGGTGAACAGGTCGATTTCGTAGTTGGAGTGAACGTGCTGCATCACCGCACTGATCCGCTCCAGGCCCATGCCGGTGTCCACCGACGGTGCCGGCAGCGGATGCAACACGCCATCGGCGGTGCGGTTGAACTGCATGAACACGTTGTTCCAGATCTCGATGTAACGGTCGCCGTCTTCTTCCGGCGAACCTGGCGGGCCACCCCAGATATCGTCGCCGTGATCGTAGAAAATCTCGGTGCACGGGCCGCACGGGCCGGTATCGCCCATGGTCCAGAAGTTATCGGACGCGTAGGGCGCGCCTTTGTTGTCACCGATACGGATCATGCGCTCGGCAGGTACACCGATTTCCTGGGTCCAGATGTCATACGCTTCATCGTCCGTCGCGTACACGGTGACCCAGAGCTTTTCCTTGGGCAGCTTCAGCACGCCGGTGAGGAAGGTCCAGGCGAACGTGATCGCGTCTTTCTTGAAATAGTCGCCGAAGCTGAAGTTACCCAGCATCTCGAAAAAGGTGTGGTGACGAGCGGTGTAGCCGACGTTTTCCAGGTCACTGTTCTTGCCGCCGGCGCGTACGCACTTCTGGCTGCTGGTAGCGCGGGTGTAGGCGCGCTTTTCCTGGCCCAGGAAGCAGTCCTTGAACTGGTTCATCCCCGCGTTAGTGAACAGCAGGGTTGGGTCATTGCCTGGGATCAAGGAGCTGGAGGCTACACGGGTGTGACCTTGCTCTTCGAAGAAGCGAAGGAAGGCTTCACGGATTTCTGCGCTTTTCATTAGGTTCTTCCACGGAGGCTGCGGCCAAAGGCCAGTGCGCAACATCATCAGACGGAGCGACGGCAAAGGGCCGCATTATATCGGCCCTTTGCCGGTGGTACAGCGTGTTTATGTGATAGAAACAGTCAATTAGACGGCCTGCACTGTCATTTCTGCGAAAACGCGACGAATGTCTGCAGCACTTGCTCGATCTGCGCCCGGCTGACGTCCAGATGGGTGACCATGCGCAGGCGCGGCGCGGCACTCAACTTGACCCCACGCTCGGCCGCAAAGGCCTTCAGCGCCTGCGCCTGATCGCCTACCTGCACATACACCATATTGGTCTGCACCGGCTCGACGCTGTAGCCGGCCTTGCGTAACTCATCGCCCAGCCATTGCGCGTTGGCATGGTCGTCAGCCAGGCGCTGCACCTGATGATCCAGAGCATACAACCCCGCCGCCGCCAGTGAGCCGGCCTGGCGCATGCCGCCGCCGACCATCTTGCGCAAGCGCCGAGCCTTGGCGATCAGCGCCGCCGAGCCACACAGCACCGAACCGACCGGCGCGCCGAGGCCCTTGGACAGGCACACCGACACCGAATCGAAGTGCTGGGCGATTTCTCTCGCATCCACCCCCAGCTTGACTGCTGCGTTGTAAAGGCGGGCGCCATCCAGGTGCAGGGCCAGGCCGTGCTCGTGGGTAAATGCCCGGGCCTTGGCCAGATAATCCAGCGGCAGCACTTTGCCCTGCATGGTGTTTTCCAGCGCCAGCAGGCGCGTGCGCGCGAAGTGGAAGTCGTCGGGCTTGATGGCTGCAAGCACCTGGTTCAGATCAAGGGAGCCATCAGCTTGCACTTCCAGGGGCTGCGGCTGGATCGACCCCAGCACCGCCGCACCGCCACCTTCGTATTTGTAGGTGTGGGCCTGCTGGCCGACGATGTATTCCTCGCCGCGCTCACAGTGAGCCATCAACGCCAGCAGGTTGCTCATGGTGCCGGTGGGTACGAACAGCGCCGCGGCAAAGCCCAGGCGCTTGGCCAACTCGGCCTCCAAGCGGTTGACGCTGGGGTCTTCACCATAAACATCATCGCCGCTGACGGCGCTGGCCATTGCGTCGAGCATGCCGGGGGTAGGTTGGGTCACTGTGTCGCTGCGCAGGTCGATCACGGTCATGAAGGGGGCCTCTAACGGAGTGGATAAGTCCTTTTGTGTGTGATTACTGCGGGCAAAGCCACGGAATATCAAGCCCCTATTGCATTCATTCGAATACCAACCAATCAAACCGATATAAGTTATCGAGACGGCAGCCGTGCAGTTTTCGAAAAACCATGTTAAAAACTCTCCGCCGCCAGGGTTCTGGTGGCAACGTTCTCAGGGCGGGGTGCAATTCCCCACCGGCGGTAATTGCACGCAATGTGCATAGCCCGCGAGCGCTTGGCGCCTCGAACTGCTCAGGCAGGACGGCGACGAGGTCAGCAGACCCGGTGTGATCCCGGGGCCGACGGTCATAGTCCGGATGAAGAGAGAACGGGATTGGCACCTAAGGGCCGCGCGCCTGTTTGCGCATGCGTACCCTTAAATCCCATTCGATTCATAACGCCCTGTTTTTTTCTTAAACAGGAGTCAGAACATGCAACCCACCGCAATCGACAGCAAAAGCAAAAACCATCACGGCGAGCGCGTCGCGTTTATCCAGGCCTGCTGGCACAAGGATATTGTCGACCAGTCGCGCAAAGGCTTCCTCGCCGAAATGATCGCCCAGGGTTATCAGGAATCGGACATCGACTTCTTCGAAGTCGGCGGCGCCTTTGAAATGCCCCTACACGCCAAGTTGCTGGCCAAGACCGGCCGTTACGCCGGGATCGTCGCTGCCGCGCTGGTGGTGGACGGCGGCATCTACCGTCACGAATTCGTCGCGCAATCAGTGGTCAGCGGCCTGATGCAGGTGCAGTTGGAAACTGAAGTGCCGGTGTTCTCGGTGTCCCTGACGCCGCACCACTTCCATGCCGGCAGCGAGCACACCACGTTCTTCTATGAGCACTTCGTGCACAAGGGTCAGGAAGCTGCGCGTACCTGCGCCGATACCCTGCACAAAGTGCGGGCGATCTATCAAAGCGAGCCGCAAAAGCGCGTTAGCTGATTGCATCCGAGCCCTGTCCAGCCGAGTTTCCTTGGATCGACAGGGCATATATATAAGTAAAACCAGTGATTGATGTACCGACGATGTAATGGTTTTGAGGTTTACCTCAAAAGAGTTCCCATCATCAACGGAGTCAGCATGTCTGAGATTACCCTTCCAAGCGCTCCGCGCGCTCCCGATAACGTCTGGATGATTGACGGACGAATCAGCGACCCCATCAACCGCACCAAAAACCTCCAAAGGGGCCCGCACGCCCAACTGCCGTTAGCGTTCATCACGCTGCATGCCGATAATACCGTGCTTGTCGAGCGCGAATTGGCCGATGAACTGCACGATTACCTTGTGTTCACAACCACCGATAAAGCCGACCGAATCTGCGTCGACCTCCCCGCGCAAGGCGAAGGTGAAGGCCTCAGCGTCATAGTCAATACGCAACGTTTCCATGTCACCCTGAACGGGCTCAATCAGTTCGTGGTGTTCCGGACACAGGGCGGTGATGACCTAATTAATGTTGCCGACGATGTCACCCACCCCATCCTGATCGACGCCGGTGAAGGCAGTGATCGCATCTGGGCCGGAGGCGGCTACTCGCGCATTTTCGCCGGCCCCGGCGAAGATATGATCCTGACTCGGCGAGGCGCCTGCTATATCGAGGCAGGTGATGGAAACGACAAGGTTGTTGCCCTCGCCGACGGTGACATGACGGTCTACTCCGGCGCGGGGGACGATACCGTCATTGGCGCCCAAGGGCAGGCCTTTATCAATGGCGGAGAGGGCCATGATCATCTGACAGGGGGAGGCAAGCACAACATCCTGGTGGGTGGGCCAGGCGATGATATTTTACAGGCAGGCCCGCACAGCAATGTGATGTATGCCGGACACGGCATGGATCTGGCACTTCAGCTCAAGCCGAGGGACATAGTCTTCAAAGACTCCAACACCATCCTTGTTGCTGCGCAGCAGTTCAGCGTGCCCGCTTCCACATCAGGGAACAGCTCGCCAATAGATGTCCAGCAAGCGCGGGTGACCGATATCAATTACTACCCTCTGATCCACAGCGGCGTTCGAGTAGTCGGTAGCCTCCAGTTTCAACAACGAGTAAACGATGACCTCTCGCTGCTGGCCCAATCGCCGAACGGGCAACAATTGCTGCAAGCGCTGTACGCCGCGCAATTGATAGGCGGCACCCCAATCAATATCTATGAGTTGCAAGATGAGAGCAACGGGCTGTTTGCGCCGAGCAACGAATCGGAACCCAGGTCATTCATTGAGAATAATCAACGGGGCATACCGGCCTACGGTGGTTCGATCTACTACAATCCGACGTTCATCGGCAATCGAATGACCAACATACCGTTGCTTTATCACGAGCTGTGCCATGCGTACAACGCGGTCACCGGAACCACCCTGCCAGGATACAGCGAGGACGGTGTCGACGGCGACAAGGCCCGTCCGCTCATCCGCAACAGCGAACTGCAGGCGGTGGGCCTGCCTACAGACGCCCCCCCTTTCGACTTCGACAACGACCCGTCGACTCCACCCACCAATTCCAACCCGGTGTCATTCAGTGAGAATGGTATCCGCGAAGAACTGAACATGCCGCCGCGCAAACAGTATTCCTTTAACCCTGTTTAAGCTCCGCGGCGTCTTCTGAGGTCGGCACAATTAATATCCCCGCCCGTAGGCCATTCTTGACCTTCGGGTTGGGGAAAATGATATGCGCGCCCTCCTCCTCGATCACCCAACGGGTCTTGGCCACGTCTTCGGCCAACAGGTAGCCCTTGGCCAACGGCGAGAAGTTTTCCACATCCGCCGGCAGGTGCAACAGGAACGCGTCGCTGTGCTTGATCACTTCACGGGACACGGCAAACAGCTGCAGGCCGTCCAGGCTCTCGGTCACAGGCTCGGTGCCCTCGATGATCTGCGTGAGGCGAGCCTCCAGGAGACGCACGTCTACACCCTCGTTGTGCCCGAATGGTCGCGCCTTGCCCAATTCAAGGGTGAAGGCCTCGGCGCCCAACTGTTCATAGGTAAACGCGGTGAAGGTGATCGAGGTTTTATTCTGCAGCAACACCGCTTGTATACCGGCAGCGCGCAGGCGTGCCAGCTCGTGGCGCGAATGCTGGCGCCCTTCCTTCCAGGGATACAGCGCGAATTGTTCGATCTTCGAGCCACGAATCGCGGTGTGCAGGTCGTAATGCAGGCGCGAGCGGCCAGGCAGGCTGAAAAAGCTGCGGGCCAATTGCTCAAGCTCGGCGGCGCGCATGGCTTCGGGGCCAATGTTTTGTTCATGACGGCCATTGAACAGCCGGTTGACGTCCAGCTCGAGGTAACGCTCACCGCGGCGCATGGCCTCGGTATTACCGAACAGGAACAGAATACGGGTGCGGGGTTTGATCTCCCCGCGGGCAATGCCATGCAACAGGCGGTCGAGCAATTCGATCGGCGCGGTTTCGTTGCCATGGATGCCGGACGACAACAGCAAGTCGCTGCCGTTGTCCAGAGCTTCAGGAGGACGCACTTCAAGCGCGCCTTCGCTGAGCCAGCGCATCTGCACGCCGTCGACAGTCAGTTGAATTTTTTGCGCCGGTTCACGACCGGCGAGGGTCAGTTCAAGCAGTTTGCCGAGGGCGAGCATAAGCAGCTTCCTTAGTGGTTGCAGCCTGGGCCATGGACGTGATCGTCGTCACCTTCAACGTCGGCCGGTTCCATTTCCAGTTGCAGGCTCATCAGGTTGGTGGCCAATGGGCGCATCAGCAGGTTGGCGTACTCGGCGTCGCCCTCCTCTACGTCTACGCCAATCAGCAGTTGGCCGCGGCCATCGTGCTGGATCCAGATCTCCTTGCCCTGCCAGACCACGGCGACGCGGGTGCAGGAGGTTTCCAGCTGGGTGCCGTCGGTGTCTTCAAGGATGAGTTTCAGGGTGTCGGTCATAAATAAAATATCTCAGCCGTGTGGCATTAATTGATCTGGAAAGGATAAACCGAGCCCAGTTTAAGGATTTGCGTCAGTTCATCCAGTGCCGTCCGGCACTCAAGCAGCAACTGCGGGTCAGCCAGGTCGGTTTCGCGCAGGCTGTCACGGTAGTGCTTGCCCACCCAATGGGTCAGGGTTTCGTACAACGGCGCGGTCATGATAACCCCTGGGTTCACGGCCGCCAGCTCGGTTTCGTTCAACGCCACGCGCAGGCGCAGGCACGCCGGCCCACCGCCATTCTGCATGCTTTGCTTGAGGTCGAAGACCTTGACTTCGCGGATCAACCCGCCGGAAACGGTCAAGCCTTGCAGGTACTGCCACACGCGCTCATTGGCGCGGCACTCTTCCGGCACGATCAGCAGCATCGAACCATCAGGACGAGTCAGCAACTGGCTGTTGAACAGGTAGGAACGCACCGCGTCCTCGACACTGACCAACGCGCGGGGCACACACACCGACTGGAAGTTGCCGCCCAGCTTGCTCAACTTGCCGTGCAGTTCGGCGAGCATCTGTTCGGTATTGAGGAACGCATCCTCGTGATAGAACAGCACCTCGCCGTTGCCCACCGCGATCACATCGTTGTGGAACACACCGGCATCGATCACCGCAGGGTTCTGCTGGGCGTAGACCACACCATCATCCTTCAAGCCATGCAGGCGCGCAACGGCCTGGGAGGCTTCGAGGGTCTGGCGCGCCGGGTACTTCTGCGGGGCCGGGTAACGGGGGTCGAAAGCACTACGGCCGAAGACGAAAAACTCGACGCCCGCCTCGCCGTACTCACGACAGAAACGCGTGTGGTTGGCCGCGCCTTCATCGCCAAATTGCGCCACGGCCGGCAAGGCGGCGTGGTGAGCGAAATGCTTGCCATCGGAGAACATCGCCCCCAGCACTCGGCTGGTGGTGGGGTGCTCGATGCTGCGGTGGTATTTGCAATTGAGGTTGGCAGCGGTGAAATGCACACGACCGTCTGCGGTGTCGGCACTTGGGCTGACGGTGGCGGCGTTGGCTACCCACATGCTGGATGCCGAGCAGCTCGCTACCAGCAAAGGCATGGCCTGCCTGGCAGCCTGCTCGATCACCTGAGCGTCGGTGCCGCTGAAACCCAAGCTGCGCAAGGCGGCTACATCCGGGCGCTCCTGGGGCGCCAATACACCTTGCACAAAGCCCATGTCCATCAGGGCTTTCATTTTCTGCAGGCCCTGCAACGCCGCTTCCTTCGGGTTGGAAGACTGCTGGCTGTTGCTTTGGGACGCGACGTTGCCGAATGACAAACCGCCGTAGTTATGGGTCGGCCCCACTAGACCGTCAAAATTGACTTCACAGGATTTCATCGGCGAGGCTCCACAAACATCTGTTTTTATAGGCATCAAATCACTTGAATACACCACAGATCCATTGTGGGAGCGGGCTTGCTCGCGAAAGCGGTG
>NZ_JBQEQE010000035.1:15171-43124 GCF_052046095.1 Pseudomonas sp. 22072
CCCCCCCCCCCCCCCCCCCCCCCCCCCCCCCCCCCCCCCCCCCCCCCCCCCCCCCCCCCCCCCCCCCCCGCTCCCACATTTAGATCAGCGTTATACCTGGCGTGAGCGTTGCCGGGACTATCAGGCTTGGCGTTTCCAACGACGCCACCGGGTACGCGCAATAATCCGCCGCGTAATAGGCACTGGCGCGATGATTGCCCGACGCCCCGACACCACCGAACGGCGCGGTACTGGCAGCGCCGGTCAACTGCTTGTTCCAGTTGACGATACCGGCGCGGCTTTCCAGCCAGAACTGCTGGTAACGCGCTTCGGAGTCCGACAACAGGCCAGCGGCCAGGCCGTACTGGGTGTTGTTGGCCTCAGCGATGGCACCGGCAAAATCCGCATAGCGGATCACCTGCAGCAGCGGGCCGAACAGCTCTTCGTCTTCACGTTCCGTCACCCCGGTTACGTCGATGATTCCAGGGGTCAACAATGCGGCCTGAGCCTGAGGCTGGGTCATTTCCAGCAGTGCCACGGCGCCATTGGCCAACATCAGTTCCTGGGCTTGCATCAAGGCTCTGGCCGCAGCCAGGGAGATCACCGACCCCATGAACGGCGCCGGTTGCTGATCGAAAGCGCCCACTTCAATGCTCGCACTCACCGCCACCAGGCGCGCCAGCAAGGCATCGCCCCAGGCACCTTGCGGCACCAGCAAGCGGCGCGCGCAGGTGCAACGCTGGCCCGCCGAGATAAACGCCGACTGGATGATGGTGTACACCGCCGCATCCACGTCGGCGACTTCGTCCACGACCAGCGGGTTATTACCGCCCATTTCCAGGGCCAGGATCTTGTCGGGCCGCCCTGAGAATTGCTGGTGCAAGTGATTGCCGGTGCGGCTGGAGCCGGTAAAGAACAGGCCGTCGATGCCTGGGTTGGCCGCCAGGGCGATGCCGGTTTCCCGCGCGCCTTGCAGCAGGTTCAGCACGCCCGCCGGCAAACCGGCTTCGATCCAGCACTGTACGGTCAGCTCAGCGACCTTGGGGGTCAGCTCGCTCGGCTTGAACAGCACGGTATTGCCCGCCAGCAACGCCGGGACGATGTGCCCATTGGGCAAGTGCCCAGGGAAGTTGTAAGGGCCGAACACCGCCACCACACCGTGGGGTTTATGGCGCAACACAGCGGTGGCGTCGCCCAGGGGGCCGCTCTTCTCGCCGGTACGCTCGCGGTAGCTTTGCACCGAGATCGCAATCTTGTTGGCCATGCTGGTGACTTCAGTGGCCGACTCCCACAGTGGCTTGCCGGTTTCTTCGCCAATGCAGCGGGCGATTTCATCGGCACGGCTTTTAAGCGTGGCGGCGAAGGTTTCCAGCACGCTGATGCGTTCTTCGAGCGGGCGCTTGGCCCATGCCGGGAATGCCTGGCGCGCAGCCTGCACGGCGGATTCGACCTGTTCGGCACTGGCACCATTGCCAGCCCACAGCACTTGCTGAGTCACCGGGTTGCGCGATTCAAACAGCTCACCCTGGCCAGCCAGCCAGCTACCTGCGATATACAGCGAATTCATTATTTGGACTCCCGAGCAGCAGACAACGCAACAGCACGCACTTGATCACCCACCACCAGTTGCAGGCGCTTGGCGGTCTGTGGATCGACCACCAGCGTACCTGCCGCCAGACGGGCCGGAGCGGCGGTGATACGGCATTCCTCGCGCTTGCGGTTATGGATCAGGAACGGCGTGGCATCGTCCCCCGGCGTGCCGATGGCCAACACCAGTGACTGGCTGTCGCGCACCGCACGGATCTTGCTGGTTTCACATTCCACCGCCGGGCCGGCGTCGAAAATATCCACATAGCCCTGGTAGCTGAAGCCTTCGCTCTTGAGCATGCTCAGCGCCGGCTCGGTGTCCGGGTGGACCTTGCCGATTACATTGCGCGCGTCTTCGGAGAGAAAGCAGCTGTACAGCGGGAACTTGGGCATCAGCTCGGCGATAAACGCCTTGTTGCCTACGCCCGTGAGGTAGTCGGCCTGGCTGAACTCCATCTTGAAGAAGTGCCGGCCCAGGCTTTCCCAGAACGGCGAACGCCCGGCGTCGTTGGACACACCGCGCATCTCGGCAATGATCTTGTTGCCGAACAGTTGCGGGAACTCGGCGATAAACAACATGCGCGCCTTGGCCAGCATGCGACCGTTGAGGCCGTTGCGGTAATCGGCATGCAAAAACAACGAGCACAATTCGGAATTACCGGTGAGGTCGTTGGCCAGGAACAGCGTCGGTATCTCACGGTAGATATTCAGTTCCTGGGAAGCGCTGACAGTCAGCCCAACCCGGAAGTTGTACCACGGCTCGCGCAGGCCAACGGCGCCAGCGATGGCGGAGATTCCCACCACGCGGCCTTCGTCGTTTTCCAGCACGAACAGGTAGTCGGCATCGCCGCGCCCGGCTTCGCCGCGAAAGGTTTTTTCCGCCCAGCCCACCCGGTGGGTCAGGCGCTCTTCGTTGGCCGGCAAGGTGGTGAGGCCGGTGCCAGTGCTGCGCGCCAGGTCTATCAGGGCCGGTAAATCGCTGCTGCGTACGGGACGAACGATCATGCTATCTCCTCGAACGGGCCGCTGTTGTCAGCCACCCGCGAAACTCTCTTTTTAAACCGCAACCAGGCGCACACTGGCGCCTTCGCCAACGCCCAGCGCTTCGGCTGCCGCCAGGTCCAGGGTCACTGGTTTGCCGGGCGCGTAGTCCAGCTCCAGCATCACCGCACGGTAATCCTGCAACTGCGCGTTGCTCACCAGGTACTGGCGGCCAACCCCCTTGACCATCTCACCGATTTTCACTGGCACCACGCGGCTCTGGGCAATCGAGCGAATGCCCGAGACCCGGGCGTGCAGCGTCGGGCCACCGTCGAAGATGTCGATGTAATGGTCAGTTTCGAAACCTTCACGCATGAGGATGTCGAAGGTGATTTGCGCACGCGGGTGCACCTGGCCCATGGCTTCTTGCGCTTCGTCCGGCAGCAGCGGCACGTAGATCGGATAGTGCGGCATCAGCTCGGCGAGGAAGGTACGGCTTTTCAGCCCGCACAGGCGCTCGGCGGCGGCGTAGTTGAGGTCGAAGAAATTGCGGCCAATGGCATCCCAGAACGGCGAGTCACCGTTCTCGTCGCTGTAGCCGACAATCTCGGTCACCACCGAGTCGGCAAAGCGCTCGGGATGGCTGGCGACAAACAGCAGTCGGCCACGGGAATTGAGTTCCGACCACGGCGAACCGACCAGCGCAGGCTTCACGTAGAAACTGGTGAGCAGGCTGTTGCCGGTAAGGTCGTGGCACTGGGAAAGCACGTGGATCTTGTTGTGGATCTTCAGCTCGCGGGAGGCGTGTACGAAGGTCTCGTTACGAAAGCTATAGAACGGCTCGGAGTAACCGGCCGAGGCCACGATGGCCGAGCAGCCGGCGAGCTTGCCGGTCTCGGTGTCTTCCAGCACGAAGAAATAGCTCTCTTCACCGTTGAAACTCACCTCGGCCGCAAAAGAAGCTTCGCTGGCCGCGATCTTGTCGCTCAGGCGTTCCACATCATCCGGCAAGGAGGTGACACCAATCGGGCTGTCCGCAGCCAGACGCTGTACCTCGCCCAGATCAGCCATTTGCGCGGGGCGCATCACCAGCATGGTGTCACTCCTTAACTCGAAAACTCACAGAGGAAAAAATGCCGGACACAGGCCCTGGATACACATCGGTCTCAATGTGTCAGCAGATCCATGTGGGAGCTGGCTTGCCTGCGATACAGGCAACTCGGTATATCAATGTCACCGAGGTGATGCTATCGCAGGCAAGCCAGCTCCCACATGTGTTCAGGTCCGGCCAATAAAATGTGTCGCTATCAGGCTTGCGTCAACGTCTTCACAGCACGCTCAAAACGATCCAGGCCTTCATTGATGTCCGCCTCTTCCACCACCAGGCTCGGTGCAAAACGCACCACGTCGGGGCCGGCTTGCAGGATCATCAAGTTCTCTTTTTCGGCCGCGTTGAACACGTCCTTGGCCTTGCCTTTGAAGGCATCGCTGAGTACGCAACCGATCAACAAGCCCATGCCACGCACTTGGGTGAAGATGCCGTACTGCTTGCCGATCTGCTCCAGGCGCGCCTTGAACAGGTCGTGCTTGGCATTCACACCCGCCAGCACTTCTGGGGTGTTGATCACGTCGATCACCGCTTCCGCTACCGCGCACGCCAGCGGGTTGCCGCCGTAGGTGGTGCCGTGGGTGCCGACCACCAAGTGCTTGGCCAGGTCTTCACGGGTCAGCATCGCCGCAATCGGGAAGCCGCCGCCCAGGCTCTTGGCGCTGGTGAGGATGTCCGGGGTCACACCGTAATGCTGGTAGGCAAACAGATGGCCGCTGCGGCCCATGCCGGTTTGCACTTCGTCGAACACCAGCAGCGCGTCGTTCGCGTCGCACAGTTCGCGGGCGCCTTGCAGGTAAGCCAGTTCGGCTGGCAGTACGCCGCCTTCACCCTGGATCGGTTCCAGAACCACGGCGCAGGTCTTATCGGTCACTGCCGCTTTCAGCGCAGCCAGGTCGTTATAAGGAACGTGGGTGATGCCGGTGATTTTAGGCCCGAAACCATCGGAGTACTTCGATTGGCCACCGACGTTGACGGTGAACAGGGTACGGCCATGGAAGCTGTTCAGCGCGGCGATGATCTCGTACTTCTCACTGCCAAAACGGTCGAACGCCACGCGACGGGCCAGCTTGAAGGCGGCCTCGTTGGCTTCGGCGCCGGAGTTGCAGAAGAACACGCGCTCGGCAAAGGTGGCGTCGATCAGCTTGTGGGCCAGGCGCAGCGCCGGCTCATTGGTGAACACGTTGGAGACGTGCCAGAGTTTGTTGGCCTGTTCGGTCAAAGCACCGACCAGTGCCGGATGGGCGTGGCCCAGAACGTTAACCGCGATGCCGCCGGCAAAGTCGATCAGCTCGCGACCGGCCTGGTCCCACACGCGCGAACCTTGGCCACGCACAGGAATAAAGGCAGCAGGTGCGTAGTTGGGCACCATCACCTGGTCGAAATCGGCACGTTGCACCGGGGCTTGCTCAACGGACATCGGAGTCTCCTGAAGAGGAACGCCTGCCTGGAACTGGCGGGCGATGCAGGGATTGTAAGGACAGTTTTCAGTGGGGCCTTGTCGCCAAGCGACAACTTCTTATAGCGCCAACCCGTGTTTTTCGCGGGTTTACGCCAATGCGACAAATAGCGTCGCAATGGCGCAGTTTAAACGCTGCGGCAGGTTTACGTCAGGATCATGCAGCGAAAGGGTTGGCGCGCCCTGACGATCTAACCGCGCCTACCTGAGTTCCGGGCAGCACGGCCTCATAAGCAAGGGAGGCAAGCGCAAGATCTGCAGGTTTCTTTGCGGGCATCACTATATATGCTCCCGCCCTGCATCAAAGTTGGTGTGATGTCGCTGCCTCAACTCAATGAAGATCCAGCCCATGCCCACCCCAACTCAGACCTCGCTCTCCCAACACCTCGCACAAGTCGCAGCCGTAGTGCCCGCCGAGGTCAACCCCCGCCTACCGAAATGGCTAGGGAACGCCTCAAGTGCCCGGCGTCAGGCCCTGAAAAACAGCCCAATTGAATTCGCCGATTGGTATGGCGATGCCAACCGCACCCAGCAAGCTCCCGCCAAGAAGGCACTGGAGAACAGTTGGAAGGCGCAAAACCAAGTCGACAGCGCCCTGTCCACGCTCCAATCCCCGCAAGCATTTGCCGCACCCTTGCTGCAACAGGCACTCAAGCAGCAGTTTGACGCCGACTGCGACGTCAGCGCTATTTACCTGCGCTTGTATATCCCACAGACCACACCGCTGCTTCCCATAGAAACTGGCGCCAAAACCTGGACCGTTTCACTGGTGGAGGCGGCATTGCACAACTTTGATGCGGGCGAAAGCAAGCCGACGGCATATGCCCCAGAGTCGACATTCATTACTCAGCCCTCCGCCACCGGGCAATTCAACACGCTGCCCCAATTACGCGAGAAAATCAGCATCGCGCAATTCATTGGATTATGCCGCGCGCTGGATGTCGGCAAGCAATACCAGCGCTACCTCAAGAACCTTTTGGGCTTCAATGACGCGGCGATCAAGGCTCAACTGCGCCAAAAGGTCATCAACAGCCTGAAAGCCGACGCCCAAGCCAGCTTGCATATGGCGCAGCTGAAAAAAGATGTATCGCCCCAAGCGTTCAATGCACTTCGCAGCTTTCTCAAAAACCTGATCGGCGACCTGAACGGCAGGCCGTTGCTGTGCCATGACCTTAGCCTGATGAACGCCCCCTTGACCGGCATCGTGCTGTTCGCCGCCGACCTGGAGTCCAATCGCAGCGCCGTCCCGATGGTGGCCTACATTCCGGGCGACCCGCAATCGCCGCTCAAGTATTACGCCAACGGTCAGGCTTTCATGCAGGACCTGGCGAACAAACTGCGCAGCGCCGACTATCAGGCGTTTTTCAGCCGTTTCGTCAGGCATGAACAGCGTGGCTACTTCTTTGCCGATCTCAACAGCCGCTTATCACAGGTCGTCTGGCACGAGCATGTTTCGGGCGACCCCCGCCCTGTCTGGCGTGACGAACCCGTGGCCAAAACCAACCTGCAATTCTATGCGACGAAAATCACCAACGACCTGTACGAGCACCTGTATGAGAACAAGCTTGATAAGTTGCTCAACGATGCTCGCGTAACGGCCATTCCCACCGCCGACGCTGACAGAAATGCTCGCTGGCGGCACTGGGAGGTTGTGCAGAAAATCGGTGAAGCCATTCTCGAAATCGCCGCCTTCATCGCAACACCCTTTGTTCCGCCGCTGGGCTTACTGATGCTCGGCTATACCGCCTATCAACTGCTCGACGATGTGTTCGAAGGCGTGCTCGACTGGGCCGAAGGGCTCAAGCGCCAGGCATTCGGGCACCTGATGTCAATCCTTGAGCAAATGGTCCAACTGGGGATGTTCGCGGTCGGCGCACCGATCGCCGAAAACCTGTTGCGACAGACGCTACCGAAGGCGCTATGGGACTTCTTTGACAGACTCACTGCGGTGACCACCGACCGTAAAACCCGTCTGTGGAACCCCGACCTGGCGCCCTACGCCCACGACATTCAATTGGCTCCAGGGTCGCGCCCCGGCCCGCAGGGATTACATGCCCATCAACAAAAGCAGATCCTGGCGCTGGACGGGCAATATTTCTCCATCAAACAACCCTCGGGCAACGCTAGCCTTGAACACCCTACGCGCCCCCACGCCTACCGCCCACGCGTACTGAGCAATGGCAAGGGCGCCTGGTTGACGCCCGTGGATCGCCCGTTGACCTGGAATCGCACCACCTTGCTGCGCCGGCTCGGCCCATCTGCCGAAGGTATCAGCGAAGCCGGTCTTGAAAGAGCCAGTCGCATCAGCGAGACCAATGATGACGTCCTGCGCAAACTGTACGTGGACCACCAACCGCCGCCGCCGCTGTTGGCCGACACACTCAAGCGCATCCGGATCGATGAGCAGCTGCAAACTTTCATCGACCAGATGAACAGCGATGACCCTGCGATGTATCAGAAGGCTGATACCCAAACGCAACTGTGGCTGCTGAGCCAGACGGGCCTATGGCCCGAATCCAAGACCCTGCGGTTTCTCAACGCCAAAGGTGAAACCGTCTGGGAGCACAAAGGCCATAAAAACGCCGCCGTGGCACAGATACACGAAGCCCAGATGAACAAGGGCGATTTGCTGACGATCGTGCTGGAAACCTTGAACGAGTCGGAACGCAAAACCTTGCTTGAAGAGCCGTTCGGCCCCACGCCCACCCTGCCTGCACGCACCGCCAAACTGCGCAAACAACTGGCACGCGCAGCTCAGAAAAGCCGCGCCTCGCTGTTCGACTCGCGTTATCGCGGGCTGGAGATAACCGCTGACGCACGCCTGCAAACCATCATCGACGCCGCGCCCGGCCTGCCAACGAGCGCCGCCGAAGATGTATTACGCTGCTCCACCGGCCAGCAGTTGCTGGACATCGACCAAGGCAAGGTACCCGCACCGGTACTTGAGCGAGCACGCTGGGCCGCTCATCACGTTCGAATCAGCCGGGCGCATGAAGGGTTGTACATGACCGCTCTGGAAAACAGCGACACCCACCGCCTCGCCCTGCACTCGCTGGAAAACCTGCCGGGTTGGTCGCCGTCTGTGCGCCTGGAAGTGCGCGATTTCAAGCAAACCGGCAAGCTGCACGATGCGATCGGCGCTCCTGAAGCACCGATCAAACGCACCCTGGTGCGTACCATCGACGGCGAGTACATCCCCGAAGACGAAAAAGGCATGGTGCTTGCCGAAACGGATTTTTACACTGCCGTCCTGCAGGCCCTGCCTGACACTCAGCGCGATGCGCTGGGCATTCATATCGGCCAGGGTCCGTTGTTGCGGCAAACCTTGAGCCAGCGCCCCCTGACACGTGAAGCGCTCGGCGCGTTGTTGGCCCAGGATCCAGTGCGCAAACCTGCCTACGACCCGAGGCTGATGCGCCTGCCCGGCGGCATGGAAGGCTACCCCGCCACACCGCCAGAGGCCGGCAACACCCCCGAATTGGCGTTGTTACACGAGCTGTACCCTGGCCTGAGCCCGCAAGAGCTGACTCAGACACTGGACATTTTGAACAGCTATCCCAGCACTCCCTTACAGACGCTCCGCTACCTGAAAAACGAGCTTTTACGACTGAAAACCGATCTGATGGCCTGGCGCTCGAGCCTCTTGCAGGCCTCTCTCAACACCGATGCCCCGCTACCCCCTTCCACCGTCGCCGAAGCGGAACTGCACCGCTGGATATGGACACAAGAACTGCTCCGCGGCTGGCGCCATGAAACGCCGATCGATACTGACCACGCAATCGGACGCACACTGAACCTTGGCTACCCCATACACGGCGAACTGCCTGTACTCAATGCAAACTTCGATCACATTTCCAGTTTGACGCTAAAGGGTTACTCCACTACCCGGGGAGCGCCAGGTTTCCTCACCCACTTCCCCAACCTACGTACGTTGCATCTGAGCGACGTTGCCCTCAACACAATTCCTCCCGAGGTCATCGCACTTTCTCACCTTGACAGACTGACGCTGCGCAACTGCAACCTGACCCTGCAAAACCGCGCAGACCTAGATCCCTTCACAGGACTCAAAAGCCTGGACCTGTCCAACAACAATCAGCTGTCACGGTCTCCCAACCTTGGGCACATGCCCGAACTACAGACGCTGAACCTGAGCGGAACCCATATCTCCCTGTTTCCCGAGAACTTGCTCAATCGCCCCCAACTAGTCAGCGCCGATCTGAGCAACAACTATTTGAGTCGGCTGCCTGATTTGATCTTCCAGCTGCCAGGCAATGCCGCCAAAGCCTTTAACCTGTCAGGCAACGGGTTCTCACGCGCCACGCTGCAGAGGATCAAAGCCTATTGCCAGATAACCGGCGAACATTTTGGTGCTGATGCCAACCCCGCGCAGCGGCTTATGGTGCAAGCGCTTTACCCCAAGTACAGCGTCGACCAGGCGAATAACTTCATCTTCAGGCTGCCCGGCGGCCTGGACGACTCAATGGCACACTTGGTGCGCTTGAAAGCGGACTACGAGCGTCTTCAAGCCGATTTGCAGGAATGGATAGTGAGTGTGCCGGCGCAGCATCCGCGTACGAGGGCACCACTGGACGAGCAAGCCCAGGCTCAGCAGCAGTTGGTGCGAGACGAACTCAAAACAGTGCTGGAAGCAGCCTGGCGACGGGAAACCGCTCTGGACTCCGACCAAGAGCCGCCCGCCGCCTCCCATGAAATGGAAGTGACGCTGGCGCCGCTAGGCGATCTACCGTCATTGAATATCGATTTCGAGCACATTTCGAAGCTGGAATTGAGAGCAGAGGAAACTACGTCGATTCCCCAGGGATTTCTCGAGCACTTTCCCAACCTGGAAAGCCTGCTGATCTACCGCTATGCCTTGAACGACATTCCTGGCGCCGTGTTCAATCTACCCAAACTCAAGTCACTGAGCCTTGCAAACAGCCATATTCGCTTGACCACCACCAGCGCCGACGCCCTGAGCGACCTGCAGAACCTTGAGTACCTGGACCTGAGTCATAACCCGCTGGGCGTCGCGCCCGACATCAGCAAAATGTCGGGACTGACAGGTTTGATGATCGAAGAAGCCGGCCTCACGCAAGTGCCGAACGGAATATTCAACCTGCCATCGCTTGATCAAGTGAGCTTGCGCAACAACCAGATTAGCGAGCTACCCAGCGACCTCCTTGAAATGGATGCAGACAGAGCCCAGGGCTTCGACCTCAGCGGCAACCCCTTCTCGCCCGCGGCGATCGCCATGCTGCGCAGTTATTACAACCGCACGGCGGTAAGTTTCGATGTACCGGAAGCTTTACAACCCCCGCCGATCAATCCCAACCAGGACTCCGTCAGCGGTGGACCCGACACAGAGGGCGATGAATAGCCCGCCGCTCAACCGCGCTCGGAGGGCACCGACGACAACTCGAACGGGCTGCTGCTGCGCCGTTGGTTGCGGTCTTCACGGGGAGTAGCGCCGAAGAAGTTACGGTAGGCGCTGGAGAAATGCGGCCCCGAGGAGAAGCCGCACGACAGGCCGATCTGGATGATCGACTTGCTGGTTTGCATCAACATCTGGCGCGCCTTGTTCAGGCGCAGTTCCAGGTAATACTGGCTGGGAACGCGGTTAAGGTACTGCTTGAAGATGCGCTCCAGCTGTCGTCGTGACACGCACACGTGCTGGGCAATTTCATCGGTGGTCAGCGGCTCTTCAATATTGGCTTCCATCAACAACACCGCCTGGGTCAGCTTCGGATGGCTGGAGCCCAGGCGGTTTTGCAACGGAATGCGCTGGCGCTCGCCGCCCTCACGGATGCGCTCCACCACCAATTCTTCAGACACGGCACCGGCCAACTCGGCGCCATGGTCACGGGCCAGTACCGCCAACAGCAGGTCAAGTACCGACATGCCGCCGCAAGCGGTCAGGCGATCACGGTCCCAGTCAAACAGGTGGCTGGTGGCGATGACCTTGGGGAAACGCTCGGCGAAATCGTCCTGCCAGCGCCAATGCACGGCAGCACGATAACCATCCAGCAAACCAAGCTGGGCCAATGGGTACACGCCCGCCGATAACCCGCCGATCACGCAACCAGCCCGAACCAGCTGCTTGAGCGCTGTGCTGAGCTGCGAGGCGATGGCGGCAGGCGGCTCATCCGCCAGCAGGAACAGTTTCTGAAAACCTTCCAGCTTGCCGGCCCACGGCTCGCCCGGCAGTTGCCAGGCCCCCTCGGTTTGCGGCTCGGCCTGCAGAAACGACAATTCGTAGACCACATCCGGATGCACCCGCTGAGCAACGCGCAAGGCCTCCTCAGCCAGCGCAAGCGTGAGTGCTTTTGTGCTGGGCCAAATCAGGAAACCAATTTTGTGGGCGGTCATGGAGTGCTATCCGGAGCGAAAACGGTGAAAGAAGCTGTGGGCCAATGCTAGCCCGTAAACCAACACAAATCTCAAAAACAATGAAGCCCTGCCCTCCTGTAGGAGCGAGCTTGCTCGCGAAAAACCTGAGAACGCCACGGGGTATCAGGCTTCCCGCGTTATCGTTGACGATCTTCGCGAGCAAGCTCGCTCCTACAGGGGATGGGTGGCAACCTTGACTATTTCAAGCTGCCGGACAGGAATTGCTGAAGGCGCTCGGACTGCGGGTTCACCAGCACTTCCCTCGGATTGCCACGCTCTTCAACAATGCCTTTGTGCAAAAACACCAACTGGTTCGACACTTCCCGGGCAAAGCCCATTTCGTGGGTCACCACCACCATGGTGCGGCCTTCCTGGGCCAGGTCCTGCATGACCTTGAGCACTTCGCCCACCAACTCCGGATCCAGCGCCGAAGTAGGTTCGTCGAACAGCATCACCTCAGGTTCCATCGCCAGCGCACGAGCAATCGCTACGCGCTGCTGCTCGCCACCGGACATGTGGCCCGGGAACGCATCCTTACGATGGCCCACGCCGACTTTGGCCAGGTAATGCTCGGCCTTTTCACGGGCCTCTTTCTTCGATATGCCCAACACGTGCACCGGGGCTTCCATCACGTTTTCAATCGCGGTCATGTGCGACCACAGGTTGAAATGCTGGAACACCATGGACAGGCGTGAACGCATACGTTGCAGTTGCTTGGGGTCGGCAGCCTTCATGGCGCCGTCCTTGTTGGCCACCAGTTTCAGCTCTTCGTTATTGAGCAGAATCTTGCCGGCGTGGGGCTGCTCCAGCAGGTTGATGCAGCGCAAAAAGGTACTTTTGCCCGAACCGCTGGAACCGATGATGCTGATCACATCACCGGCGGCGGCGGCCAGGGACACACCCTTGAGCACTTCATGACTGCCATAGCGTTTATGCAGGTCTTGGACTTCAAGCTTGTACATGCGGTCGGTTCTCACAAAAACAGGTGGTCAGTCGTTGAGCAAGCGCCCGTGACGCAGCGCTTCGCGCCCCGCCACCTTGGCCAGCCAGAAACCCGCTTGGGCATAACGTAGCCGTTCAACGGCAAACAACACCCCCGAGGTGCCCGCGCAAATAGTGCTTACGCGGTCAGTCAGGGGGTCAATCACTTCAAAAATCTCGTCGCCGGTTTCTATCCAGTCGCCCGCTTTACGCAGGTAACTGATCACCCCGGCATGGGGCGCGAACAGCAGTTCGGTGCCCTCGAAAGGCACACCTTCGCAAGGTTCGTGTTGCGGCGCGGGCCACTCGCCCTTGATCAAGCCTTGTTCGGCGAGGAACGCAAGGATGCCTTCGGCGTGGAAGATGGCTTCATCACGGCCGGTGTCGGCCTGGCCGCCCAACTCCAACGTCGTTGCCAGGCAGGCCAGCGGAATCTGCGCCTGCGGGAACATGCGCGACAAACGCAGCCACGGCAACGAGCACGCCTCGTCAAACGAACTGCCGCCGGAATCTTCCGCCAGCAGGCCGACCTTCACATTCAGATGTGCCGACAGCGACCGCCACTGCGGCCAGTGTTGGGGCAGCGCGTACATGTGCAGTGCGGCTTCGGCGTCGCAATGCAAGTCCAGCACCACATCAGCGGTGCACGCATGGCTCAGCAGGATACGCTGCATGCCTTGCAACTGGCTGCTCGGCTCGGGCAAGGCGGCCAGCGTATCGCTCATGGCCTGGCGAATCATGCGCACATTGGCGTGCGGGTCATCACCCAGTTTGCCTTGCAACAATGCACCGACCGGCTCGCTCAGCTCAACGAAGTCGCGATTGAAGTTCTTGCCGCTGCCCACTTCGAAACGCCCCTGGTGGCTGCCTTGCAACAGCTGGCCAAGGCCCATCGGGTTAGCCACCGGCACCAGCTCGATCACGCCGTTGAGGGCGCCCTGCTGCTCCAGCTTTGTGAGGCGTTTTTTCAGTTCCCACGCGGCACGCATACCCGGCAACTCATCGGCGTGCAGGCTGGCCTGGATATAGGCCTTGCGCTCGCCGCTGCCAAAGCGGAACACGCTCAGTTGGCGCTCGCAGCCCAAATGCCCCCAGGGCAGCAGATGATCGATACGTTCCATATCAGTGCTTCCGTGGAGCCAGGTAGCTCAGCCAGCGGCGCTCGGCCAACTTGAACAGGCGCACCAGGATGAAGGTCAGGCACAGGTAGAACACGCCAGCGGTGATATAGGCTTCGAACGGCAGGTAATACTGGGCATTGACCGTACGCGCGGCACCGGTGATGTCGATCAGGGTAACGATGGACGCCAGGCTGGTGGTCTGCAGCATCATGATCACTTCGTTGCTGTACTGCGGCAGCGCACGGCGCAGGGCCGACGGCAACAGGATGCGGCGGTACAGTTTGTAGCGCGACATGCCCATGGCCTTGGCCGCTTCGATCTCACCGTTAGGCGTGGCCTTGAGGCTACCGGCGATAATTTCGGCGGTGTAGGCGCTGGTATTGATCGCAAACGCCAGGCACGCACAGAACGTTGCGCTGGACAGCAGCGGCCACAGGAAGCTTTCGCGCACCACTTCGAACTGTGCCAGGCCGTAGTAGATCAAAAACAGCTGCACCAGCATCGGCGTGCCGCGGATCACGTAGGTGTAAAGCCAGGCCACGCCGTTGACGATCGGCTGCTTGGACACGCGCATCAAGCCCAGGGGCAAGGCCGCGAGCAGGCCGAAGAACAGCGAGATAGCGAGCAGTTTCAGGGTGGTCAGCAAGCCGCCAAGGTACAGCGGCATGGCCTCCCAGATGACGTTGTAGTCGAAGATCATAGATCAGCCGCCCTTACGCCTACCGAGTAGCGCTTCTCAAGGTAACGCAAGGCCAGCAACGACACGCTGGTGATCACCAGGTACATCGCCGCCACTGCGAGGAAGAAGGTAAAAGGCTCGCGGGTGGCGTCTGCCGCCTGCTTGGCCTTGAACATCATGTCTTGCAGACCTACCACCGAAATCAGCGCGGTGGCCTTGGTCAATACCAGCCAGTTGTTGGTAAACCCAGGGATCGCCAGCCGAATCATCTGCGGCACCATCACCCGGAAAAACACCTGGAAGCTGCTCATGCCATACGCCAGGCCGGCTTCAGCCTGCCCCTTGGGAATGGCCATGAAGGCGCCACGGAAAGTTTCCGACAGGTAGGCGCCAAAGATGAAACCCAGGGTGCCGATACCGGCGGCCAAGGGGTTCAAGTCGATATAGTCGTCAAAGCCCAATAGCGGCGCGACGCGGTTAAGCAAGTCCTGGCCGCCATAGAAAATCAGCAGGATCAGCACCAGGTCGGGGATCCCGCGGATCACCGTGGAGTACAAGTCACCCAGCCAAGCCAACCAGCGCACCGGCGACAGGCGTAACGCGACCCCGATCAGACCCAGAACAATGGCCAAGGCCATGGACGACAAGGCGAGCTGAAGCGTCAACCAAGCGCCATCGAGGATAACGGCCCCGTAGCCTTTCAACATGATTCAGGTCCTCGAAAAGGGGGATGAAAAAATGGCGCAAACTTCAGGATGACTGTTGCTTGCGCCATTTCGGACAGACAGCTGCGATGAGTTACTTGGCGTCAGCGCCGTAAATATCGAAGTCGAAGTACTTGTCCTGGATTTTCTTGTATTCGCCGTTGGCACGGATTGCAGCGATGGCCGCGTTGATGCGTTCAAGGTTTTCCTTGTCGCCTTTGCGCACTGCGATGCCGATACCGTCGCCGAAGTATTTGGCTTCGGTGAACGATGGGCCTACAAACGCGTAGCCTTTGCCGGCGTCGGTTTTCAGGAAACCGTCTTGCAGCAGGGTGGCGTCAGCCACGGTACCGTCGAGACGACCGGCGGCCACGTCCAGGTAGATTTCGTTCTGGGTACTGTAACCCTTGATATCCGCACCTTTTGGCGCCAGGACTTCACGGGCGAAACGGTCGTGGATCGAACCGCGCTGCACACCGATCTTCTTGCCCTTCAACTCATCCAGACTGTCGCTGACGGTGGTGCCTTCCTTCATCACCAGACGCGCAGGGGACAGGTAGTAGCGAGTGGTGAAGTCCACCGATTTCTTGCGGTCGTCAGTGATGGACATGGATGACAGGATCGCGTCGATCTTGCGCACTTTCAACGCCGGGATCAGGCCGTCGAACTCTTGCTCAACCCAGGTGCATTTCACGTCCATCTGCTTGCACAGCGCGTTGCCGATGTCGTAGTCAAAACCGACGATGCTGCCATCCGGCGCCTTCGAGGCAAACGGAGGGTAAGCCGCTTCGATACCAATTTTCAGCGGCTTGCCTTCGGCGAAAGCCTGCATGGACAGCACGGACAGCGCCAGGGCGCCCAACAGCACGAGTTTCTTCATCTTGGGACTCCATCGGTATAGGGCAAAAACAGCAGTATGAGCCATGGCCCACGATGCGGCGAAGGTGTAACCGAATAGCGGTGCTGCGTCCTGCGCGGGCGACACCTGCGACGACGAGCGAGTGATCGGCATTCTAACGACAGGCCGGAAGCCGATATTTCCTCAATGCGACAACAATTTACAGAAGCACTGAGAAAGCGGTTCCAACACATTGACAGCCTCTGAATTTTATGCAGAGACAAAAGATATTAAACCTGATGATGCTGCAAATTGCGGGCCTATTATTCGCAAACCCTTCTAGCACGGCAAGTCTGGCGTTTAATCTTATTTTTTGGGGTGTCTAGAACGCGGTTTTTCGGGGCGTGGGCGTGGTCCATTGCCCCAGCTTTGTGCGGGTGGTTACACATTTGGGCGGGCCGGTAACATTCAGAAACGTCCCACCGGGAAAACCGATATTTATTGGCTTGGTCGTGATGCGACTCTGTCAGACCGCCACCCACACCCCTTTATGAAATGCGATCTGAACTGTGGGAGCTGGCTTGCCTGCGATAACGGTGTATCAGCCAAAGATGGGCTAACTGATAAATAGCTATCGCAGGCAAGCCAGCTCCCACATTGAACCTCGGTGCTTCTGAGTCCCCAAAAAAAGCCCCATCCGGCTTCCACCGAATGGGGCTCTGTCCCACCTACCCCGCTTACGCGACGTTCATGGTCTTGTGCGTTTCAATCAAATGCGCCACCACACTCGGATCTGCCAGGGTGGAGATATCCCCCAACCCGTCGTATTCAGCCGTGGCGATCTTGCGCAAAATGCGCCGCATGATTTTCCCCGAGCGCGTTTTCGGCAACCCAGGCGCCCATTGGATTACGTCCGGCGAGGCAATCGGCCCGATTTCCTTGCGCACCCAGTTTTTCAGCTCCAGGCGCAGTGCTTCGTTGGGCTCTTCACCATTCTTCAAGGTGACATACACATAAATGCCCTGCCCCTTGATGTCGTGGGGCACACCCACCACCGCCGCCTCGGCGACTTTGGGGTGCGCAACCATGGCGCTCTCGATCTCGGCAGTACCCATGCGGTGGCCGGACACGTTCAACACGTCATCCACACGGCCCGTGATCCACCAGTAACCATCTTCATCGCGACGGGCGCCGTCACCGGTGAAGTACATGCCGCGGAAGGTCTTGAAGTAGGTGTCGACAAAACGGTCATGGTCGCCGTACAGGGTACGCGCCTGGCCTGGCCAGGAATCCAGAATCACCAGGTTGCCTTCGGCGGCGCCTTCGATGATGTTGCCCAGGTTGTCCACTAGCGCCGGCACCACACCGAAGAACGGCCGTGCCGCCGAACCCGGCTTCAACGCATGGGCGCCTGGCAGTGGGCTCATCAGCGTGGCACCGGTTTCGGTCTGCCACCAGGTGTCGACGATCGGGCAACGGGATTGGCCGACGTTCTTGTAGTACCAGTCCCAGGCTTCCGGGTTGATCGGCTCACCCACAGAACCCAACAGGCGCAGGCTGCTGCCGTCGGCGCCTTCACAGGCGGCGGTGCCGGAGGCCATCATGGCGCGGATCGCGGTCGGTGCGGTGTAGAGGATGTTGACCTTGTGCTTGTCGACGATCTTCGCCACGCGGGTGATGTCCGGGTAGTTCGGCACGCCTTCGAACAGCAGCGTGGTCGCGCCATTGGCCAGCGGGCCGTAGACGATGTAGGTGTGGCCAGTGACCCAGCCGACGTCGGCGGTGCACCAGTAGATTTCGCCTGGGCGATAGTCGAATACGCGCTCGTGGGTCAGGGCCGCATAGAGCAAGTAGCCACCGGTGGTGTGCTGCACACCCTTGGGCTTGCCGGTAGAGCCGGAGGTATAGAGGATGAACAGCGCTTCTTCGGCGCCCATCTCTTTTGGCGCGCAGACGGTGCCCGCCACTTTCATCAGGTCTTCGTACCAGATGTCGCGATGCTGGTTCCACTTGATCGCACCATTGGTGCGCTTGCACACGATCACCTTCTGGATACTGCTGGTTTCCGGGTTGGTCAGTGCGTCGTCAACGTTAGCCTTAAGCGGAATCTTCTTACCGGCACGGATGCCTTCGTCAGCGGTAATCACCACTTTTGACTTACAGTCGATGATGCGACCGGCCAGGGCTTCCGGGGAAAAACCGCCAAACACCACCGAATGGACCGCGCCGATACGGGTACAAGCCAGCATGGCGACCACGGCTTCGGGGATCATCGGCATATAGATAGTCACCACATCGCCGCGGTGCACGTCCTGGCCGCGCAAGGCGTTGGCGAACTTGCAGACTTCTTCATGCAACTCGCGGTAGGTGATGTTGCGGCTCTCGGCAGGGTCGTCGCCCTCCCAGATGATTGCGATCTGGTCGCCACGCTCGGCGAGGTGACGGTCCAGGCAATTGTAGGAAACGTTCAGGGTGCCATCGGCGAACCATTTGATGTCGACATGGTGGTCGTCGAAAGAGGTCTGCTTCACCGCGGTGAAAGGCTTGACCCAGTCAAGGCGCTTGGCTTGCTCGCGCCAGAAGCCATCGGGGTTGACCACCGACTGCTGGTACATGGCCTTGTAGGTCGCCTCGTCGGTCAGCGTATTGGCTGCTACTTCGGGGCGAACGGGGTACAGGGAAGCCGCACTCATCTTTCTTACCTCGGTGACATAGTTGTTGTTGTATGGCCCCTGTTGTAGCCGGGGTGGGCCTATAGAACCATTCGACGATGGTAGTAACAAGACCCTACAAATTGCCCTGCTATGCCGTTTCACCGCTCTGGCCCGCGTGCTGCGACGCCTGGCAGGTCTCTGAAAAAATCTTGATTGAGGGATTGTTACAAAAACCGCCAAAAGTGTTTATCAAAAGCACGGGTATATGAATATAACCGAGGCGCCTAAAATCAACTCCGCCAACAAGGCACTCTGATTAACAACGCAACAGCCCCCACGAAGGCAACGTTAATCCGAACTTCCCAACTTTTAAGTGACACACGCGGCCTCACAAGGGCCCCGTGCACCCTTTCGCCCTGAAGAAGGTAATGAAGCAATGAAAGCGTTATTAGTGATCGCCCTGAGCAGCCTGTGCGCCACCGCTGCCCTGGCGGACGAAGCCCCGACTGAACTGGCCGGCCAGAACGCCCCGATTGTCGAGAACTACACCTATAGCACGCACTTGGATGTGGCCAAAGTCTTGTCCATGAGCAGCATTCCAGAAGTCTGCGAAGTTGTACCGGTGAAGATGGAATATGAAGATTCTCAAGGCCAGCGTCATATTCTCAACTATCAAGTAATGGGCAATGGTTGCTCTAACGGCTAACAGCCCTTGCTTCGCCCCATCAAAATCCATGTCTATAAAGTAATCATTGTTGCGACGAGGAGCATTATCTCGGGCGGCTACTCCAGCCCTCAGTGATGACCGAGCCACTGCTCCTTCCCGCATATGATTTTTTTACTGATAAATACCTCACATAATTCCAATTACTTCTTTAAACCTGTCAACTCTGACAGTTACCTCAGTTTTAAGTGCGTGTTTGAATGAGACTCCGAGTTTGTCATGCCTGTCGCATCAAGAAGGATGCGGCAAGACAAATATCATACGCAACGACTGAGGAGCAAAAACCATGACGATTTTAAAAAAAGACCCGCGTGATTTAGCTAAAGCGACAGGAAGCGGGAGTGCGGTCATCCATTTCAAAGAGATCCGTGGTGAAGTTGACCAGAGAGCAGCTTATTTGTATTTTTTACCAAAACTTTCAAGCTACGACAGTTACGTTCAAATCACCATCCTGCGTGAGGAGTTCAACCAAGGCGCAATCCCCTTACCCTCAGACAATGTACAAACCTATATAAAACTGGGCACTTCCGCGTGGAGCGCCAATGCGGGAAACGTTAAATGCGACTGGGATGAAAATTCAGGCCGTGCCACAGGTACCTTTGAATTAATTAACTCGCAAACCGAAGAAAAAATATCTTCCGGTAATTTTGATGTGACATTCCCGGTTAAAAAGTAACGCACCCTCGCGGGGGCAGTAAATGCTGTAGCCCCCCTCCTGCCTCCGTATCTGTGAGCCAGATCGAAGCGCATTGGCATCACAAGCGTCCAGAGATCGCGAAAGCATCTGCGCACCAATTAAAAATCGCTCAAGCAACAATCCCCCTGCAAACCCTTGCCGTGGCTGGAAAAATCTACATTCAGCTCCTCCACTGCGGTCATCCACCACAACACAAACCCAATTTTTTCCCTATAATGCGCGGGTAAATCGGGCCTGCAATATCCCTTTACACAGGGATGAAGAGCCAGACCTGAGGCATCCCGCGCGAGCTTGCACCTGCTGCTGCGCCCCTCAAGCCTCACGCAGAGCACCCGTAGCCCTATTCCGTTTAATGCGTGCGCTAGCTGCAACAAACGATTCCTTAAGATCCACCGCGGCCCTAGGGCCGTGTGAACACCCAACCATCCGGTTTCACACGGGCACCTTTGAGCCCTCACGCAGGAGACGACACGTCATGCTGAGCTGGGACGAATTCGACAAAGAAGAAGAAGGCGAAGTAGCCGCCAAAGGCGCCAACGCCGGCCACGCCACCGAAGCCAACATGGACCGCCTCGACGGTGCCGGCGCCGCTGCCGCCGTGGAAGCCCGCGCCGTCACCGCCAACGACTCCGCCGCCATCGTGCGCGCCAAGGCCGCCCTGGACAAACTCGACGTCGCCGAAGGCCTCGCCGAGCTCGAAGGCGCCTCCGCCCGCGTCGCCGTTGACGAAAAGCGCATGATCAACTGCCGCGCCGACCTCAACCAACTCGTGCCATTCAAGTACGACTGGGCCTGGCAGAAGTACCTCGACGGCTGCGCCAACCACTGGATGCCGCAAGAGGTCAACATGACCGCCGACATCGCCCTGTGGAAAAACCCCGAAGGCCTGACCGACGACGAACGCCGTATCGTCATGCGCAACCTGGGCTTCTTCTCCACCGCCGACTCCCTGGTAGCCAACAACCTGGTGCTGGCCGTGTACCGCCTGATCACCAACCCGGAGTGCCGCCAGTACATCCTGCGCCAGGCCTTCGAAGAAGCGATCCACACACACGCCTACCAGTACTGCATCGAATCGCTGGCCATGGATGAAGGCGAGATCTTCAACATGTACCACGAGATTCCATCGGTCGCCAAAAAGGCCGCCTGGGGCCTGAAGTACACCCGCTCGATCTCCGATCCGAAGTTCGAAACCGGCACCGTCGACACCGACAAAGAGCTGCTGCGCAACCTGGTCGCCTACTACTGCGTGCTGGAAGGCATCTTCTTCTACTGCGGCTTCACCCAGATCCTGTCCATGGGCCGCCGCAACAAAATGACCGGCGTGGCCGAGCAGTTCCAGTACATCCTGCGCGATGAGTCGATGCACCTGAACTTCGGTATCGACGTGATCAACCAGATCAAAATCGAAAACCCACACCTGTGGGACGCCGAGATGAAGGAAGAAGCGACCCAGATGATCCTGCAAGGGACGCAGCTGGAGATCGAATATGCTCGGGATACCATGCCTCGCGGGGTGTTGGGTATGAATGCGGCGATGATGGAAGACTATCTGAAGTTCATCGCTAACCGTCGCCTGTCGCAGATCGGCTTGAAGGAAGAGTACCCAGGCACGACTAACCCGTTCCCGTGGATGAGCGAGATCATGGACTTGAAGAAAGAGAAGAACTTCTTCGAGACCCGTGTGATCGAGTATCAGACCGGCGGCGCGTTGAGCTGGGATTGATCCGGACTAAGCACTAAAGGAAGCCCTGGCATGTTCAGGGCTTTTTTTCGTCGGTAAAAAAGGAATTTGCTATTTCTTGAAGTACATCACCTCAAACACCTGGCCCGGAAGGGTTCGGATCGCCCCCCCAATGCTGTAGCCTTGTGCCCCAATTGCCATCAGCGTTGTCACCGGTTTTACCGAAGAGATTTACGCCAAGATCGGAAGATTGGCACGGGAGTAGACTCCTGCTGTCACAGCTGATGCATGCTTAAAAACTATTAGATAGGACCGAGGCCAACCCGTGAACCCAGACATGCTCGAAGCCGGCCCCGCAGACGCCAAAGTACTTTCCGTCTTTGACTTCGACGGCACCCTCACCCACCACGACAGTTTCGTGCCCTTCCTCAAGTTTGCCTTTGGCCCCGGTGAGTTTTATGGCCGGATGGTCAAGCTGGCGGTGCCGGGGTTGCGGTTTTTGGTGCGGCAGATCAGCCGGGATGAGTTGAAGGCGCAGTTGATTCGCACCTTTATGACCGGGGTGGAGAAGGCTTGGGTTGAGCAGCAAGCGCAGAAATATTGCCAGGCGCGCTGGAGCAAGCTGATGCGCCCGAGCGGGTTGCAGTCAGTGGCGGATGAGGTGAAGTCCGGGGCGGTGGTGACGCTGTGTTCGGCGTCGCCGGCGTTGGTGTTGCAGCCGTTTGCCGACCGGCTTGGCATTCGTTTGATCGGCACTGAACTTGAGGTGGTGGATGGGGTGCTGACCGGCAAACTCACCGGGAATAATTGCCGTTGTGAGAACAAGGTGCTGCGCCTTGAAGCGGTTTATGGCGACCTGGGGGAGTATCGGCTCAGGGCCTGGGGCGATACGCGTGGGGATCGGGAGTTGTTGGCGGCGGCGCAGGATGCGCATTTTCGGCATTTTCATGCGAAGAAGAAAAAGCGAGCTCGGTTGCAGCGGTGATGCGGGGGGATGAGGTTGGCGGGGAGACCGAGGCGATCCCATCGCAGCCTCGCTGGGGCTCGACAGCTCCCACATTTGAGCTTTGTTGAGGCTTAGGCCGAAGTCTTCAGGTCTACACCCAGCGCTGTGGCAAAGGCTTTTACCATCGGGCTTCTCGGCGCGTTGTGGCGCAGGATCAGGTTGAACGCGGTGCTTAAATGAACCTGCTGTGGGCACAGTGCGCGCAGGCGCCCTTCCCTCACCAGTGGCGTGGCGTAGTGTTCTGGCAGAAAGCCCAGGAAGCGGCCGGTGAGGATCAGGATGGCGACGGCTTCCACTTGTGAAGCCGAGGCGGACTGGCTGTCGTGGCCGACGAAGTTGGCCTTGTCGCGATGGATCGCATACCGATGGTTCACCACTTCGTATTGGCGAAGCGCATCGGGGGTGATGTCGCTCGCAGTGAACAAGGGATGCCCTACGGCGCAGTAGGCGTGGGCCTTTTCTTCGTAGAGCGGGAAGTAGTCGAATTCTTCACGGCGTTGGTACACCGGGACGATGCCGGCGACCAGGCGCCCTTCCACTACTCCGCGTTCAACTTCGTCCAATTGAGAGGCGTGTAGGCGCAATCTTATTTTTGGCGATTGGCGATGTAAGTTGCCCAGAGCGGTAATCAGCGGGGAATTGACATCAGAGACGGTGTTATCAATAACGCCCACACTCAGGTCGCCGATCAGTTCGTTTTGCGCCGAACTAAGCTTGTCGCGAAAACTGTCCACTGAGGTAAATAACTCGATGGATGCTTGATACACCAACTTGCCTTCTTCGGTCAGCCCGAACCCTTCGCGGCCCCGTGTGCACAGGCGCATGCCGATGCGAATCTCCAGGTCGGAGATCTGTTTGCTGATGGCCGCCAGGCCCACGTTCAGCTCGTTTTGCGCAGCACTGAAGCCGCCGGCTTCGACCACGGCCATAAATACCCGCAGCAATTTGAAGTCCAGCCCACTCAGTTGCAGCGGTGCTCGTGTGCCGGGTTTTGGCGGCAGGTTTCCAGAAGTGGAAAGTGGGGTTTCCATAATGCGCGTTGACCTCGAGTGCCATATTCAACAGGCTTGAACCCAATCCTTGAACATAGCCAGGCGGCGATAATGAACATAAACATCCGCCCTTGGCAACCTTGAATACGGCGCGTCAGATGCCGGTTCTACACCGATAAACGTCTGTTGAAACTGCCTCCGACTCTTCTAAAAACAAGCGTGAGGAATACCCATGTCCCAGCCCACCGACCGCCTTTGGGGCGCTCGTTTCAAGACCGGTCCGTCTGCGGCGTTGGCCGCGTTGTCGCGTTGCCCTGAGCGCTATTTTCGCCTGACGCCCTACGACCTGGCCGGCTCCTGCGCCCATGCCCGTGAGTTGCAGCGCGCTGGGTTGCTGGATGAGTCGGAGACTTTGCGTACCCTCGAGGCCCTGGACCGCATCGGTGAGGATTTTGCCGCCGGGCGCCTGCATCCCACCCTGGATGACGAGGACGTACACACCTTTATCGAACGCGTATTGACCGAGCGCCTGGGCGCCCTGGGCGGCAAGTTGCGTGCCGGACGCTCGCGCAATGACCAGACGGCCAATGATCTGCGCCTGTTCCTGCGCGACCATGCGCGCACCATCGCCAACGAGGTGCTGGGTTTGCAGCAGGCGCTGGTTGAGCAGGCCGAGCAACATGTGCAGAACATCTGCCCGGGCTTCACCCATTTGCAGCAGGCGCAACCCATTGTGTTTGCCCATCACTTGCTGGCCCACGCGCAGTCGATGCTGCGCGATGTGCAGCGCCTGGTGGATTGGGATGCGCGTACGGCCCTGTCGCCGTTGGGCGCGGCCGCCATGGCAGGTTCGGCGATAGCGCGTCAGCCAGAGCACTCGGCCAGGGAAATGGGTTACACCGGGCCATGCGAAAACTCCATAGACGCCGTCGCCAGCCGTGACCATGTGGCGGAGTTCCTGTTTGTGGCCGGCATGCTCGGGGTGAATATTTCGCGGCTGTCGGAGGAGTTTTGCCTGTGGTCGTCGCGCCAGTTTCGCTGGGTAGTGCTGGACGATGCCTACGCCACCGGCAGTTCGATCATGCCGCAGAAAAAGAACCCGGACATTGCCGAATTGGCGCGGGGCAAGGCCGGGCGTTTGATCGGCAACCTGACCGGGCTGATGTCGACGCTCAAGTCGTTGCCGCTGTCGTACAACCGCGATTTGAGTGAAGACAAGCACTGCGTGTTGGATAGCGTGGACACCTTGCTGCTGGTATTGCCGGCGATGGCCGGCATGGTGGCGACCATGAAGGTGCAGGTAGAGGAGTTGCGGCGCCAGGCGCCAATGGGCTTTACCTTGGCGACTGAGGTGGCGGACTGGCTGGCCACCCGTGGTGTGCCGTTCAAGGAGGCCCACGAGATTACCGGCGCGCTGGTGCAGGCCTGTGAGCAGCATGAGATTGAGTTGTGGCAAGCCTCACCGGCGATGTTGGCCGAGGTGGATGGGCGACTCACCCCGGACGTGCGCGACTGCCTGACCCTGGAGGCGGCGATTGCGGCGCGTAGTGGGTGGGGTGGGACGGCGCCGGAGCGGGTGAAGGAGCAGATTGGACGGTTGAAGATGGCGTTGGCGGCTCAGCAAAAGTGGACTGAAAGTTATCAAGGATTTCGGATTTAAGCCGGTGACGATCGTTCCCACGCACTGCGTGGGAATGCATCCCGTGACGCTCCGCGTCGTCACGTTACGCGCCAACGGCGGGACGCGGAGCGTCCGAGGCGGCGTTCCCACGCGGAGCGTGGGAACGATCACGCATCAAGAATAAATTTTGGAGTAGCAGCATGAACCAAACCCCGGCCGAGCGCTTGGAAGCCGAGCGCAAGTTGTCCGAAAACCAGTTCGATATCACCCAGTACGAGCACGTGCCGCGGCGCTATTACGGGCGGATGTTTTTTGCCACCCTGATCGTGATTGTGTTGGCGGCGCTGTTGCGCGCGTTTGCCAATGGCCAGATCGAATGGTCCTACATTGGCCAGTTCCTTACGTCGCAAGCCATCCTCTGGGGCCTGGTGAACACCATCGTCATGTCGATCCTGGCGATGGCATTGGGCGTAGTGATCGGAGTGATCACGGCGATCATGCGCATGTCGGCCAACCCGATCCTGCGTTACGTGGCCATCACCTACACCTGGTTGTTTCGCGGTACACCGCTGATTTTGCAGCTGCTGCTGTGGTTCAACCTGGCGTTGATCTTCCCGGTGATCGCGATTCCGGGCCTGTTCAGCATCGACACCGTCGACCTGATGACGCCCTTCGTGGCCGCCCTGCTCGGCTTGAGCATCAACCAGGGCGCCTATACCGCTGAAGTGGTGCGTGCCGGCTTGCTGTCGGTGGACACCGGCCAATACGAGGCGGCCAAGTCCATCGGCATGCCGAGCCTGCAGGCGCTGCGCAGGATCATTCTGCCGCAGGCGATGCGCGTGATCATCCCGCCCGTAGGCAACGAGTTCATCAGCATGGTGAAAATGACCAGCCTGGCCAGTGTCATCCAGTACTCGGAGCTGTTGCACAACGCGCAAAACATCTACTACGCCAACGCCCGGGTGATGGAGCTGCTGATTGTGGCGGGCATCTGGTACCTGGCGGTGGTGACTGTTCTTTCATTCGGTCAAAGCCGCCTCGAGCGTCGTTTTGCCCGCGGCGCCGGCAAGCGTTCGTAAGCCTGGGTTGAGGAGATTTGCCCCATGAGAAGCATCGTCAAGGCTGTCAACCTGAACAAGTATTACGACCAGTATCACGCCCTGCGTGACATCAATATAGAGGTCGAGCAAGGCGAGGTGATGTGCATCATCGGCCCGTCCGGCTCGGGCAAAAGTACCCTGCTGCGTTGCGTCAATCAGCTGGAAAAGATCGACAAGGGCGGCCTGTGGGTCGATGGCGAATTGGTTGGTTATCGAGTGGTCGGAAACAAGCTGCACGAGATGAACGAAGCGCAGATCGCCCGCCAGCGCCTGGCCACCGGCATGGTGTTCCAGCGGTTCAATTTGTTCCCGCACATGACTGTGTTGCAAAACATCATCGAAGGCCCGTGCCAGGTGCTCAAGCGCTCGCCCAAGGAAGCCATCGAAGATGCGCTGGAACTGCTGGCCCGCGTTGGCCTGGCGGATAAGCGCAATGCCTACCCGGTGGAGTTGTCCGGCGGCCAGCAACAGCGTGTGGCAATTGCCCGGGCCTTGGCGATGCGCCCCAAGTTGATGCTGTTTGACGAACCCACCTCAGCCCTCGACCCGGAGCTGGTAGGCGAAGTGCTGTCGGTGATGCGCGATTTGGCCACCACCGGCATGACCATGATCGTGGTCACCCATGAATTGGGCTTCGCTCGCGAAGTGTCCAACCGCATGGTGTTTATGGACGCCGGCCAGATTGTGGAAGCCGGCAGCCCGGAAGACATTCTAATAAGCCCACAAAACCCGCGTACCCAAAGCTTTATTTCTGCCGTTCGCACTTAACTAAAAAACTAACGAGAACGCCCCCATGAAGAAGATGTTTATCCCTACTTTGCTTGCAGGCCTGATGGCCTCCTCGTGTGTATTCGCGGCCTTGCCGCAAGCCATCAAGGACAAGGGTGAGATCAGCGCGGCCATCGTGCCGAACTACCCGCCGATGGACTTCAAGGACCCGGCCACCAACAAACTCACCGGTTTCGATTTCGACCTGGGCAACGCCCTGGCCGAGCGACTGGGCGTGAAGATCAAATGGCAGGAAACCGGCTTCGAACAGATGCTCAGCGGCCTGACCACCAAGCGCGTGGACATCGTGCTGTCGGGCATGACCGATACCGCCGAGCGCCAGAAAGCCGTGACCTTCATCGACTACTTCACCAGCGGCCCGCAGCTCTACACTTTGGCCAAGCGCGAAGAGATCAAGGAATTGACCGACCTGTGCGGTAAAAAAGTCGGCACCAGCCGCCGCACCACCTGGCCGTCTGAAATTACCGCCTGGAGCAAGGCAAACTGCGAAGCGGCGGGTAAGCCGGCAATCGTGGTGATCGGCACCGAAGGCTCGGCAGATGCCCGGGCGCAGTTGCAGCAGAACCGCCTGGATGCGGCGATGCAGGGCAGCGAGACCATTCCTTATTTGATGTCGCTGGACAAAGGCAAGTACAAGCCGGTGGGCCTGGCGATTTCCAAGCAATTCACCGGGCTTGGGATTGAGAAGAGCAATACCGAGTTGGTCACGGCGATCAGTGAGGCATTGCAGGGCATGATTGATGACGGGACTTACGGCAAGATCTTGAAAAAGTGGGATCTGGAACAAGGTGCGGTAAAAAAAATCACCATCAACTCTGGCCAATAACGCCATCGAATGTGGGAGCTGGCTTGCCTGCGATAA
>NZ_JBQEQE010000036.1:0-4013 GCF_052046095.1 Pseudomonas sp. 22072
GCGAGGTGCCGAGTGGTGGGGCAAGAGCGTTTTGCTTACTTTTGCGCTTTTCAAAAGTGAGCCGCTGTAAGAGCGGAACCCTAGGTGGCCGTTACCGCAGGAATGGATATGTACGCATTCCAACCCAACTAAATGGTCGACCAGAAGGCCGCCATCGCAGGCAAGCCAGCTCCCACATTTGGACCGGGGAGCGTCAGGTAGACAGGGGTCGGCTGTCAGGTCTTTACCCAGGCCAGCGTCAGCGCGCAACCATATTTGTACTCAATCAAGAAGCCAACCATGCAAACGTCTAAATTCCGCAAAATCGGCATTCTGGCTTCAGTGGCCGTCGCAATCGGCCTGGCC
The DNA here is from genome assembly GCF_052046095.1 of Pseudomonas sp. 22072. Lineage (NCBI taxonomy): Bacteria > Pseudomonadati > Pseudomonadota > Gammaproteobacteria > Pseudomonadales > Pseudomonadaceae > Pseudomonas > Pseudomonas sp. 22072. The sequence continues at coordinate 346 of NZ_JBQEQE010000036.1, forward strand.
ATCTACACCGTAAACGCCCCCGCCGACGCCCCCCAATACCTCACCGCGACCGCAGAACGCGGCGATATCGAAAACGCGGTATTGGCCACCGGCCTGCTCGAAGGCGTCAAACAAGTCGACGTCGGTGCCCAGGTCTCTGGCCAGCTCAAGTCGCTGAAAGTCAAAGTCGGCGACAAGGTAAAGAAGGGCCAATGGCTGGCTGAAATCGACCCCTTGATCCTGCAGAACACCCTGCGCAAAGCCCAGGTCGATGAAGAAAACCTCCAGGCCCAACGCCGGGCGACAGCCGCGCAGCTCAAGCAGGCCAAGTCTGTATATGAACGCTACAAAGGCTTGCAGGCCGACGAGTCGGTGTCACGCCAGGATTTCGAAGACGCCGAATCGACCTACCAGGTGCAGCAGGCCAACCTGCTGTCCCTGGACGCACAGATCAAAAGCGCGCACATCGAGATCGACACCGCCAAGGTCAACCTGGCCTATACCCGCATCAACGCGCCCATCGACGGCGACGTGGTGGGTATTGTCACCCAGGAAGGCCAGACCGTGATCGCCAGCCAGTTGGCGCCCGTGCTGCTCAAGCTGGCAGACCTGGACACCATGACCGTCAAGGCCCAAGTGTCGGAAGCGGATGTGATTCATATCAGCCCCGGCCAGCAGGTGTACTTCACCATTCTCGGCGAGGCGGACAAGCGCTATTACGCCAAGCTGCGCGGCACCGAGCCGGCGCCGCAGAACTTTCTTGAAACCCAGACCGCCGGCACGCCGAAGCAAAACACCGCGGTGTTTTACAACGCGTTGTTCGACGTGCCCAACCCAGAGCACCGCCTGCGCATCGCCATGACCGCCCAGGTGCGCATCGTGCTCGACACCGCCCAGGCCGCGCTGATAGTGCCCGTGGCGGCGCTGGGCGTGCGCAATGCCGATGGCCGCTACGACGTGCGGGTGCTGGATGCCAAGGGCAAGGCGGTCGCCCGCACGGTGAAGACCGGTATCAATAACAACGTCAAGGTGCAGATCCTGGACGGCCTGGCCGAGGGCGACACCGTGGTGATCGGCGATGCTACACCTGCCGTGGCGGGGAGTTGAGTCATGACCCAGCCTCTGTTGGAACTCAAGGGCATCACCCGCAGCTTCATGGCCGGCGAGCGTGAATTCATCGCGCTCAAGGGCATCGACCTGACCATCCATGCCGGGGAAATGCTGGCGATCATCGGCGCCTCCGGTTCGGGTAAGTCGACCCTGATGAACATCCTCGGTGGCCTGGATTACGCTACCGCCGGCAGCTACAAGATCAATGGCATCGAAACCCGCTCCCTGGGCGATGAGCAACTGGCAGAGCTGCGGCGTGATTACTTTGGGTTTATCTTCCAGCGTTACCATTTGCTCGCGCACCTGAGCGCTTTGCACAACGTGGAGATGCCGGCGATCTACGCCGGCACCCCGCAAAGCCAGCGCCATAGCCGCGCCGGGGAATTGCTGGCACGCCTGGGCCTGTCGGGCCACACCAGCCATCGGCCCAGCCAGCTGTCCGGCGGGCAACAGCAGCGGGTGAGTATCGCGCGGGCCTTGATGAATGGCGGTGAAGTGATCCTGGCCGACGAGCCCACCGGCGCCCTCGACACCCACAGCGGCAAGGAGGTGATGCGCATCCTCGCCGAACTGCACGCGGCGGGGCACACGGTGATTATCGTCACCCACGACCCCAAGGTCGCGGCGAACGCCCAGCGCATTGTCGAGGTGTGTGATGGCGAGATCATCAGCGACAAGGCCAACGACAGCGTCGGCCTGGAATTGCCCGTCGAGGCGCCGGTCGAGCCCCGACGCAGCGGGGCGCGGCGCCTGGTGGCGAGCCTGGGGCTGTTCAAGGAAGCGTTCAACATGGCGTGGGTGGCGCTGATCTCCCACCGCATGCGCACCTTGCTGACCATGCTCGGGATTGTCATCGGCATCACCTCGGTGGTGTCGATCTCGGCCATCGGCGAAGGCGCCAAGCGCTATGTGCTCAAGGACATCCAGGCGATTGGCAGCAACACCATCGATATCTTTTCCGGCACCAGCTTTGGCGACAGTCGAGCCTCGGCGATCCAGACGCTGATGCCCTCGGATGTGGACGCGCTGAACCAGCTGTATTACGTCGACAGCGCCACGCCGGTGGTGGGCCGCAACCTGATGCTGCGCTTTGGCAACATCGACGTGGATGCACAGGTCAATGGTGTCAGTGACCGCTACTTCAAGGTCAAGGGCCTCAAGCTTGAAGCCGGCATTACCTTCAGCGAAAGCGATGCGCGGCGCCAGGCCCAGGTGGTGGTGATCGACCACAATACTCGCCAGCGCCTGTTCGGGCCCAACATCGACCCGCTGGGCCAGGTGATCCTGATAGGCAACCTGCCGTGCACGGTGATCGGGGTGACGGCGGACAATAAAAACATGTTCGCCGCCAGCAAGGCCCTGAACGTGTGGGTGCCATACGAAACCGCGGCGGGCCGTCTGCTGGGCCAGCGTCATCTGGACAGCATCACCGTGCGCATCAAGGACGGCCAGCCGAGCAAGGTGGTGGAAGACAACGTCAATAAGCTCATGCTGCAACGCCATGGCACCAAGGATTTTTTCACCAACAACCTCGACAGCATCATGCAGACGGTGCAGAAAACCAGCCGCTCCCTCGCGCTGTTGCTGTCATTGATTGCGGTGATTTCTTTGCTGGTGGGCGGTATTGGTGTGATGAATATCATGCTGGTGTCGGTCACCGAGCGCACCCGTGAAATCGGGATTCGCATGGCGGTGGGGGCGCGGCAATCGGATATTCGCCAACAGTTTCTAGTGGAGGCGGTGATGGTGTGCCTGATCGGCGGGATCATCGGGATCTCCTTGTCCTACGCCATCGGCTACCTGTTTTCGCTGTTTGTGAAGGAGTGGGAGATGGTGTTTTCGGTGGGCTCGATCATTACCGCGTTTGCCTGTTCGACGTTGATCGGCATTGTGTTTGGTTTTGTACCGGCGCGGAATGCGGCGCGGTTGGACCCGATAGAGGCACTGGCCCGGGACTGACCTGAGGGAGCTGCTGATCGTTCCCACGCTCTGCGTGGGAACGCCGCCATGGACGCTCTGCGTCCACGGTGACGCAGAGCGTCACGGGATCCATTCCCACGCGGAGCGTGGGAACGATCTTAGTCTTCGGTCGGGTACATCCACCGCAACAACGAGTGCCGTCCGCTGATCCCCAACTTGATCGCCGCACGCTTGAGGTAGCTCTCGATGGTGTTGACCTTCAACGCCAATTGCTCGGCCAACTCCGGCGCGGTGCGCCCGGCCAGCAGGCCTACGCACACTTCCAGTTCACGGTTGGACAAGGTCAGCTCCGATTGCAGCAGGCGCTCCTGGATGCGTCGGCGCAAGGTGTCGATGCCCCGGGGTTGAGGCACTGCGCATGGGCTGTCCGGGAGCGAGGGCTGCAGCGCGGTGATGTGTTGATCGTTCCCACGCTCCGCGTGGGAACGCCGCCATGGACGCTCTGCGTCCACAGTGACGCAGAGCGTCACGGGATCCATTCCCACGCGGAGCGTGGGAACGATCTTAGTCTTCGGTCGAGTACATCCACCGCAACAACGAGTGCCGTCCGCTGATCCCCAACTTGATCGCCGCACGCTTGAGGTAGCTCTCGATGGTGT
>NZ_JBQEQE010000036.1:4063-36953 GCF_052046095.1 Pseudomonas sp. 22072
ATTGCTCGGCCAACTCCGGCGCGGTGCGCCCGGCCAGCAGGCCTACGCACACTTCCAGTTCACGGTTGGACAAGGTCAGCCCCGATTGCAGCAGGCGCTCCTGGATGCGTCGGCGCAACGTGTCGATGCCCTGGGGTTGAGGCACTGCGCACGGGCTGTCCGGGAGCGAGGGCTGCAGGGCGGTGATGTGTTTTTCCACCATGGGCAGCAACAGCGTGGAGAAGTCCTGGAGCATGCTGCGCTCTTGCGCGGAAAAGCTGTCGGACGGGTGCGAGCGATACACCGACAGCACATAGCGCACATCGTCCTTGCGACGCGTGAGGTGCAGTTGTGCGGCGAGTTGCTCGCTGCCCAGAGCCGCCACCGAATCGGTGTACACCGGGCTGATCTTGCGGCGGCCAAGGCCTTCGCGGCTGACTTGCAATTGGGTGATATGGGTGGCGTCCACTGCCAATTGGGTGAGGATCAGGTCATGCAGCATGCGTGGGAAATGGCGGCTGCCGGTGCTGGCGATGACCTTGCCTATCTGTGGGAACAGGTGTGAGTTCATCAATTCGTCCATGAGTTTCGTGCAGGTATTGGGCCTTATAGCGACGGGGGTTAAGAAGGTAACTAATGTGAATAACCTGCAGTGATAGTGCGTCCCGCCGCTGACATGCTAGTACAGCCTGGCTAAAGGAGGGGGATCCAATCTGCGAAAAAAAACATTAAACAGGCAGAGCGGCAGTCGGATCCTTCCGACCGTCGCCCAGGCACCGCATAACCCATGGGGTTGGACGCTATTTCATCGCATACGCCGCTGTCGCAATGGGCCGCAGGTTGGCAGCGCTGCACTTGGCCAGGGCCAGATGGATATCGGCCAGCAAGTCGGCAACGTCTTCAAGCCCCACCGACAAACGCACCAGACCCTCGCTGATACCGTGCTGCGCCCGTTGTTCGGGGGTGTAGGTGGAGTGGGTCATGCTTGCCGGGTGTTGGGCCAGTGATTCGGCATCTCCCAGGCTGACTGCGCGGGTGAACAGTTGCAGTGCGTTCATGAAGCGCTGGCCGGTTTCGAGGCCGCCCTTGAGTTCAAAGGCGATCATGCCGCCGGGCAGTTTCATTTGCCGGTTTGCCAGTTCGTATTGTGGGAAAGAACGCAGACCGGGGTAGGTTACCCACTGCACCGCAGGGTGCGCCTGCAGCGCCTCGGCCACCGCTTGGGCGTTGCTGCAATGGCGGTCCATGCGCAGGCCCAGGGTCTTGAGGCCGCGCATCAGCAATGCGGCGTCCTGGGGCGACATCACCGCGCCGGTCAGGTCCTTGAGCCCTTGCAGGCGAATGCGCTGCGCCAGGGCCTGGTTGCTCACCGTGATGCCTGCGGTGATGTCGCCGTGGCCACTGAGGTATTTGGTGGCCGAGTGCACCACCACATCGGCGCCCAGTTCCAGGGGGCGTTGCAGATAGGGGGTGCAATAAGTGTTATCGACCACCACGGTGACATTCGGCTGCTGATGGGCCAGTTCGGCCACGACGGCGATGTCGATCAGGCGCAGGTTGGGGTTGGCCGGGGTCTCGCAGTAGAGCATGCGGGTGGCCGGGGAGAACGCTGCTTGCAGGGCGGTGAGGTCGGTCAGGTCGACATGCCGCACCTTGATGCCGAATTCGCTCAGGCCGTGGTGCAGCAGGGCGAACGTACAACCATAGAGCGTCTGGCTGACGATGATCTCGTCGCCCGGGCGCAACAGAGTCCAGAACGTCGCGGCAATCGCGCCCATGCCGGAGCCGAACGCCACGGCGGCCTCGCCGTTTTCCAGGCTGGCCATGCGTGACTCCAGCAGGGCCAGGGTCGGGTTGGAAATGCGCGTATAGAAGTGGCCGCTGGCTTCGCCGGCAAAGCAGGCGGCGCCGTATTCGACGGTGGGAAAGGCGAAGGTCGCAGACAGATAGATCGGCGGGACGAGTGCGCCGTGGTGGTCCTGGGGGTCATAGCCGTGGTGTATGGCACGGGTGGAAAAGCCGAATGTGGTGTGTTTATTGTGCATGTCGGGCGCTCCTTATTTCCTACAATGCTATGCTCATAACCACGGATGAACCTTGCAAAAAAGCCCGGAAAAACCTGCGTTTGTGGATCAAACACCGATAAAAATAATGATTAGAGGCACGTTATGCCCATCAAGCTGGACCGCACCGATAAAGCCCTTTTGAACGCGTTGCAGGGCAATGCCCGCCTGACCGTGGCCGAGTTGGCCGAGCGGGTGGCGCTCACCACTTCACCGTGCTGGCGTCGGGTGCGCACCTTGGAAGAAAGTGGGGTGATCAGTGGCTACCAGGCGATTCTCTCGCCCAAGGCACTGGGCTACGGGGTGACCGCGTTCGTCAGCATCATGATGGAAAGCCACACCCAGGAAATTGCCCGGGCGTTCGAGCAACGTCTGTTGGCCATCCCAGAAATTGTGGCGTGCCATAACGTCTCTGGGCGCTATGATTTTTTGCTGGAAGTGGTGGCCAAGGACCTGGAATCGTTCGGTGAATTTGCCCGAGAGGTCTTGCAGACCTTGCCTTGCGTCAAGGAGATCTATTCGAGTTTTTCCTACAAGTCGGTAAGGCCGCTGCGGGTAATTCCGCTGCCGGGTTGAGGCACGGCTTAGCGCTTCAGTCGACATCGTGTGGATACCCAGGCAAATCGAAGACGAAAAAAAACCGGCTGATCAGGCCGGTTTGGGGGGGCCCGCCAACAGTGCGGGGTTATACGTGGGTGCTCAGCAGACGCTCGGCACCGCCTTCAGCCAGACCACGTTCCTGCAGGCGATCGGCACCACCTTCAGCCAGACCACGTTCCTGCAAGCGATCAGCACCGCCCTCAGCCAAGCCACGTTCCTGCAAGCGATCAGCACCGCCTTCAGCCAGGCCACGTTCCTGCAGACGATCAGCACCGCCTTCAGCCAGACCACGTTCCTGCAAGCGATCAGCACCGCCTTCAGCCAAACCACGTTCTTGCAGACGATCCGCGCCACCTTCGGCAACACGGGTTTCTATCAGGCGATCCGCGCCGCCTTCAGCGACAACCGGGTGGGCAAAAGCGTTTGCAGCGAGTACCGAGAAAGCGAGGCTAAGCAAGAGTTGGCGTTTCATGATGATGTGCTCCGAGTGTTTTAGTTGGGTGCCGTTTGGCATGGGTTTGATGTTACGCGTTGCATTTTTTTAGAGAACTTCATTGCGCTGATGGTGACTATCGATGCCAACGATGGTCCCGCTGGCGGGACCATCACTGCGGCCGTCATGGCATTTGCGGCAGTTCGTTGGGGCGCAGGTCAAACACCAGTACTTCAGCGTCTTCGCCGTGGCTCAGGCGGATCTGGCGTTCGTCCCGTACGCGTACACCGTCGCCTTCCTGCAAGCGCTGGCCGTTGAGTTCAACGCTGCCGCGCGCCACATGGATGTAGGCGTAGCGATCCGGTGCCAGCTCCAGGCGGGCACTTTCGTCAGCGTCGAACAGCCCGGCATATACCCGTGCGTCCTGGCGCACTTTCAGCGAACCGTTGGTGCCCTCCGGCGAGATGATCAACTGCAAACGCCCGCGTTTTTGCGCTTCTGTGAAGTGCTCCTGCTGATAGCGCGGCTTGGCGCCTGCTTCGTTGGGCACGATCCAGATTTGCAGGAAGTGCACGCCATGACGCTGGCTGTGGTTGAACTCACTGTGGGCTACGCCGCTGCCCGCGCTCATCAGTTGCACATCGCCGGGGCGGATCACCGAGCCGGTGCCCAGGGTGTCCTTGTGTTCCAGCGCGCCTTCGAGCACGTAGGAGAAGATCTCCATGTCACGGTGCGGGTGCTGGCCGAAGCCTTTGCCTGCGGCGACGCGGTCGTCGTTGATCACCAGCAGGTCGGAAAAACCCTGTTCCTTGGGGTTCCAGTAGTTGGCGAAAGAGAAGGTGTGGAACGACTTCAACCAACCGTGATTGGCGGCGCCGCGTTCGGAAGCTTTGCGAAGGGTCAGCATGGGTCCAGTCCTCAAGTGAGCGCGGGCTGCGAGATGCAGAGCGCTTGCGTTGAGAAGAAGGTTAATGGTTAACGAATGATTGATTAAGAAGATGAAAATAGAATAACTGTCTCTTTCAGGTTGACAGTCAAAGTCGTGCCATAATGCCCGTCGCACTCCTTCTCGATGGACATTTCCCGCTTATGAAAACCGTGGCCATGGCGCTGTTCCCGGACTTCCTGCTGCTCGACATGGCCGGGCCGCTGGAAGTGTTTTCGATTGCCAACCGCTACCTGCCGACGGCCGACCACTACCAGATCCTGACCATCGGCACTGAGCCCGGTCCGTTGCAGGCCTCCAATGGCGTGAGCGTGCAGACCGACCTGCTGTTGGAACAGGCCCAGGCGGCTTATGACCTGCTGTTGGTGCCGGGCGGCCCCGGCGCCTATAACGAATGCCACCCCGCGTTGTTGCCCTGGCTCAAAGCTGCGGCGCCACGGGCTCGGCGTTTTGGCTCGATCTGCACCGGCGCTTTTGTGCTCGGCCACGCAGGTTTGCTCGACGGGCACCGCGTGACCACCCATTGGCACTACACCGAGCGGTTGATCAAGGCGTTTCCCGGCGCCATCGTCGAGACCGATCGCATCTATTTGCAGGACGGGCGCCTGATTACCTCTGGCGGCGTCACTGCGGGTATCGACCTGGCCCTGTCGGTCGTGGCCCAAGACCATGGCAAGCAAGTGGCGGTGGATGTGGCCAAAGTGCTGCTGGTGGTGATGAAGCGCCAGGGCGGCCAGGCCCAGTTCAGCCCGATGACTGCCGCCGTGGCGCCTCAGGAAACTCCGATCACCCGCGTGCAGAACCACGTCCTGGCGCATCTGGATCAACCCTTTACCATCGAGTCCATGGCTGAGTTGGCCGGAATGAGCGCGCGCCACTTCGCGCGGCTGTTCGCCAAGGACGTGCAGATGACGCCCATGGCGTTCCTGCAGGGCGCGCGCATCGACCGGGCCCGGCACCTGCTGGAAACCACCGACCTGCCGCTCAAGACCGTGGCCTTCCACGCAGGCTTTGGCAGCGTACGGCATATGCGTTTTCTGTTCAGCGAAAAGCTCGGGCTGAACCCTACCCAATACCGACAACAGTTCAGTTAACGACACCATGTCCGTCTCAGGCACCCGATTGTCCGTATCGCTCCCCGTGCCAGCATTGTCCTGTCATCGCCAACTGGCAAGATAGCGTCGAGCCCATGGAAAAAGGATGCGCAGGCACTCAAGCACGGGTGTTTCAGCGCTTTGACGGACATGCAAAATGGTACGGCGGTGAGCTTTGGCCCCTACACCTTTCATCGGCAGCAGCGCCTGGTCAGCAAGGCGGGCTGGCCGGTGCCACTGGGCGGGCGAGCCTTGGATATTCTCGCAGTACTGCTCGAAGCGCCCGGGCACTTCGTCAGCAAGGCGACCTTGATCGAACGGGTGTGGCCCAACAGCGTCGTTGAAGACAGCAACCTGCGTGTGCATATCGCAGCGCTGCGTCGTGCCCTTGACGGCCAACGCTGGATCCTCAATCACCCCCAGCGCGGTTACTGCTTCGCTGCGCCTGCGCAGGACGCGCTGCCGACGCTGCTGCCTCAGCACAACCTGGCTGCACGGCTCAGCCCGGTGTGGGGGCGAGATGAACTGGTGGGCGTGCTGGCGCGACGGTTGCCTGTGCAGCGGTTATTGACCCTCACCGGCGTGGCCGGCATTGGCAAGAGCACGCTGGCCCTGGCCCTGGCCGAGCGGGTATTGCCGCGTTATCGCGACGGCGTATGGTGGGTCGACATGGCCGTTGTGCAAACCCCGAGCGAACTGCTCGGTAGCCTGGCCAGGGTGTTGCAGTTGCATTCGACGCCCGCGAGCCTCAACGAACTGGGCCGGCGCCTGGCCTCGCGCCACGTGTTGCTGGTACTCGACGGCGCTGACCTGCTGCTGGGCGCGTGTCGACAACTGATGCGTGCGCTACGCGAGGCGGCGCCGGGCATCAGCGTGCTGATCACCAGTCGCGAAGCCTTGCTGGCCCCTGGCGAGTGGATAGTACGTGTGCCTCGGCTGGCAGTGCCGTCGCCAAAGGCGTTGGCCAATGTCGAGCAGGCGATGGCCTGTCCTGCGGTGCAACTGTTCGTGGCGCGCGCGCGTGCCAATCAGCAGGGGTTTGATTTGCGACCCCAGGACCTGGCGCCGCTGGGCGACCTGTGTCGGCGTCTGGACGGCCTGCCGTTGGCCCTGGAATTGGCGGCCGCCCAGGTGGATGCGTTGGGCATCGGCGGTGTGCAGATGCAAGTACGCACAGGCTTGCAAGTGCTGGCCCGTGGGCGCCGCACGGCAGTGGAGCGCCATCGCTCACTGACCGCGGCCCTGGATTGGAGCTACGAGCGCTTGAGCCTGCCGGAGTGCTGGCTGTTTCTGCAATTGAGTCTGTTCAAGATGGCAGTCACCTTACCCACCCTGAGTGACCTGGTGACCGGTACCGAGCTCGAACATGCCGACCTGTCTTACCTGCTGGCGCGCCTGGTCAACGTCTCGCTGCTGAGCGTCGAGCCCGGCCTGGGCCCGGCGCGCTATCGGCTGCTCAACTGTGTGCGCAGCTACGCCCTGGGGCAACTGCGCGACCCGCGTCAGGTCGCGCGTTTGCAGCAGGGCTACGCGCCTTGCCTGGGCGCGTTCTCAGGCCGGCCGTTTGTCCTGCAACTCGTCGAGCAGGCAGCGCACGCGCAGTAGATCCTGAGTGGCGAAGCCTTCGCTGAAACGTGCGTGGATTGAACTGAGCAAGTCCCTGGCGAGCTGAATGCGCCCCTGCTGTTGCCACAGTTGCGCCAGGGCTGCGCCGCAGCGCAGCTCCCAGGCCAGGGCGCCTTGCTGGTGCGCCAGGCCCAGCGCCTCCAGCAGCAGGGTTTCAGTGGTGTGCTCATCCTCTAGCTGCAAGGCGTACACCCGCAGAATCTCCGGGGCGCACCAGCCCGCAGCGCCACTGCGCGCACGTTCCAGGGTTGGTGCATCCACGGCATGGGTGCCGAAGGTGATCAAGGTGTCTTGGATCAGACCCAGGCCCTGCCAATCCGGTTGGCCAAGAATACCGGCGTAATGTCCGGCCCAGGTCTGGAACAACTGCACAGAATGCTTGTGCGACTGCTCCAGCAGCAGCCTTTGCAGGGCTTGGGCGTCGTCTTCGGCGCCGTTGTAGCGGGCGATCACCACCCCAGCCAGGGCCAGGGTGTAGCAAATCGAGGTGCCGTGGTTGATCTGTAGCGCCAACTCCAAAGCCTGACTGGCGGTGCGCCAGGCGCGCTCGGGAAAGCCCTGCAACCACAGGATTCGCGCCAGCACGGTCAAGGAGGCGACGCCCTGGTCGTACTGCACGCCAACCCCGAAGGCAAAGCGGTTCACGTGACCGCTTTGGGACATGCGCTGCAGCACCTGCTCGGCGTGGTGCCGGGCGAGCGTCTGGTTGCCGGTGTAATGCTGACCCAGCGCACGCAGCCGCTGCGCGCTAAGGCCCAGCAACGGCTCGGTGCGTGGGTCGAGGCGTTCAAACTGCACACTCAGCGCCTGCGCTGGGCCGTAGCGCCCGGCGCACAGGTTCACCGCCATCAGCCCGGAGACCGCCCGCAACTGGCCGCCAAGGTCCTGGGTTGTCTCGGCCAGGCGTGCGGCACCCTCGAATGCCGCAATGGTCCGAGGTGCGGCGCCCATGGCGTGGTAGGAGAGGCTGCCCAGGGCCAATTGCAGTTGCAGGGTCAATTGCGTGCAGGGCGCGGTGACCTGGCCGATCAGCGCCAGCGCCTGGTCCACATAGCCGCCGTGCTCACGCAGCAACGACAACTCTTGCCACAGCGGCATCGCGCTGACCGTCAGGCGGATAGCCAGCAGCTGCGCACCGTCGTCAGCAAAGCCCCAGTCGAGGGCGGCACGCACGTCTTCGCGCAGCGGTGCGTAACGGTCGATCCACGGCTGTGTGGCGATCAGGTCCCAGTCGCCCTGGGCCTGTTCCATCAGCGCCAGGCAGCGTGCAGCGTGGCGCTCTCGTGTGGCATGCAGTTCGCAGGCCTGGCTGAGCTTTTCCAGGGCGTAGGTGCGGGTGATGTCCAGCAGGCGATAGACCATCTCGTCATCGCTTGCTTCCACGTTCAACAACGACTTGGCCACCAGTTGCGTAATGGAGCCCAGCACTTCGGCGGGGGCCACTTGCTCCCCGGCGATCACCGCCGCTGCGCTGACCAGGCTGAAGCCGCCACGGAAGACCGCCAGGCGGCGCAGGCAGATTTGTTCGCACGCGGTGAGCAGGTCAAAGCTCCAGTCGAGCGTGGCGCGCAGGGTTTGCTGGCGTGGCAGGGCACTGCGTCGGCCGCGGGTCAGCAGGCGAAAGTTGTCTTCCATCTGCACCAGCAGGCCCGGCAAGCCAAACCGTTCAATTTGCGCGGCCACCAGTTCGATCGCCAGGGGAATGCCGTCCAGGCGCTGGCAGATATCAATCGCCAGGGGCAGTTCAGCGTCGCTGAGGGCAAAGCTCTCCTGGTGGGACATGGCGCGCTCGATCAGCAATTGCATGGCCGGGTAACCCAGGGCCTGGGCGCGGTTGCCGGTGGCGGGCGGGCAGGCCAGCGGTTCAAGGCGCTGCACATATTCACCTTCGGCGCGCAGGGCTTCGCGGCTGGTGGTGAGGATGTGCAGGTGCGGTGCATGGCGCAGCAGGGTTTCACTGATCAGGGCGATGTCGTCGAGCAGGTGCTCGCAGTTGTCGATCACCAGCAGCATCTGGCGTGCCTGCAGGCTGCGGGCGAGGCTGGCCAGGGAGGCATTCTCGCCCGGTGTCAGGCCGAGCAGGGCGGCCAGGTTGGGCAGGATCATGGACGCGGCACTGAGCGGCGCCAGGTCCAGCAGGTGAATACCGTCGCTGTAATGCCCGATCAGCAATTCCGCGACGCGCAGGGCGACGGTGGTCTTGCCGATGCCACCGGCGCCGGTCAGGGTGATAAAGCGCTGCTGCGGCAGTTGTTGTACCAGGGCGTCGATCAGCGCTTGGCGGCCGATCATGCGCGTGCGCCGCAGGGGCAGGTTATGGCTGGGGCGTTGGGGCGCACCGTCGGTGGGCAGCGTCATGGGTTCGATGCTCAGTGGCGCAACAAAACTGTAGCCGCGCTGGGCGACCGTGACGATATAGCGCTGCCCGGCCTGGCCGTCGCCCAGTGCCTTGCGCAACGCAGCCATGTGCACCCGCAGGTTGCCGTCTTCCACCACGCTTTTGGGCCAGACCCTTGCGATCAACTCCTGTTTGCTCACCACATTGCCGGCGTGCTCCAGCAGGATCAGCAGAATGTCCACCGCCCGCCGCCCCAGGCGCAGCGGGCGGCCGGCCTCCAGCACCAGGCGCTGGCGCGGGTGGATGCGGTAGGGGCCGAAATGCACGGCCTGGTCGCTCAAGTCATTCATGGCTGCCCAGGTTCTGGAGGAAGGGAGCGACCAGCATATTCCAGGTACGTGCAGACCACTAGGCAGCGATCACATCAGGTTTGCTGCGCGAGTGGTGGTTTCGCCAGGTCATCGGGTTGACGCCTTCGCTGCGGGTGAACATATGGCAGAAGTGCGCCTGGTCGCAAAAGCCACATTCGAGGCTGATCTGTGTGAGGCTCAGGGACGAGCCGGTAATCAGTTCCTTGGCGCGCTGGATGCGTTGCTGGCGAATCCATTCCTGGGGCGACAGCCCGGTGGTGCACTTGAAGGCGCGGGAAAAATGGCTGCGCGACAAGGCGCAGGCCTGGGCCAGGTCGGCGATCGCCAGGCTTTCGCCGAGGTTGGCCAGGATCAGTTGCTTGGCGATGCGCTCGCGCCGGGGGCACAGGCCACCGGTGGCGGGCAACCGGGGGGAATATTGCTCGAGTCGGGCCATGACAAATATCCGCAGTCGATGGGAACGTTCCCGGTGGATGGGTGCAGTGTAGACGCGCTTCATCTTGTTGCCGGAGCGCCTGGCTGACGAGTTAATCGTTGTTAATTTCGCCAGGTGCGGTGCCGGAAAAGACAGCACAGCTATGCAATCCCAGGCGTGCAGTGCATGCTTCCCTGGCCCCTTGGAAAACGTTTGGATAGCGCCCATGAACCGCAACGATCTGCGCCGCGTCGATATGAACCTGCTGGTGATTTTCGAAGCCTTGATGTTCGAGAAAAACCTGACCCGAGTCGCCGAAAAACTGTTTATCGGCCAACCGGCAGTGAGCGCCGCGCTGGGCCGTTTGCGCGATTTGTTCGACGACCCGTTGCTGCTGCGTAACGGCCGTGCCATGGAACCCACAGCGCGCGCACTGGCGATACTCAAGGAGCTGCAACCTGCCATGGACACCATCTCGGGCGCCGTCAGCCGCGCCAAGGATTTCGACCCCTCCACCAGCTGCGCGGTGTTTCGTATCGGCCTGTCCGATGATGCGGAGTTCGGGCTGTTTCCGTCGTTACTCAGCCGCCTGCGCGAAGAAGCGCCAGGCATCATCGTGGTGGTGCGCCGCGCCAATTACCTGTTGATGCCTTCGCTGCTGGCCAGCGGTGAAATTTCCGTGGGGGTTAGCTACACCACCGACCTGCCGGCCAATGCCAAGCGCAAGAAGCTGCGCGATATCCCCTGCAAGGTCCTGCGCGGCGATGACGGCGAGGCGCCGCTGACCTTGGATGATTACTGCGCCAGGCCCCATGCAATGGTGTCGTTCTCCGGTGACCTGAGCGGCAATATCGACCTGGACCTGGCCCGCATCGGCCGCTCGCGCCGCGTGGTGCTGGCGGTGCCGCAGTTCAGCGGGTTACGGGCGTTGCTGGCGGGGACGCAGATTATCGCGACCGTGCCCGATTACGCCGCGTGCGCGCTGACCGAAGGCACACGTCTGCGCGCCGAGGACCCGCCGTTTGCGATTGATGCGGCGGAGCTGTCGATGGTGTGGAGCGGGGTGCATGACAACGACCCGGCGGAGCGGTGGTTGAGGGGCAGGATTGCGGAGCATATGGCGCGGGCCACATAGCTTTGCCGGCAATTGCAGGAGCGAGCCTGCTCGCGAAAAACTCCCAGGCGCCACGTTTATTCAGAAAGTAGGGGGTATCGTTGACGTTTTTTGCGCGCAAGCCCGCTCCTGCAACAAGCCAAACAGCACATACATCCAATTCTCCCCAGCCGCCAAGCCGCCAGACTCTCCCCATCGCTCAATACCCCGGGGAAGCACTCAGCCATGGATTCAACCACCAACACCAGCCCCGACGAAGTCGTCACCCTGGTCGTCAAGCACCGGGTCAAACCCGGCTTTGAAGTCGAGTACGAAGCCTGGTTGCGCCGCATCGTGCGCATCGCGGGCGAACGCCCTGGGCACCTTGGTGTTGACGTGGTGCGCAGCCAGCAAAACGGCATGGCGCTGTTCACTTGCGTGCTGCGCTATCGCTCCACCAGCGCCCTTGAGCTGTGGCTCGGCTCCCCGCAACGCCAGGCTCTGATCGACGAAGCCGCGCCGATGCTGGCGGACGGCGACCGGACGGAAATCGGCGCGGCCAATGAATTCTGGTTCACGCCCCAGGCCGAGGGCGGTGCCAAGCCGCCGCGCTGGAAGCAGGCAGTGGTCAGCCTGTTTGTGATCCTGCCGCAAACCCTGCTGCTGCCGTTTATCTGGGGGCCGATCCTGCGGTTGCACCCGTTTCTGTCCAATTACGTGGTCTCCACCTTCCTGGTCACCCTGACCATCGTGTTGCTGGTGGTGTACCTGCTGATGCCGGCGGCCACCCGCCTGTTCGCTCCCTGGCTTGAAGCCTCTGTAAAGGAAACCCTATGAACGCCGATCTGATTCTGTTCAATGGCCAGTTCCACACCGTGGACCGGGAAAACCCACGCGCCACCGCCGTGGCCATCCACCAAGGGCGCTTTGTCGCCGTGGGTACCGACGGCGAAGCCATGGCCCTGCGCGGCAGCGGCACCCAGGTCATCGACCTCAAGGGCCGCACCGTAATTCCCGGCCTCAACGACTCGCACTTGCACCTGATTCGTGGCGGGTTGAACTACAACCTTGAACTGCGCTGGGAAGGCGTGCCGTCCCTGGCCGATGCCTTGCGCATGCTCAAGGACCAGGCCGACCGCACGCCCACGCCGCAATGGGTACGCGTGGTGGGCGGTTGGAACGAATTCCAGTTCGCCGAAAAGCGCATGCCCACCCTGGAAGAACTCAACCAGGCCGCCCCGGACACCCCGGTGTTCGTGCTGCACTTGTACGACCGCGCCTTGCTCAACCGCGCAGCCCTGCGGGTGGCGGGCTACACCAAGGACACGCCGAACCCGCCGGGCGGTGAGATCGTGCGCGACAGCAACGGCAACCCCACCGGCATGCTGGTGGCGCGGCCTAACGCGATGATCCTGTATGCGACCTTGGCCAAGGGCCCGAAACTGCCTTTGGAATACCAGGTCAACTCCACCCGCCAGTTCATGCGGGAACTCAATCGCCTGGGCCTGACCAGCGCCATCGATGCCGGCGGCGGCTTCCAGAACTACCCCGATGACTACGCGGTGATCGAGCAACTGGCCAAGGATCAACAGTTGACGGTGCGCATCGCCTACAACCTGTTCACCCAGAAGCCCAAGGAAGAGCTCAGCGACTTCAAGAACTGGACCGGCAGCGTCACCCTGCATCAGGGCGATGACTACCTGCGCCATAACGGGGCCGGCGAGATGCTGGTGTTCTCGGCGGCGGACTTTGAAGACTTCCTCGAGCCCCGCCCGGACCTGCCGCTGACCATGGAACAGGAGCTGGAACCGGTGGTGCGCCACCTGGTGGAACAGCGCTGGCCGTTCCGTCTGCACGCCACTTACGACGAGTCCATCTCGCGCATGCTTGACGTGTTCGAGAAGGTCAACCGCGATATTCCGTTCAATGGCTTGCCGTGGTTCTTCGACCACGCCGAAACCATCACCCCGAAAAACATCGAACGCGTGCGTGCCCTTGGTGGCGGTATTGCGATTCAGGATCGCATGGCGTTCCAGGGCGAATACTTCGTCGAGCGCTACGGCGCCAAGGCCGCCGAAGCCACACCGCCGATCAAGCGCATGCTGGCCGAAGGCGTGCCGGTTGGGGCGGGCACCGATGCCACCCGCGTGTCGAGCTACAACCCCTGGACCTCGCTGTACTGGATGGTCAGCGGCCGTACCGTCGGTGGCCTGGAGCTGCACGCCGAGGGCTTGCCGCGCCTTACCGCATTGGAGCTGTTCACCCACGGCAGCGCCTGGTTCTCCTCCGAGCAGGGTAAGAAAGGCCAGATCAAGGTCGGCCAATTGGCGGATGTCGCCGCGTTGTCGGCGGACTTTTTCAGTGTCGAGGAAGAAGCTATCAAGTGGATCGAGTCGGTGCTGACAGTGGTCGGCGGCAAGGTCGTGTACGGCGCTGGCGACTTCGAAGATTTCGCACCGCCACGGGTACCGGTGCTGCCCGACTGGTCGCCGGTGGTCAAGGTGCCAGGGCACTGGCGCCCGACGTCGCCGATGCAGGCCCAGGTTCACCAGTGCAGCGGCCCTTGTGGCGTGCATGCCCACAGCCATGAAAAAGCGCGCCTTTCCAGCGTGCCGGTCAGCGACTTCCAGGGTTTCTGGGGGGCGTTCGGCTGCTCCTGCTTTGCTTTTTGAAAAACACCCCATCCCCAAAGGAGTTACCCATGACTTACAAGCGCTTGAACAAAGACGATGCTGTTGTGCTGTTGGTTGATCACCAGACCGGCCTGATCTCCCTGGTGCAGGATTTCTCCCCCAACGAGTTCAAGAACAACGTGCTGGCCCTGGCCGACGTGGCGAAGTTCTTCAACCTGCCGACCATCCTGACCACCAGCTTTGAAAGCGGCCCCAACGGCCCGCTGGTGCCTGAGCTCAAAGAACTGTTCCCCGACGCGCCGTACATTCCGCGCCCTGGCCAGATCAACGCATGGGACAACGAAGATTTCGTCAAGGCCGTCAAGGCGACCGGCCGCAAGCAGATCATCATTGCCGGTGTGGTGACCGACGTGTGCGTGGCATTCCCGACCCTGTGTGCCCTTGACGAAGGCTTCGAGGTTTTCGTGGTCACCGACGCTTCCGGCACCTTCAACGAAACCGTGCAACAAGCCGCCTGGGCGCGTATGACCGCCGCCGGTGCGCAACTGGTCAACTGGTTCTCGGTGGCCTGCGAGCTGCAAGTGGACTGGCGCAACGATATGGAAGGCCTGGCCAACCTGCTTTCGCCGCGCATTCCCAACTACCGCAACCTGATGAACAGCTACTCGGCGTTCGCTGCCAAGTAACCTGCTCTGTAAAACACCGCAAAACCCTGTGGGAGCTGGGCTTGCCCGCGATTGCGATGCATCAGTCAACAGTATTGCTGGCTGATACACCGCTATCGCAGGCAAGCCAGCTCCCACATGGGTTTATATTGCCCACAACATCAGCGCCTGACACAGCTCCAACATTTGATGGTGTTCACATTTTGGTTTGTGGTGTGACCACTGACGGGCTATAAAACAGCCTATCGTCCCCTGAGAAGCGACAATGAACCCCTTCGAAGACATGCGCCTGTTCTGCCAGGTCATGGAATCCGGCAGTTTCACTGCCGCCGCCGAGCAATTGGGCTTGTCCAAGCAATTCGTCAGCCGCCGCCTGATCCAACTGGAAGACCGCCTGGGCGTACGCCTGCTCAACCGCTCCACACGGCGCCTGGACGTCACGCCGCTGGGCCAGAGTTACTACGAGTCGGCCTTGCGCCTGCTCGGTGAGGTGGAGCAAGTGGAGCAAGGCATCGCCGGCCAGAACAGCGAACCCCGCGGCACCATTCGCCTCAGTGCACCCTTGTCGTTCGCCATGGCGCACCTGGGTTGCCTGTTGCCGTTGTTCCTGCGCCAGCATCCGCAGGTCTGCGTTGAAGTCGACCTGAGCGACCGCCCGGTGGACTTGATCGGCGAAGGCTACGACCTGGTGCTGCGCATCGGCACCCTGGAAGACTCCACCCTGATCGCCCGGCGGATCGCCGCTATCGAGCGGGTGTATTGCGCCAGCCCCGACTACCTGGCGCTGCGGGGTACGCCATTGAAACCCGAGGATTTAGCCACGCACGACTGCCTGCCTTACGGCCACGGCCGTCAGGTGCAATGGCGTTTCAAAGGCAAGGTGCAAGCGTTGAGCGTCAGTGGGCGCATGCGCGTCAACAACGGTGACCTGCTGCGCGATACCGCGATAGCCGGTTTGGGCGTTACCTACCTACCGACGTTCATTGTCAGCGACGCCTTGAAGGATGGGCGTCTGGTCAAGGTACTGGAGGACTTCGCTCCTGAGGCCTTGACCCTGTCGGCGGTGTACCCGCAGCACCGCCAGAGTTCACGCCCGGTGCAAGCGCTGGTGGAGTTCCTGCGCGAACGCCTGGCTAGCGGCTGCTGAACAGTTGGCGGATCAGGTTGGGCGTGCTGCCCGTCCACCGCTTGAACGAGCGCCGAAAATTCGCCGCATCGTTGAAATTCAGGTACGCCGCTACTTGCTCGTTACTCCACCCCTTGGCCTGGTACAGGTGCAACGCCACATGCTTGCGCACCCGGTCGACCTGTTGCTGAAAACCGGTGTCGTGCCGTTGCAACTTGCGCTTTAGCGTGGCCGGGCTCATGGCGAAGGTGTGGGCGGCCTGTTCCAGGCTTGGTGGCTGGCGCACGTGTTCGCGCAGGTAGGCATCGAGGCAGTCCAGAAAACTTGTGGCAAAGCCCAGTTGCTCGATTTGTTCAAGGGCTTGCTGGCGCGCGACCTGGCCCGCCGTGGCCGAAGCACCCGGCCAGGTGTGGGTGAGGTATTCACGGGGGAGGCACATCATGTTCAGAGGGCGTTCGAAGCGCGTGTGTTCGCCCAGATGCACCCAGTATTGCTCGACATACCGAGGTTCGGCGTGGCTGAAGCTGCACACCCACGGCAAGCGCTGGCCGCTGAGCCATTGGCTCATGGCAACCAGTGAAGTCATGCTGGCTTCGAGCAGAAAGCGCCAGTGTTCGCCGGCGCCGCAACTGTCCAACCAATACAGGTAAGCGTGGTGCTCATCCAGCTCCAGTTGCAGCGTGGCCAGCGGGCTGAGCAGCACTTGTTGCTGGATCAGGATATCCAGGGCCTGATGAAGGTTCTGTGCATGCCCCAGCGCATGACTGGCGGCGCCGTAGTAGCCGGGCAGCAGGCGTTGGCCAAACAGGAAACTGCTGTCATCGGCATCCAGCAGTTTGCGGCTGTTGCCGATCAAACCCAGGAACTGCTGCGGGCTCAACCGCGCATTGCCGGCCAGGATGTCTTCGTGGAACAGGCCGGTGCCGCGCAGTAGGCGATGGCTGTCGATGTCCCGGGACAAGCCCAGGTCGATCAACGTGGCGGGTTGATAGTGACCGGGGATGAAGCGGCTGTCGTTTTCATACCAGCTGGTTTTCACGGCCATTTCAGGCACTTTTCGCAAGGGGTTGCTTGGCCCGGGCCAGGCCCATATTCAGCCGCTTGAGCAGCTCGTGAGGTGACTCTTGCAAGGCCATCACCACCGCCGTGGTCGCCGTCAGTTGCAGGCGTTCGCCCTGTTGCCGGGTCTTGTGGGCGAGGCTCTGCACCGCGTGTTGCAACTCCAGCGCCAGGCCCTGGGCCTGGCGCTCGCCGGTGTTGGGCAGCAGCACCACAAAACGATCGCCCGCCAGGCGGCACAACAGGTCCTGGCGGCGCAGGTTGAGCAACAGCACATGGCTGACAGCCTGTAGCACCGCATCACCCTCGGCATGCCCGTAGGCCTGGTTGATGGTGGCGAAGTTGTCCAGGTCCAGGGCCAACAACGACAGTGGTTGTTGCTGCGCTTGGCTGTCGCGCAGGCTGTCGGCGAGTTGGCGCTTGAGGTAGTCGGCACCGGCCAGGGGCGTGAGTTTGTCGAACAGCCGATGCTCGCGAAACAACCGCTCGCGTTTTTCCATCTGTGCGCTGATCGCCAGTTGTTCGTGGTGCCAGTGATAAATGCCAATCGTCAGCAGGATCATGCCCAACGGCATTGGCCCTGACTCCAGCCAGTGATCCCAGGAGATGCTGTCAGGCAGGCGGATGAATTCGTCGAGGCTGTCGATCCACCAGGAAAAAAAGATGCACGACAGCCCCAGCGCCAGGTATTGGGTGACCCGTCCGGCGGGGCGGCTTTTCAGTACCAGACCCAGCCAGATCAGCGCGAGCAGCGCCGAACCGCCTTCGCCGATGATATCCAGCCACACCCATTCGCTGACGCTCTTGAGCTCGCCGCAGGCCAGGTGCAGGATCAGCCCGAGGTTGGCGGCGATCAGGAGCAATGCGAGTTTCCAGCGGTGGGGTTTGAGCACGGAAAACATGGCCACGGGTCCTTGGGCAAATGAGTAATGGGCGCCAGCACAGCAGATGGATGTGACGGTTGGATGACGGGCGGGGAGGGTCGAATCAGCTCATGCCCTTGGCACATTTTTCAGCTGAACATGGAACCCATGTGGGAGCTGGCTTGCCTGCGATAGCGGCCTGACAGTCGACACAGGGTGTCAGACCGAGTACATATCCCTTCCTGCGGTAACGGCCACTTAGGGTTCCGCTCTTACAGCGGGTCACTTTTGGAAAAGAGCCCCAAAAGTAACCAAAAGGGCTCTTGCCCCACCACTCGGCACCTCGCCCAGGCTCGGTGTGCCCGTAATCCGCCAGTGATTTGGGGGGGCGCCTGAGATCAAAAGCAGATCAAGAGCAAGATCAAGATCAAGAGCGGCTCGCTTCGCATCGTGGTTACCTGAGCGGCACATTCGACTTCTCTGTCGATCGAACCGCCGCCTTCGCCGGCAAGCCAGCTCCCACAGGTTGAGTGAGGTCATTTCAGCTCATTTGTACCCTCCAGAAGCCTGTAAACCCCGCTTTGACAGGCTCTGCCCGCAACCCTGTCACAGAACCGTCACGCCCCATCCCTAGCTTGCCCTCCCAGTTGCCGGGCCCCTTGCCTGGCGCCAACGGATTCTTGGGGAGGGTTTCATGTACAAGCGCACCGGGCTCGTCAGCTTTACGCTTACCGCCTTGGCTCTGGCGATAGCCTGCGAGCGGCTCAACGCCGCGGAAGCGGCCACCGAGCATGTCGATGTGGTCGGCCAAGCCGCTGCGATCGACAGCGCCCTCAAGGAGCAGCGCTCTTCCGACAGTATCAAGAGCGTGGTGCATGCCGACGGCGTCGCCCAGTTGCCGGATGAGAACGTTGCCGAGGCGGTGCAGCGCTTGCCGGGCATCAGCGTTGAACGTGACCAGGGCGAAGGCCGCTTTGTCAGCGTGCGCGGCCTGGGCCCGGACCTCAACAGCGTGACCATCAACGGCACCCTGGTGCCATCCCCCGAGAGCGAGCGCCGCGCCGTGGCCCTCGATGTTCTGCCTTCGGAGTTGGTGCAGTCGCTGTCGGTGATCAAGACGCTCACACCGGACATGGACGCCAACTCCCTCGGCGGCACCGTCGATGTGAAGAGCCTCTCGGCGTTCGATCACAAGGGCCTGTTCTATACCGGCAGCACCGAGGCCAGTTACGACAAGAACACGCACCAGACCAGCCCGAAATTCTCCGGCGCCGCCAGTAACCGGTTCAGCCTCGGCGACGGTATCGACAACTTTGGCGTGGCCGCGGCCCTCAGTTGGCAGAAGCGTGATTTCGGCTCGGACAACGTCGAAACCGGCGGCGCCTGGGACTTCAGCAACGGCGCCCGGCTCAACGAATTCGAGCAGCGCGACTACGACATCAGCCGTGAACGCGCCGGTGGTGGCCTTAACTTCGATTACAAGCCCGATGACCTGAGCAGCTACTACCTGCGCACCCTCTACAGTCGCTACAAGGACACCGAAACCCGCAACGCTGCCAGCCTCGAGTTCGCTGACCCGCAAGCGCCCGGCGAATTGGGCGACGCCGAGGGCAAACGCAAGCTCAAGAACCGCGAGGAAACCCAGCAAATCCAGTCCTACGTAGTGGGCGGTGAACGCATGCTCGGCCTGTGGACCCTGAGCGGCCAGGCCGGTTACAGCCGCTCCAGTGAAGACAGCCCGGGGCATATTGCCGGTGCGACCTTCGACGGCGGTGACTTTGCCGACAGCGGCTTCTACGACACGGCCAAGCCGCGCCCGCTCGTTGGTAGCGGTTTCTACGACCCCGCCAATTTCAGCCTGGACAAAGTCGACTGGGAAAAACAGCACACCCAGGACACCGAGAAGAACCTGCGCCTGGACCTGGCCCGCGACTATGACTTCAGCGGTTACGCATCCCAGTTCAAGTTCGGCGGCAAGGTCAGCCGGCGCCACAAGGACAATGACCTGGAGGCCTGGGTCTACAAGGACCTGGATGAACAGGGCTTGAGCGATGAACAACTCAACCTCACGCAGTTCCAGAAGGGCAACGTCGACTACCGCCTCGGCCGCTTTGGCCCAGGTATCAGCGCGGGCAATATCCGCCAGTTGATCGGCGGCCTCAATCGCGATGACTTCTATGACCCGACCGAATCCACTGTCAACGACTTCACCATCCGCGAAGACATCAATGCCGGCTACCTGATGAACACCGTCGATATTGACGACTGGCGCTTCATCGCCGGTATGCGTTACGAGGGTACCGAGTTCGAAGCCAAGGGCACCGGTGCCACGGACGGCCAGTTCAGCGCCACCGAGACCAAGCGCCGTTATCACCACTGGCTGCCGGGCCTGCATGCGCGCTACCAGATTGACAAGAACACCCAGGTGCGCGCCGCCTGGACCAAATCGGTGGTGCGTCCGACCTTTGGCCAACTGGCCCCGGGTTTTGTGATCGACGATGACGAGGCCACGTTCGGCAACCCGGACCTCAAGCCTCTGGAATCGAGCAACCTGGACCTGGGCATCGAGCATTTCATGGGCCGTGCCGGTACCGTGTCGGCCTTCGTGTTCTACAAAGACGTCCAGAACTTCGTCTACAACACCGACGTGGCTGGTACCGGTGCCTGGGCCAACTTCGCCGAGGCGCACACCTTTGCCAACGGCGACAGCGCCAAACTGTATGGCCTGGAACTGGCCTACTCACAGAAGTTCGACTGGCTGCCTGCGCCATGGAACGGCCTGATGATCGGTGCCAACAGCACCTTCAGCCGTTCCAGCGCGGACATCGAGGGCTTCGACAGTGCCAGTGGGCGCAATCGCAAGCGCAACATCAGCCTGCCCAACCAGTCGGACACGGTCGGCAACCTGATGCTCGGCTGGGAAGACGACACCCTCAGCCTGCGCCTGTCGGCCAATTACAAATCGGCCTATTTGTATGAGTTGGCGTCGATCAATGACAAGGCCCATGACCTGCACGTCGACGCGCAAACCTTCGTTGATTTCAGTGCGCGCTACTCACTGACCAAGAACCTGCAGGTCAGCTTCGAGGCACAGAACCTCACCGACGAGTCGTACTTCGTCTACACCGGCCACCGTAGCTACAACGGCCAGTACGAAGAGTACGGCCCCACCTACAAGTTGGGCCTGACCTTCACCCATTTCTAACCCTGGCCCCTGTAGGAGCGAGCTTGCTCGCGAAAAACTTCAACGATGACGCGGGGCGCCTGAATGAATGCGGCGCCTGGGAGTTTTTCGCGAGCAAGCTCGCTCCTACAGGGCATCAGGGCAAGCCCTCCCAAACGGGATCTCCATTGTTTTCGAAGGATTGTCTGTTCATGAGAATTTCCAAGCTGTGCCTGCTGGTCGTACTGGTTAGCAGCGCCAATGCGTTCGCCACTGACCTACCGTTGACCCCGTGGGCACCCAGCCTGAACGCCCAAGCCGTGGCCTTCCTGCCCGGCGGCACCCAGCGCGTAGCGGCCAGTGCCCGCGACGGCCTGCTGCTGCTCGACGATAAAGGCGTCGAACTGGCCCGCTTCAAAGGCCGTTTCAGCAGCCTCGACACCCGCGCTGCCGGCACTCAATCGCTGATCGCAAGCCTCGATAACGACCGCCAGCAGGCCTTGCTGATCGGTCTCGATGGCGCCGGCAAAACCTGGGGTACGCCGCTGTACCTGCCGACCCGCGACTTCGCGGTAAATAGCCTGTGCCTCTATCGCGATTCGGCGGCCAACCTGTTTGTGTTTCTGGTCGGTGAAGAGGGCAAGGGCGAGCAGTGGCTGGTGGGCAATGGTTCGACGCTGTTGGCCCAGGCGCAGCGTGTTCGCAGCCTGCCACTGCCGCCATCGGCGCAATACTGCCAAGTGGATGATGCGGCCGAGCGATTGGTGGTGAACGAGCAAAACGTCGGCTGGTGGGCCTACCCGGCGCACCCGGAAGCCGAGGTGAAGCGCACGCCCGTGGCGCTGTTCTACGATCCCCAGCGCGAAGCAGGCGCCATGGCACTGGTGCCGGGCGGGATGCTCGCGTTGGACTCGAAAACCGCGCAATTGCACCTGTTCCAGCAAGTCGGGGAACGTTGGGTTGAGCAACCCAGCCTGGCCTTGCCGGGCCTCAAGGAACCGGAGCAGTTGGTGATACAGGGCCGGCAGGTGCTGGTGCGGGACGACGACAGCGAGCAGCTCTATCAGGGCCGCCTTGACTGGCAAGCCACGCCGGTGCCGGTTGCGCCGATACTTGCGCAAGTCGCCGCACTGCGCCAGACCGAACCCGTGGGTCGCCAAGGCGACGCGGCGGATGACCCGGCCATCTGGGTTCACCCTGAAACGCCGGCCAAAAGTCGCGTGCTGGGGACCAACAAGAAACAGGGCCTGCTGGCCTACGATCTTGACGGCAAGCTGTTGCAGGAGCTGGCAGTGGGGCGCCTGAACAATGTCGACATACGCTCTGGCTTCAAACTCGGTACGCACACCGTCGACCTGGCCGTGGCGAGTAATCGCGACCGCAATAGCCTGAGCCTGTTCAGCATCGACCGCCAGAGCGGCGAGTTGCTTGAAGCCGGTGAGGTCCCCACGCCACTCAAGGACATCTACGGCATCTGTCTGTACCAGCCTGCCAGCGGTGAGCTCTACGCGTTCGCCAATGACAAGGATGGCACCTTCCTGCAATACCGCCTGAGTGCACCGGCTGGCCGTGTGCAGGGCGAGTTGGTGCGTCAGTTCAAGGTCGACAGCCAGCCCGAGGGCTGTGTGGCCGATGACCAGCGCCAACGCTTGTTTATCGGTGAGGAAGATGTCGGTGTGTGGGCGATGGATGCCCGTGCCGACCAACCGGCCACGCTCACTCCGGTGATCAAAGTCGGCCCGCAACTGCACGCAGATGTCGAAGGCCTGGCGCTGTATCAAAGCCCCGCGCGGGATTACCTGGTGATCTCCAGCCAAGGCAATGACAGCTACCTGGTGCTGGACGCCGAGCCGCCATTCGCTGTGCACGGCGCCTTGCGCGTTGGCCTCAATGCGGCCGCAGGCATTGATGGCGCCTCGGAAACCGATGGCCTGGAGGTCACTGCCGTCAACCTCGGTGGGCCATGGAGCCAGGGCATGCTGGTGGTGCAGGACGGGCGCAAGCGCATGCCCGAGCAAGCCCAGAACTTCAAGTTCGTGCCCTGGGCCGAGGTGAGCCGCGCGTTGAAATTACCCTGAGCTGTCATCACGCAGTCATCCGTTTTTAATCGAATAGGAGCTTTACCATGCACGCGACGATGGAACATATGACGATCTGGAGTTTGATCAGCGACGCCAGCCTGTTGGTCAAGGCTGTGATGGTCACTTTGCTGCTGGCTTCCTTGCTCAGCTGGTACCTGATCATTCAGCGCAGCAGTGTACTGCGTGGTCTGGAACGGCAGCTCAACGGCTTCCTGGCGCGCTTTCGCGTGGCGTCGGACCTGCAACCCTTGTATCGCGACACCGTGCAGGCGGGCGAGGGCGGTGTGGCGCCGATCTTTATTGCCGGCATGCAGGAATACCAGCATCTGCACCACCACGATCCGGCAGTGCTCGAGGGTGTGGAGCGCGCCTTGCAGGTTGCGATCACCGACCAGGAGCTGGAGCTGGAAAAAGGCCTGCAGTTTCTGGCGACGGTGGGGTCGGTCAGCCCCTATATCGGCCTGTTCGGGACTGTATGGGGCATCATGAATTCGTTCCTCGGCTTGTCGCAGGTGCAACAGGCTACGCTATCGACCGTGGCACCCGGTATAGCAGAAGCCTTGATTGCCACGGCCATTGGCCTGTTTGCGGCGATTCCGGCAGTAGTCGCCTATAACCGCTTTGCGGCCCGCAGCCAGACTTTGCTCACGCGCTACTACGCTTTTGGCAATGAGCTGCAAGTGCACCTGCACCGCACACTGCGCGGTACCTCGAACAACCTGGCCGTGGCCGCCTGAACAAGGAGCAAAGCGATGTTGATCAGGCCGCAACGCAAGCACGGGCCCAAGGCCGAGATGAATGTGGTGCCCTACATCGACGTGATGCTGGTGCTGCTGGTGATCTTCATGGTCACCGCGCCCATGCTCACCCAGGGCGTGAAGATCGAACTACCCAAGGTCGCCGCCGAGGCGCTGGCCACCGATACGCGCCAGCAGATCCTGACGTTGTCGGTGAAGGCGGACGGTGGCTACTACTGGAACCTGGGTGGCGAGCTGGATACGCTCCAGCAGACCGACAGCGCGGTGACCCTGGAAGAAATGAGCGCCAAGGTCATGCAGGTGGTGGCGGCGCGCAGCGATACCCAGGTGTATATCCGTGCTGACGACAATGCAGGTTATGGCCGTGTAGTGGCGGCCATGGCGGTGCTGCAGAAGGGCGGCGTCAGCAATCTTGGGCTCGTCACCGAGGCCCCGCAATGACGGCGATGATCATGCACAGTCCGGCACTGGCCTTGGCGCCCAACGGCGATGGTTTATGGCGTAAAAGCCTGGCAGCGAGTCTGGCCGTGGCGCTGCATGGTGCGGTGGCAGTGGCGTTGATGCTGGGCTGGTCGACGGAGCGACCAGGGGTGGATGCGCCGCGGGTGATGCACACGCAGTTGGTGGTTTTACCCGCTCCGGCGCCGGCGCCTGTGCCGACACCCGAGCCCGTAGCTGCCGCGCTGTCAGAACCTGTTGTGATCCCGGTACCGACCAGGCCGACGGTTGATCCGCAGGTGCAGGCGCAAAAGCTCGAGAAAGCCGCGCTGGCGCGCAAGCGGGTTGAAGAAAAGAAACTCGAGCAACAACAGCAGCGCATGGCGACCGAGCAGCGCAATCGGGCGTTGGAACAGCAACGTCTGAGTCAGGAGCGTGCCGCTTCGGAAAAAGCCCGAGCCGCCGTGCCTGCGCCTACCCCTGCATTCGACAGCCGCCAGTACCAACCCTTGAGCAAGGCCGCCCCCGACTACCCCGAACGTGCCCTGGACAAGAACATCGAAGGCGACTGCTCGGTGGAATACACCGTCAACACCCAGGGGCACGTGGAAAACCCCAAGGTATTGGACGGCTGTCACCCGTTGTTCATCAGGCCCTCATTGGCGGCGGCCAATACTTTTCGCTACCAGCCGAGAATCGTCGATGGCAAGGCTGTTGCCGTACCGGCAGTGCGCAACACCTTCCACTACCGCATCAAATGAGCTTCTCCAGCCACCTTCCCAAAACCAGTGTGGGAGCTGGCTTGCCTGCGATAGCGGTGGCTCAGTTGAATATTCAGTGGCTGGCCCCCCCTTTGTGGGCAAGCCGTCAGACATTCGCGAGGTTACTTAACTCAAGGCCCGCCACATACCGTTCCAGATTAGCCAGGAACGTATCCGCAATTTCCTCCTTGCTGCGGGTCGAAATAGCCGAAGTATGCGGCGACAGCCGTACCCTTGGATGGCTGTACAGCGGATGCCCATCGGGCAGTGGCTCTGGCTCGGTGACGTCGAGGGAAGCCAGGCCGATCTGGCCGTTATCCAACGCGTGCAACAGCGCTTGCTGATCGAGCAGGCCACCGCGGGCGATATTGATCAGGTGCAGCCCCGGCTTTGCGCTGGCCAGTACATTACGATCGATGATATGCCGCGTTGCTTCGGTCAGGGGGGCCGCCACCACCAGGTGATCGGCGCGGGCAAACAGGTCGTGGATGTCCTTGGCCGCTTCCACGCCATCGAGGCCGAACGGGGTTGTGCTTTGACGCAGCGCCACCACCTTGAGCCCCAGTGCCAGAGCCTTTTGCGCCAGGCTTGTGCCAATCGCGCCAAAGCCCAAAAGGCCCAGCGTGGTGCCCTTGAGCGGGCGCAGCGCGGTGAACTGCCACTGGGCATCCTTTACCCAGATGTCCGGCAAATGCTTGGCCGCGGCAAAGATCGCCGCCAGGGCGAACTCGGCCAGGTTATCGGCGGCGCTGCCACGGGAAGTGGTCACGGGTGGGCCGTTGAATAGCCACTGGGGGTAGAAGTCGATACCCGACGACACCAGGTGCACCCACTGTGCGCCGTAGGGCCAGCCCGGTGGCGGGGTGTCGGGGGCGGTGTAGCCCCGCACATTGATCGGGCGCAGCAGCAGGATATTGGCGTGGGGCGGCAAGTCACTGGGCACACCGACCGGCACGCCGATTACCTGGGCTTCGGGGTGCAGTGGGGCAAGGCGCTCTCGGATCACCTGGTTGTAATCTTCTTCCAGTTGGCTGGCAATAATCACCTGGCTCATGTGCGTTCCTTTTGGCGCTGGTTGAACACAGCCTTGCCGACGCCTTGCAGCACGGCGTCATTTTGCGGAGTGTGGACGCGGCTACACAGCACATCGCGGTAATGCCGTTGCAGTGGGCTGTGCCGTGACAAGCCAGGGTTGCCCGAGGCTTCGATGGCCAGTTCGACCGCACGGATCGCATTGCCGGTCACCAGGTACTTCACTTGTGCGGCATTGGCCGTCGGCGTGTGGCCTGCGGCAGCAGCATCGAGCAGGCTACGGTTGGCGAACAGCAAAGTGTCGATATGGCCGACGGTCTCCTGAAAACGCGGCAGGGTGGACAGTGCCGCGCCGAGATTCGACGGCTTGCGCTCCTCCAGCCAGTCCACCAGCCAGTCTCGTGCCGCCTGGGCCACGGCGTCGTACACCGAGGACAACAACACCGACATCCAGAGGAATCCTTCGCCATCCAGCTCCGCTTGCGGGGCGCTCCAGGGGCTGACGCTGACCGCATGGTCCAGGGGCACCCATACGTTGTCCAACACCACCTCATGGCTGCAGGTGGCGCGCATGCCCAAGTGGTCCCAGGTGTCGATGATGCTGACGCCGGGGCTGGCCTTGGGCACCAGCCAGGCGCCTACCAGCGGGTCGGCGTCATCGCTGCGCGCCCACACGCTGAACCAGCTCAGGCCATGGCTGCCGGTGGAGTAGAGCTTGCGCCCACTGATACGCCAGCCGTCGGCGGTGCGCACGGCAGTGGTGGCCGGCAAACCGCCACGGGCTGGGGTGCCAAGGTCAGGTTCGACACGCAGGGCATTGATCAGCGCGCCGTTCTGCACCGCCTCCTGCGCGACCTGCACGCGCAGGTGTGCGGGCCAGCTCTGGTTGTCTTGCAGGCGGGCGTGTTGCAGGTATTGCATCACCAGGATCAATGCCGTTGACGGTTCGCCCTTGGCGATGGCGCTGATGACCTTGCGCGCCTGGGACAGGCTGGCGCCACCGCCGCCGAGTTTTTTCGGCACGGTCAGGGCGATGAGTTGGTGTTGGTGCAGGAGCTTGAAATTAGCGTGGGGGAAGGCGCCGCTTTCGTCATAGAGGGGCGCGGTACTGGCCAGCTCGGCGCTGAGATGATCAAGCAGGGCGTCGAAATCGACGGCTTCCACAGCCTTGAGAGACGGTTGAGTCATAAGTCTGTACTCGGTCAAAAATGTGGGAGGGTGGCAAGCCCTGACCCCCTTGTAGGAGCGAGCTTGCTCGCGAAAAACTCACAGGCGCCGCGTTTATTCAGGAAGTACGCGTTATCGTGGGCGTTCTTCGCGAGCAAGCTCGCTCCTACAGGGGGTAGCATTCAGGCCAGGGCTTGTTCGGTGGCTTCGATCACGCTGTAGCGGTTCGCTGGCACTTCCAGGCCGAGATTGTCCCGAAGGGTGTGGCCGCTGTACTCGGTACGGAACAACCCTCGCTGTTGAAGCACCGGCACCACCAACTCAGTGAAATACTGCAGGCCATCCGGCAGTACCGAGTTGATGATGAAACCATCGCTGGCGCCGCTCTCGAACCAGGTCTGGATGGCATCCGCGACCTGTTCCGGGGTGCCGACAAAGTCGCGCTGGGGCCGCGAGAAACGCAGGGCCACTTCGCGCAGGGTCAGGCCTTCGTCACGGGCCAGTTGTTTGATACGTTCGGAGCCACCTTTCTGGCTGTTGGCGCCCAGGTCGCCCAGTTCAGGGAAGGGCGCATCCAGCGGGTACTGGCTGAAATCATGGTCGTTGAACGGTCGGCCGAGGGCGACGATGGCGTCTTCCACAGTGACCAGCGCCACGGCTTGCTGGTAGCGGCTTTCCACTTCGGCGGCATCGCGCCCGACAATCGGGCGGATGCCCGGCAGGATCGACAGGCTGTCCGGGTCGCGGCCAAAGCCCTTGGCGCGGCGTTTCAAATCGGCGCTGTAGGCCTTGGCCTCATCGATAGTTTCCACATGCACAAAAATCGCATCGGCGTTTTCGGCGGCAAAGTTACGCCCATCCTCCGAAGTGCCCGCCTGGAAAATCGCCGGTTGGCCCTGGCGCGAACGCGCGATGTTCAGCGGGCCTTTGACCGAGAAGAATTCGCCCTTGTGGTTAAGCGCATGCAACTTGCCTGGGGTGAAGAATTCGCCGCTGTGTTTGTTATAGGCAAAGGCATCGTCCTCCCAGGAATCCCACAGACCCTTGACCACATTCAGGTGTTCCTTGGCGATGCGGTAGCGCACGGCGTGGGGCGGATGCTCGGCCTTGCCGAAGTTATCGGCGGTGCCACTCAGCCACGAGGTGACGACGTTCCAGCCGGCGCGGCCGCCGCTGATGTGGTCCAGGGAGGCGAACTGGCGTGCTACCTGGTAAGGCTCGGTGTAACTGACGGTCACGGTGGCGACCAGGCCGATATGAGTGGTCAGCGCGGCCAGGGCCGAGAGGATCGTCAGCGGCTCGAAACGGTTGAGGTAATGGGGGCTGGACTTGGGGTGGATATGCAGGCTGTCGGCGATGAACACGAAGTCGAACCGGGCGGCTTCGGCCAGTTCGGTCTGCTGCTTGTAGAAGCCGAAATTCGTGCTGGCGTCGGGTTGTGCCTGCGGGTGGCGCCATTCGCCCCAACCGTGGCCGACACCGTGCACCATGGCACCGAGTTTCAATTGACGTGGCTTGCTCATGTTCTGCTCCTTAGCGCGAGGCTTGTTCGAGGGGGATACGCTTGGCGTTGAAGCTGGAATCGAAGCCCTGGGAGACGTCGATGTGTTGGCTCAGCAGGCCTTCTTTTACATAGGTGTCGGCGGTGGCTTGCAGGCCATGGATCACCGTATCGTCAATCGTGACCGGGGAAAGATGGGTGTCTTGGGCCACTTCTATATGCACGGCCAGTGGCAGGCCAGTGATCTTGGCCTGGGCAGCGGCGTATTGCTCGGGATGGGTATTGGCCCAGGCGTAGGCGCGATCGATGCGGGCGACAAAGTCGTCCAGTTGCACGCGCTTGTCGGCAATGGCCTGGCCGGTAGCGGCGAAGTACAGATGATTGCTCAGCAGGTGCTTGCCGCTCACCAGCACGCGAGCATTGCTCTGTGAGGTGACCACGGTGGTGTAAGGGTCCCACGTCGCCCAGGCATCGGCGGTGCCGTTGTCGAGTACCAGCCGGGATTCGGCGGGCAGCAGGAAGATGAACTGCACATCCTGGGTGGTCAGCCCGGCATCGTTCAGGGCCTTGATCGCCAGGTAGTGCCCGATGGAGCCGCGCCCGGTGACAATCTTCTTGCCCTTGAGGTCGGCCGCGGTCTTGATCGGCGAATCCTTGGGCACCAGCAGCGCCGTGGTGTTACGGCCTTCGGCATGGATGATGCTGATCACCTTGATCGAGGCACCGGCGCCGAGGGCGAACACATAAGGGGCATCACCCAGGGCGCCGACATCCACAGCGCCGGCGTTCAGCGCTTCGCCCAGGGGCGAGGCCGAGGGGAATTCCGACCATTTGATCTCGTAGGGCACGTTCTGGCTTTCGCCCGAGGCTTCCAGCAGTGCCTTGATCGTGGATTTCTGGTTGGCCACGCGCAGCGGTTGCAGGTCGCCAGCCTGGACGGTGGAAAGCACGCCGAAGGCCAGGGCGGCGCCCCACAGCAGGCGTTTGAATGGGAGGGCATACAGCATGGGAAAAACTCCAGGCGTTGGGTAAAGGGAGATACCTCCGCCTGGAGAAGGGGTCGGTTGGGCGAAACGATGCAGCGGTGAATCAGATCACGTAGAAGCCATGGGTGCCGTCGCGGGCCAGTTGCTCCACGAGGCCGAACTCCCAATCCAGGTAAGCCTGCATGGCTTCCCGTGGGTTGTCGGTGCCTTCGTACGGGCGGCGGTAGCGGTCGATACGCGGGGACGCCAGGTGGCTTTCGCCTGACTCAAGGGGCAGTTGCGCATGGATCCAGCCAGCCGTGCCGTCCTGCAGCAAAAAGACCGGCTTGCCGGTGAGGGCCTCGACTTCCGGCACGGCCAGGCGCGCCAGTTGGCTGCTGCCGCAGGTCAACACATAGCGCTGGGCGCTCGGTACCTTGCTCAGGGCCTCGGGCAGTTGCGCGCGCAGCACCCACCAGGCGCCCGGGATATGACGTTTCACGTAGTTGGCGCTGGCGGTGAAGTCCAGCACCTGCGTGTCGCCATGGCTGAGCCAGTCGGCAAGGGTGTGGGGGCTGATCAGTTCGGCCTGGGGCGGTGGCGGCACGGGTGCGACCCATGCACCGCGTTCGCTGAAGTGCGTGGCTTGCAGGTCGTCCAGCACCGAGACCTGCCAGCCCAACTGGGCCAGCCACGACGCGGACATATTGGCGCGCACACCGTCGTCGTCCACCAGGACCAGGCGCGCACCGCGCACACTGGCAACGTGGTCGGTTTCCTGCACCAGTTGCCCGCCCGGGGTGGCGCGGGCGCCCGGCAGGTGGCCGGCTTCGAATTCTTCTGCGGTGCGCACATCGAACAGGTAGGTGGTGCGGGTCGCGTCCTGTTGCCAGCGGTGCAGATCATTGAGCGTCGCACGCTTGACCCCGGCTTTATCGGCAACACCATGTGCCTTTTGGGCGGCGAGTTGGCGATGGTTTTCCGAGGTCGGCGCAAAGCGGCGCGCCTGGCCATGGTCGAGGGTCTGCCCGGCCAAGGTCCAGCCGATGGTGCCGTTGCGCAGGGCTGCCACCGGGTTGGGGAGGCCGGCGTTGATCAACGACTGAGTGCCGATAATGCTGCGGGTGCGCCCGGCGCAATTGACGATGATGCGCGTGGCTGGATCGGGCGCCAGCTCACGGGCGCGCAACACCAACTCGGCCCCCGGCACGCTGATGCTGCTGGGGATGCTCATGGTCTGGTATTCGTCGAAGCGGCGCGCATCGAGCACCACCACATCGGCCTGGCTGTCGAGCAGGGCCTGGACCTCTTCGGCGGCCAGGGACGGCGTGTGGCGCTGGTTCTCCACCAGTTCGCCAAACGCCTTGCTGGGTACATTGACGTCGATAAACAGCTCGCCACCGGCCCGGCGCCAACCGTCCAGCCCATCCTCCAGCAGGCTGACCTGGGTGTAGCCCAGTGCAACCAGGCGTTCGGCGGCGCGCTGGGCCAGCCCTTCGCCGTTGTCGTACAGGGTGACCTGGGTATCGCGGCGTGGAATGCGCGCGTACACCTCCAGTTCCAGCTTGGACAAGGGGATATTCGCGGCGAACAGAGGATGGGCCTCGGCAAAGGGGGCTTCCTCACGCACGTCGATCAGCGCGACTTCTTCACGTGCCAACAGGGCCTGGCGAATCTGCGCAAAGCTGCGGGTCGATAGGGTGGTCATAGGGCAGGGCTCTTTTCTTTGGACAGGTCCCAGATGTTCGGGAGATAGGCGTTGGAATAACCGGAGATAAACAGTTTCTCGCTGCCGTCGGGTTGATACACCGCCCGGCGCACCGCGCCGATATTGGCGCCGTATACGTGGATGCTGATGGACACTTGGTCGCCGTGGGCATTGCTGACCTGATGGATATCGCCGACTTTGGGCGACACCGCCTCGACCTGGCCCGGCAGCAATTGCACGGGTTCGCCTTGCGCTACCAGGCCGCCGCCCGGTGCCCGGGCAAACCCCTGGGAAACCTCCGCGCCGCGCAACATGCCGATCAGACCCCACACCCTGTGATCATGAATCGGCGTGCGTTGCCCTGGCCCCCATACAAAGCTGACCACGCTGAACCGCTGGCGCGAATCGGCATGCAGCAAAAATTGCTGGTAGCGCTCGGGGTCGGGCTGGGCGAACTCGTCGGGCAGCCAATCATCGTGGCTGACCAGTTGCGCCAGCAGCTTGCCGCCACGGTGCAGCAGGTCGCCTTCACGCGGGTTGCCGTCGATCAATTCCGCCAGGGCGCCTATGAAGGCTCTGAGTCTCTCGGGGTGTCGGGCCTGGGTCATGACCATTCCATCGGGCTGTTGGTATGCTTTTATCTAAGCATAATGTTTATTTTTAATATGCTATTTTTTAATGATTAGCTTATAGCCGGAGGTAATTTAGAACCGGTTTGAATAGTGTTAGACGTTATTGATCACTGGCTGGGCTATCCAGACCTGTGTGCGGCCACTATGCTTCACGCACATCTTAATGACTGATCTGTATGTGCGGCCCAAATGAAAATTGACGATATCGATGCCTTTGTCGAAGTGATTCGTTGCCAGTCCATCAGCCATGCCGCCGCGTCGTTGCAGCTGACCCAGCCAGCCATCACCCGCCGCGTGCAGAACTTCGAGCAGGCCCTGGGAGTGGAGTTGTTCGACCGCAACACCAAGCCCCTCAAGCCAACGCTGATCGGTACCCGGGTCTATGAGCAATGCCGGTTGATCCTGCGCGAGATGGATGCCCTGCGCGAACTGGTGGCTACCGATGCGCCGCCCACCGGCGTGCTGCGCCTGGGCGTACCGCAGACCATCGGCGATGTGGTGCTGCTGGACGCACTCAAGCACCTGCGCAGCGAATACGCCGACTTGCGCGCCCAGGTTGCCACCGGCTGGGGCAGCCAATTGGTCGGCAAGATTGAACGCGGCGAACTGGATGCGGCGGTGGCGTTGTTCCCCGCAGGCAAGATCTTCCCGGACAACCTGGTCGGTGAGTCCATCGGCAAGATGGAGTTGGTGGTGGTCTGTGCCAAGGCGCAGTTGCCGAAGAAGCCTTGCAAGCTGGCGGACGTGTACCAGAGCGGTTGGATCCTCAACCCGGACGGTTGCGGGTTCCGTGCGGGGTTGCAGCGCACCTTGTCTGACCAGGGCCTGGCGTTGCGGGTGAACCTGGAAACCTTCGGCACCGAACTGCAACTGGGCCTGGTGGCCGACGGCCTCGGCCTTGGCCTGGTGCCACGTCCGTTGCTGGAACGCAGTGCTCATCGCGAGCACCTGGCGGCGATGCCCCTCAAGGACTTCAAGCCGGTGATGGATTTGTGGCTGATCTATCCGCATTTTCTCGGCAACCTGCAAGGGCCGGTGGATGCGTTTGGTCAATGGGTGGCGGATGCTTTGCACAAGATCCGCAGCGCTGCCTGACGCTCTGCCAGCCGACATTTACCTACCTGACACCCCGCAATCCAACTGTGGGAGCTGGCTCGCCTGCGATGACGGGCTGCCAGCCGACATTTACCTACCTGACACCCCGCAATCCAACTGTGGGAGCTGGCTTGCCTGCGATAGCGGCCTGACAGCCGATACAGGGTGTCAGACCGAGTACATATCCATTCCTGCGGTAACGGCTACTTAGGGTTCCGCTTTTACAGCGGCTCACTTTTGAAAAGAGCCCAAAAGTAAGCAAAAGGCTCTTGCCCCACCACTCGG
>NZ_JBQEQE010000036.1:37003-41455 GCF_052046095.1 Pseudomonas sp. 22072
GCTCTTGCCCCACCACTCGGCACCTCGCCCAGGCTCGGTGTGCCCGTAATCCGCCAGTGATTTGGGGGGCCGCCGCCACGCGCCATCCATGGCGCGGGGCGGCTAAACCGGCATCCCTGCCGGTTTACCCCCCAAATCCCTGTCGAATTCCGGCCAGCGTGGTTTAACGGGGCGCCTAAGATCAAGATCAAAAGCAGAGCAAGAGCAAGAGCAAGAGCAAGAGCGGCTCGCTTCGCATCGTGGTTACCGTCTCCAGATGGCCGGCTTGCCCTTTTTGTAGGAGCGAGCTTGCTCGCGAAAAACGCTCAGGCGCCGCGTTCATTCAGGAAACACGCGTTATTGTTGACGTTTTCGCGAGCAAGCTCGCTCTACACAGGGTTTGCATCACTGCACGTCCACCCGCTGCACCTGCAACCCCAACTGTTCATATGCTTGCACCTCCGGCGCGTCCCACTCGGTAATCAGCGTATGAATACGGCTGCAAGGCGCCACCACAAAGGGTTCCACCGCGCCGAGCTTGTCTGAGGTGGTCACGGCGATGACGTGGGACGCGCTGTCGAGCAAGGCTTGCTTGACGGCGACTTCACCAAAATGCAGCGAGGTGATGCCCACTTGCGGATGCAGTGCGCAAACCCCGGTGAACAACAGGTCGGCCTTGACGCTCTGGATCAGCCGCACCGCGTCATGGCCGCCGGTGGAGAGCGTGGCGGGGTTGAGTTGGCCGCCGGCCAGGATCACTTTTATATGCGGATGGTCGGCCAGGGCGATGGCGATCATGGGGGATGGCGTGACCACGGTCAGGTGCAGTGCATGGGGCAAGCATTGTGCGATCTGCAAGGTGGTGGAGCCAGAATCGAACAGCACGATCTGGCCGTCTTCAACCCGCTCCGCCGCCACGCGAGCGAGGTGGCGCTTGACCTCGTTGGTTTCCCCGACACGGGTAAAGAAATCCTTGCCGGTGTCCTTGGGGCGGGGCAGGGCGCCGCCATGTACGCGTTGCAACAGGCCTGCGGCAGCGAGTTCGCCGAGGTCGCGGCGGATGGTGTCCTGGGACACGGCAAAATGCTTGACCAACTCGGAGGCAGTGACCTTGCCGTCGCGTTCCAGCAACAACAAGATCTTCTGTTTGCGCAGGGAAGGCAGGTCGATGGCTTGATGAGTGTTATGCATGTTTGTGCGCTTTATTGCGGGTTTGTGCGAGATTAATCGCCGGCCCATCTAAACGCAACGGCTGGTTGCCCACGCTCCTGCCGGTTACTCTCTGTGTTCAGTTCAGGGAGAGGTGACCCGATGCCGTTGATCACAACCATCGAAGACTTACGCAAGCTGGCGCAAAAACGTGTCCCCCGCATGTTCTACGACTACGCCGATTCCGGCTCCTGGACTGAGAGCACCTACCGCGCCAACGAAACTGATTTTGCGCGTATCAAGTTCCGCCAACGGGTGGCGCGCAATATCGACGAGCGTTCGATCCGCGCCAGCATGATCGGCCAGGACATGGCCATGCCTGTGGCGTTGGCGCCGACTGGCCTGGCGGGCATGCAGCACGCCGATGGCGAAATCCTCACTGCCCGTGCCGCTGCCGCGTTCGGGCTGCGCTACACCTTGTCGACCATGAGTATCTGTTCGCTGGAAGACATCGCCGAGCATGTCGGCCAGCCGTTCTGGTTCCAGTTGTATGTGATGCGCGACCGCAGTTTTATCGAGCAGTTGATCGAGCGCGCCAAGGCGGCCGGGGTGGATGCATTGGTGCTGACCCTGGATTTGCAGATTCTGGGGCAGCGCCACAAGGACTTGATCAATGGTTTGTCCGCGCCGCCCAAGCTGACGCTGCCGAACATTCTCAACATGATCACCAAGCCGCGCTGGGTGATGGGCATGCTGGGTACCCAGCGGCGTGGTTTCGGCAATATCGTCGGGCATGTGAAGGGGGTGGCCGACATGAGTTCGCTGTCGTCGTGGACCGCCCAGCAATTTGACCCGCGCCTGAGCTGGGACGATGTGGCGTGGATCAAGCGGTGCTGGGGCGGCAAGCTGATCATCAAGGGCATTCTCGATGTGGAGGATGCGCGCTTGGCGGCCGATTGCGGTGCCGATGCGTTGGTGGTGAGTAACCACGGTGGTCGCCAGCTTGATGGCGCGCCGTCGAGCATCAGCCAATTGCCGGCGATTGTCGAGGCCGTGGGCAACCGCATTGAAGTGTGGCTCGACGGCGGTATTCGTTCCGGCCAGGACGTGCTCAAGGCCATGGCGCTGGGCGCCAAGGGCACCATGATTGGCCGCCCGCACTTGTATGGGCTGGGGGCGATGGGCGAGGCGGGCGTGACCAAGGCCCTCGATATCATCGCCCGCGAACTGGATGTGTCGATGGCGCTCTGTGGCTATAAGGATATACGCGAAGTGAATCGCGAAATCCTGTTGCCCGGTACCTTTCCTGGAAGCACGGCTTGAGCAAAAAAACCGTAAAAATATAAAAAGAGTTGTCCACGAAAACCGTGGGTATCTCTGTGGATAACTTTGCGAAGGCCCGGCAGCGTTGGCGATTTCAGCGAAGATCATTATTTGATCAACTTGTATTTCGGGCCAACATGGCCAGGGTTTGCGCTTGACAGCCAAGCGCGAACCCAGTGTCGAAAAGCGTATTTACGAGGCGTTATCGCGGCCTGTGGAGTGTGTCACCACCTGGGCAGGCATCTTCGTGCGCATCAGGTTTTCCAGCGCTTGGCCATAGCTGCGTCCGGCGAGGTTCATGCTGTTGTTATGGCTGGCACCGGGCACCAGCAACAGGTGTTTGGGTTGCTGGGCGGCTTCGAATAACTGCTGGCTGAAGCGCGGTGGTACGTAGCGGTCGTCGAGGCCGTGGACCACCAGCAGCGGCATGTGGATGTCGGCAATCTTGTCGATGGAATCGAACTTCTGCGACAGCAACCAGCGCACCGGCAATGAGGTGTTGGCAACGGCCGTGGCGACATCCGCCAGGGAGGTGAACGTGGACTCGATCACCAGCCCACGCACCGGCAATGGCACCTGCTTGCCCAACTCGGCAGCGAGGTCGATGGCGACCGCGCCACCCAGGGAGTGCCCGTAGATCAGGCGTTTGCCGGGGTCTGGTTGCAGGGTCTGGAAACGCTCCCAGGCAATGCGTGCGTCCTCGTACACCGTGGCTTCCGAGGGCAGGTCGCCCTGGCTTTGGCCAAAGCCGCGATAGTCGATGGCCAGGACCGAAAAGCCCAGGGCATGCAATTGCTCGATGCGAAACAATTGGCCCGTGAGGTTCCAGCGTACCCCGTGCAGGTAGAGGATGGCGGGCGCGTCTTTGTTGGCTGCCGGGTACCACCAGCCATGAATGTTCTGCCCTGCTTTGAAACTGGCGGGCGTGAGTTCGAATTCCTGCACCGCCTTGGGCAGGCCGGTGTACCAGCCGGCGGTTCCCGGCTCGATGCGAAACACAAGTTCGCGCTCCTTGTGTTGCAACACGGCGCAGCCGACCGGCAGGCCGACAATCAACACGGCCATGCACAGCCAGACAAGCCAGCGCAGGCCCCGGCGGGGCATAGAAACAGAAGACATGAAGGTTCCAGAACAAAGATGAAGCACGGGTTTTACCAGATGGCCTGGGCGGGTAGGCATTAATGCGACGGCCGTGACGGATGAAAGTGTTACAGCATTGAACAATCCTCGCGCGGGTTGATAGGGTGGACGGCTCGAACCTGCCCTACCTGCAAAGGCCCACACATGAACAACAGCCCCGTGCGCATCACCGCCGAAGAAACCCTCTCGGACAACTGGTACCTGCTGAAGAAATACAGCTTCGACCTGCGCCGTCGCGACGGCAGTTGGCAAGCCCAGACCCGCGAGGTGTATGACCGGGGCAACGGTGCGACCATCCTGTTGTACAACCGTGAGCAACGCACAGTCTTGCTGATTCGCCAGTTCCGCATGCCCACTTTCGTCAACGATTACCCCGGCTACCTGATTGAAGCGGCGGCCGGTTTGCTCGATAACGCCAGCGCCGAAGAACGCATCCGCCTGGAGGCCGAGGAAGAGACCGGCTATCGCGTCGGGCATGTTGAGAAAATCTACGCGGCGTTCATGAGCCCGGGATCGGTTACGGAGCGGATTCACTTTTTTATCGGTGAATACCAGCCAGGCGACCGAGTGGGAGCGGGCGGAGGCCTGGAAGAAGAGGGCGAGGATATCGAGGTACTGGAGCTGGGCTTTGAGCAGGCACTGGCGATGGTGCAGAGCGGGGAGATTGTGGATGGCAAGACGATTATGTTGTTGCAGCATCTGGAGCTGCGGATGTTGAAAGAGGGGTGGTGAGGTATGCCTTCATGTGCATAGGTATCTACATAACTTCGGCACGACGCTGAATCTGTGGCGAGGGAGCTTGCTCCCGTGACGGCCTGGCAGCCGACACAGATATAACTGATGCCCCGCGATCCAATGTGG
>NZ_JBQEQE010000037.1:0-39528 GCF_052046095.1 Pseudomonas sp. 22072
TCCGGCCAGCGTGGTTTAACGGGGCGCCTAAGATCAAAAGCAGATCAAGAGCGGCTCGCTTCGCATCGTGGTTACCGTTGGTCGGTATAGAGCGGTATATCGGGCAAATGGGCCAACTGACCCACCGCTATCGCAGGCAAGCCAGCTCCCACAGGGGATCGGTGCTTCTAAAGTTGGTTGAGGGGGATTTTCAGGTACGTCACGCCGTTCTCTTCTGCCGGCGGCATATTTCCAGCCCGCACATTCACCTGGATCGCCGGCAGCAACAACGTTGGCATGCCCAATCCAGCATCACGCTGGGTGCGCATCTGTACAAACGCCGCTTCATCCACGCCATCATGCACATGAATATTCCCCGCTCGTTGTTCCGCCACGGTGGTCTGGCACTTGGCCTCTCGACCCTCGGGCGGGTAGTCATGACACACGTACAACTTGGTGTCCGAAGGGAACGCCAACAGCTTGCGCATCGACGCATACAACTGCCGCGCATCGCCGCCGGGGAAGTCGCAGCGGGCGGTGCCGACGTCGGGCATGAACAGGGTGTCGCCCACCAGGATCAAGCGGCCGTCGATCAAATAAGCCATGTCCGCCGGGGTGTGTCCGGGCACATGCAACGCCTGGGCCTTCAAGTTGCCGATATGAAAGACTTCATCCGGCGCAAACAGGTGATCGAACTGCGAGCCGTCCACGCGAAATTCCGGCTCGAGGTTGAACAGGTTTTTGAACACGCCCTGCACCTTGCTGATCGACTCGCCTATCGCGATCTTGCCGCCCAAGGTGCGACGCAGGTAGGGCGCGCCGGACAGGTGGTCGGCATGGGCGTGGGTTTCCAGCAGCCACTGCACGTGCAGGCCATGCTCGCGCACAAAGGCAATCACCTTGTCGGCTTGTGCCGTATCGGTGCGCCCCGAAGCCGGGTCGTAATTGAGCACCGAGTCGACGATGGCGCAGGGGCTGCCATCGGCCTCATAGACGATATAGGTGTAGGTCGACGATGCGTCATCCAGAAAGGCTTGAATCAACGCTGGCATGGCGGCTGTCTCTGCTGAAGAAAAAAGTGGTTACAATCAGTTTACGTTTACACATAATGTTTTGAGCTTAAGTGACATAAAGGACCCGAGGCAAATGGAATCTACGTTGAGTGAGGGCGAGGTCGCCCAGTTGCGTGCATCGGCGTCCAAGGCCTGTGCCTTGCTCAAGGCCCTGGCCAACGAAGATCGCTTGTTGATCCTGTGCCAGTTGACCCAGGGCGAGCGCAACGTCGGCGAGCTGGAAGCCCTGACCGGCGTACGCCAGCCCACCCTGTCACAACAGTTGGGCATCCTGCGCGATGAAGGGCTGGTCGCCACCCGTCGGGAAGGCAAATACATTTTCTACGGGTTGGCCAGCCACGAAGTGATTCAAGTGATGAAAACCCTGTCCGGGCTGTATTGCGGCGCGGTCATAAAAAGCTGGGCGTGACGCCATCCGGCAGCGACCCTTGTGTGCATTGACTCAAAAAGGCAGTAGACAATGACCGAACAACACTGGGGACCCACCATCAGTGGCGATATCGTAGTCATCGGCGGCGGCTCGGCAGGCATCGGCCTGCTGGCCAGCCTGCTCAAGCGCGACCCGCAGCTGAACATCACCCTCATCGAACCTAACGACTACCACTGCTACCAACCGGCCTGGACCCTCGTCGGCGGCGGCGCCTACGACCTGCACAAGACCCGCCGGCCCTTGGCCGAGGTGCTACCCAATGGCGTCAGCTGGGTGCAGGCCGCCGTCAGCGAAGTGCTGCCCGATGAATGCACCCTGGTGCTCGACAGCGGCCAGCGCGTCACCTGGAAGAACCTTATCGTCTGCCCTGGCCTGCGCCTGGCCTGGGAAAAAATCGAAGGCCTGCAAGACACCCTTGGCCAGCACGGTGTCACGTCCAACTACAGCTACGAGCATGCCGCGTACACCTGGCAGTTGGTGCAGCAGCTCAAGGGTGGCAAGGCGTTGTTCACCCAGCCGGCGATGCCGATCAAATGTGCCGGCGCGCCGCAAAAAGCCATGTACCTGTCCTGCGACCACTGGCTCAAGCAGGGCGACCTCAAACACATCGACGTCGAGTTCAACCTGGCCGGTGCGGCGTTGTTCGGTGTGCCAACCTTTGTGCCGCCGCTGATGAAGTACGTCGAAAAATACAACGCTCGCCTGGCGTTCAACTCCAACCTGGTGAAAGTCGACGGCCCGGCGCGCAAAGCCTGGTTTGAAGTCAAAGACGCCGAAGGCAACGCGACGGTCGAAGAGAAAACCTTCGACATGCTCCACGTCGTACCGCCGCAGTTATCCCCGGACTTTATCCGCCAGAGCCCGCTGGCCGACGCCGCCGGCTGGTGCGAAGTGAACCCCCATAGCCTGCAACACCTGCGCTACCCGCATATCTTCGGCCTGGGCGATGTGTGCGGCACCACCAACGCCAAGACAGCGGCAGCGGTGCGCAAGCAAATTGTGGTGGTGGCCGAAAACCTGCTGGCCCTGCGCAAGCAGGCACCTTTGCCGCTCAAATATGACGGCTATGGTTCCTGCCCACTGACGGTGGAGAAGGGCAAGGTGGTGCTGGCCGAGTTCGGCTATGGCGGCAAGTTGCTGCCGACCTTTCCCCTTGATCCCACGCAGGCACGCCGTTCGATGTGGTTCCTCAAGGCCACGCTGCTGCCGTGGTTCTACTGGAATGGCATGCTCAAGGGCCGCGAGTGGCTGACCCGTCTGAGCAAGGTGGACTGAATGCTGCTGGCCAGTGTGTTAGGTGTATTGATGGGCCTGGTCATGGGCCTGACTGGCGCGGGCGGCGGCATCCTTGGGGTGCCGGCGCTGGTGCTGGGGCTGGGCTTGACCATGACCCAGGCCGCGCCGGTGTCGTTGCTGGCGGTGGGCGCAGCGGCAGCGGTTGGTGCCA
This sequence comes from Pseudomonas sp. 22072, assembly GCF_052046095.1. Lineage (NCBI taxonomy): Bacteria > Pseudomonadati > Pseudomonadota > Gammaproteobacteria > Pseudomonadales > Pseudomonadaceae > Pseudomonas > Pseudomonas sp. 22072. The sequence goes on from NZ_JBQEQE010000037.1 coordinate 2,930, forward strand.
TTGATGGCTTGCGTCATGGCTTGGTGCGTTACCGTGCGGCGTTACTGATCGCCTTGCTCGGCGCGCTGTTTTCGCCGTTGGGCGTGTTTGTCGCCCACCAACTGTCGGAACCGGTGCTGATGGGGCTGTTCAGCGCGCTGATGGTGCTGGTGGCCTGGCGCATGCTGCAACGGGAAAAGCGCGAGTCTGGGCCGAGTGACCATGGTGCGGCGTCGTGGGGCCAGAAAAACTGCATGCTCAACCAGCAGACCGGTCGCCTGGCCTGGACCGCCAAATGCAGCGCCACCCTGGCGGCGTTGGGAGCGGTGACCGGCGCCGTTTCAGGTTTGCTGGGCGTGGGCGGCGGCTTCCTGATCGTGCCGGCGTTCAAGCAACTGACCGACGTGCAGATGCGCGGGATCGTCGCCACGTCGTTAATGGTGGTCAGCCTGCTGTCGCTGATCGGCGTGGCCGGTGCGTTTCATGCGGGCGTGAGCATCGAGCCGGTGGGCTGGGTGTTTATTGGTGCGAGCGTCGTCGGCATGTTGGCGGGAAGGCGGTTGTGTTCGGTGATCCCCGCGCGGGTGTTGCAAGTGGGGTTCGCCAGCCTGTGTGGAGTGGTGGCGATTGGGATGCTAGCCAGCGCGTTGCTCTGACGCTGTACCTGTGCACTGTCACGAAATCTTGTACTTGGTCAGGAACCTCCTCATTGAGCGCTGACACTCAGTGAACGGCCGCAAGCGCCGAAACGCGCTTTTGCCTGGATGATTCTTCGACTATGCACAGGCGCTTTATGACAATTACCGCAGCACATACGCATTTTTCGCTTCCCTTGGCAGCAACTGAAAAACGGCCACCGCTTGTGGCCGATGACCTTGAACCGTCGTTGACGCCCCAGCGTCCCAGCCAGAATTTGCCATTGCCCAACAGTCCTGTCTTCTCACTGGGCCATTTGGGCGGGGCATTATCCTGGCCAAATCCCTTGAGTGCAGACGAGCAGCGGCGCTTGCGCCTTGCGACGATGAATTACGCACACCCTTCGGGGGACCAACCGCTGGTGATGCAAACCAAGGGTGGCGTACTGGAGTTTCTGCGGTATCGCCAGCCGCTGCCGGCAGAAGTGGGGAGCGACCCGGCCAAAATACTCGAAGCGCTGGTCAATTCCCCGCAAGGGCAACGGATGGGCAACGCGCTGCAGCAAACAATGCAGGGCATTGACAGCGAAAGCAGCGCGAGCGATTACCTACTGGCCGCTATCGCACTGCAGATGGACCCTGAGTCGATCACCGCACCCGATTGCAACAGCGTCGCTGGGTTTGATCTGGGCGGTGACACGCATGGGGGACACCACGCAGCCACGGTGGTGGCTGGCTTGGCCGAACATTTGAGTCGTACTGGCAAAACCAGTGCTGCACTGGCAAGTGTCGGCGCGTACCTGTTGCTGGCCAAGTCGGCGCCGCAGTTTCTGATCAAAGACATTCCTGCGACGGTGAAAGTCGGCAGCCAGGCATGGGCCAGCCTGGCGATTGCTGCAATGACGATTGAGGCGCAGACGCCGGGCAAAGTCCCCGGCATGACGTTTGCCCAGGTCATGAGCGAGGCGCAAGAAGCACGGCGGGTTGACCCAGGAGTTACCCAAGCAGCAGAGACGGTGGCATTGCTGGACTGGGCCGTGGCCAGTGGCATTCTCACAAAAAGACAGAATGGCGACTATCCACCCGCGCAACTTGAATCGGCAAGGGCTGCATTCAACGCGCAGCTGGACACCCGGCTCACTGCCTCCCATGCACTGGATAAGGCATTGCCCACGCGAAAAGAGATCGCCCTGACCAAGCTCAAGGAGCGATTTGGCGACCTTGGCGCGTTTTTCGAGGAGAAAGTATTTGCTGTCGATCAGCACTACGTGAAGATTGAAGGGGGAGGTATTTCGCTCTTGGATGTCGCCATGGACGACTGGCTGGAGTCCCGGCCTTTCAAGGCGCACGAACCCAGCAGCTCACTCAAGGGCAACGACCTGCAAAGGGTACTAACGAGTTTGAACGCCAATCGGCAATTTGGCGTGCCGGCAGAATTCGAACGGCAGTTCAGCCGTGCAATGGAGGAAAAAAAGGTCGCCGTCAATACAACGGTCAGGCACATGATCTCGCAACTGCCCTTACAGGATCGCAAGCATTTCGAGTTTGGAAAGGTCAGTTTTTTCCAGGAAGGCTCATACGTCATGGATGGGCATTTCAATAATACGTATGCTCAAAATGAACCGGGGCTGCTGGTCAAAACCGAGCTGCAAGGCACGTCGCACGCCTACGTCATCGACTTCAACAAAGGCACGATTGAAAAGACGAGCCTTTACAGTACAAAGGTTAAGGAAGACAGGGATGGCAACAAGGTTTCGACGACCAAAGTATTCACGCCCAGCCATAAAGCCGATGATCTGGGACGTGAGCGACCGCTGAATAACGCGCCTTGGGATAGCTTTACCAGCGCTCGATCCCATGGGATTGCCACGGCGTTTGTCGAACACTTGGACCTCGACGATCCCGCTATCAAACAGCAGGTCCGTGGGCAAACCGCCTTGGACAAGGCGAACGCACAGCTGAGCGAGTTTTTGTTGAACCTGATCCCGTTCAGGTCCGCCATTGTCAATTTTCAGAACGGGCAGTATGGCGCGGGTGCTTTTGACCTCTTGCTGGATGTATTCGGTTTTCTTACCGCCGGCACCGCCACCGCAGGAAAGTTGCTCAAGGTCGGCCGTTCTGCGTTGTCTGCCGGGGCCAAGGCATTGCGGGCGGTCAAGGTCATCGGCGTGGCGGCCATTGACGTACTCAACCCCGTCGGCGGGGTGGGCGATTTGCCCAGGTTGGTGGGTAGCGCTGGTCTCTATGTATTGTCCAAAGGCGTCAAGGCCGTCAACAAGCTCAGGGGCGCCACCGGCAGTTATGACGTGTTGAAGGCGATCAGCAAACAGTACGAGGCCGCCGCAACCGGCACCGTGAAGGTGGCAGGCCAGACGGTGGAGGGGGCCGCGGTGCTCAAGGGTGGCAAGTGGTATGCATTCGATGCCGACGCGATGCGGCCTTATGGCGGCCCGCTCGATGAGTTCAAGGCCGCAACCCAGGCTGTCGACGGTGAGGTGGACACTGCGAGCTTCGATGGGCCAAGTGAGCTGAGCCATGAGCTGTTCGGGCACTTCAAAGTGCCTGAATCCAAAATCGCAGGGCTCACACGCAACAGCCAGGGCGTATATGTGGCAGCCGATGGGCACTCCTCGCACATACGCCATACCGACAGCAACGGTGACACAGCGGTGTATGAGGTGCGCCAGGTGTCGCGCACGGAAGACGGCACCGTGCAGGCCCGGGTTTATCACAACAACCGGCAAACCGAGTTGTTGGTCCAGCATGTACAGGGCGACGAATGGCAACGCCTGGGGGCACCCGGCGGCGGGCAGATCACTGCTGAGCACTTGAAGGCCTGGGAGGCCTTGTCGCCGCAGGAGCAGATAAGGCTGACCCGAAAGGGCTTTGCCAAGCAGAATAAACTCACACAGAAAACCTTTGAGTTTTTCGTAAAGCCAGACGGTCAGTTAACCGATAGCGGCGTGCTCGTGCGTGATCGCCCTGCCAACGCATTCACCGCAAAGGTGACCGAAACGCATGTGCGTGAGTGGAAAAACATGACCCAGGCGCAGCGTGACGAAATGACCCAGGAGGGGTTTGCTGTTCTTCATAACCTTCGGCCGGGTACGTTCAAAACGTATGCGCGCAAGGACGGTACCCTGATGACCCGCGGGGAAACGCTGATCAACTCCTCTGTTCCCACCAAAAGTAACCAGATTACCGATGATCATTTACGCCAGTGGGATGAGCTTTTCAGGCAACCAGGCAACTCATTGACGTCAGCGCAGTTCGTGAGCCAGCACGGGCTCAGCCAACGTAGCTGGGCGCAGTACGTCAACGCGGACGGCTCGTTGAAGGGGGCGGGCGCGCAGCGTCTGGAACGCGCACTGCAAAGCGCCGCACGGGCGTCCGCTGTTCAGGCCCAGACCCCCATGGCCGATCATTTGCGCGCTTGGCAGGCGTTATCATTGGAGCAGCAGCAAAGCCTTACCCCCGCAGGCTTCGCCCGGCAGCAACATCTGCACCCGAAAGTGTTCAATCGCTATGTAAAACCAGATGGTCAGTTGACCGCTATCGGCGTGGCGGTGCGCGACCGTGCACCCAATACGCCATTTTATACCGTGACTGAAACCCATATCCGTGATTGGCAAGACATGCCACAGACGGAGCGTGACGAAATGACGCTCGAGGGGTTTGCCGAGCTTTATCACGTTAATCCAGGCTCGTTCAAAACCCATGTGCGGCGAGACGGTACATTGGGGCCGGTCGGTAGAGAACTGATGGACAGGGTGGTCGGTATTGCCCCTAACAAGATTACCGACGACCACCTTCGCCAGTGGAAAGCCTATTTCGAGGACCCGAATAATGCGATCACGCAAGCGCAGTTCACAAGCGAGAACGGGCTCCATCCAGCCACTTGGAGAGACTGGGTCAACGCTGATGGTTCCTTGAAAAAGACCGCCAGCGAACGCCTTGAGCGCGCCGCACTGGGTCCGGTCACCCATGTTCCCAGGGCGCGCATGGAGTTGATCACGGCTGGGCATTTGCGCGAGTGGGAGGCGTTGCCGCCCGCGCAGCAACGAAGCCTTACACGCAGGGGCTTTGCTCGCCAGAAACATCTATCCCCGAGAACCTTTGAGTATTACGTGCAGCCTGACGGCAAACTGAGCCCTGCCGGTGTGACGGTGCGCGACCGCTCTGCCAACATGGCGGCGGGCAGGGTGACCGAAACGCATATCGATAGGTGGCAAAAGCTGACGCAGCAGGCGCGTGAGACCATGACCATGGAGGGGTTCGCCGTTCAGCATAACCTGAGTGTGCATTCGTTCAGAGCGTATGTCCGTCCTGATGGTGGCCTGTCGGCGGCCGGCGAAGCCCTGATGAAGAATGTAACCGATGGCGCCTATCGCAGGATTACCGGTGACCTTTTGCGCCAGTGGCAAGCGCTTGCCGAGAGCGCAGACAACTCCGTCACGCAGGCGCAGTTTGTGCAACAGCACAGGCTTAGTCCAGACCTCTGGAGTAAGTACGTGAGAGCGGACGGCTCGTTTACAGCGAACGCCTCGCAACGTCTGGGACGGTTACAGCAAGGCACTGGGCCGCGCCCCGTTCCTGGGCAATCGGTTACGGATAGTCCACGAAAACGCCCCGCATCAGAGCCCTTGGACCCGCCACCATCAAAGGTCGGCGCCGGCACAACGCAAGGCCTGGAGGCCCCAGCCCCCGCTTCGACAGTCCCGCCCGTGGTGATCAAGGTTGAACCTAGCGATTTCCCGACATTGCCTCGTCATCAGATCGACAACACGCTGCCGATTCTGCAGGACCCGGTGAACCCCAGAATCAGCTTGACCCAATCACTCGAAGGCCCGATCGATGACATCCGCATCTCCCACTGGAATGGCGTGCTCGATGGGCTTGATAGCCCGACTAAGGCGAGGGTTTCAGCACAGATCAAGGCGTCGATCAAAGACTGGCTGCGCACCGAAGGCCAGCATCAGACCCGATTTGACGATGCCCTGGAGGTGGTCACGCCGTTGGACGATGGGGGGCCGGCTCGCGGTGCTTCGGTATGGGCGCGGCGCGATATCCCCCAATTTGAAGTGCTTGGCCCTTATGCAGGCAAATACCATGCAGACGAAGCGTCACTGTTCGAGGAGCAGCGCAAGCAAGGTTCGCGGGCTGTAATGACTTACCTGTTCGGTACGCGCTCGGGTACCCGGACGGTGAGCGGCCTGCACACTGGCAACACCCTGAGCCTGATCAATACCTCGCAACTGGGCGAGGGGCCTGCGTGGATGTCCAACAATGTCGTGTCCATCGCGGTCGGGAAAAACCTGACGTTCTATGTGGCGCTCAAGGACATCAAGAGAGGCGAGGAGCTACTGCTGGACTATGGACCGTTCTATAAGCCGGTGCCTGATATAGCGATCAAGCCGGACCCTGATCGCTGAGTTCAAGCGCTGGGCGAAGGGGCAAGACAAATGATGCCGGGCAGTGGGCGCCATTTGACTGTGCCCCATTGACGATCAATTGCGTCCTCAAGATGGCAACATGAACGCCTCTCAGGTTACTGTTCCTCTGTGTAACGGATTCACCGGCCTTGCACCCCGGCTTACCAAGGTCACCGAATGGATAAATACACCCCCCACACCTGGCAACCCCACGAGCGGCCGAGCCTGCCTGGCTCGCCGTCGACGCCGCTGCATCCTACGCGTAAGCGCTGGCTTTTCGCGCTGGTCGGCGTGCTGGTGGCAATCACCGGCGGCTTGGGTAACGCCCTGGTCATCGCCAACCTGCAATACCTGCAAGGCGCCCTGGGCGCGACCACCGCGGAAATGGCCTGGCTGCCCGCCGCCTATGTAATGACCAACGTGTGCATGAACCTGCTGCTGGTAAAGTTTCGCCAACAGTTCGGCCTGCGCGCGTTTACCGAGGTGTTCCTGGTGCTCTACGCGCTGGTGACCTTCGGCCACTTGTTCGTCAATGACCTCAGTTCGGCGATTGCGGTACGGGCCGCCCATGGCATGGTGGGTGCGGCGCTGAGTTCGTTGGGCTTGTACTACATGATCCAGGCCTTCCCGGCCAAGTGGCGTTTGAAAGCTTTGGTGTTGGGGCTGGGTACCGCGCAGTTGGCGCTGCCCCTGGCGCGGCTGTTTTCCGAAGACTTGCTGCAAATCGCTGAATGGCGCGGGCTGTATTTGTTCGAACTGGGCCTGGCGCTGATCTGCCTGGGCTGCGTGTTCCTGCTCAAGCTGCCGCCGGGCGATCGCTTCAAGACCTTTGAAAAACTCGACTTCCTCACCTTCGCCATCCTCGCCAGCGGCGTGGCGTTGCTCTGTGCGGTGCTGTCCCTTGGGCGCATCGATTGGTGGCTGGAAGCGCCGTGGATCGGCGTGGCCTCCGCCTGTTCCCTGGTGCTGATCATGGCGGGGCTCGCCATCGAGCATAACCGCAGCAACCCGATGCTGATGACGCGCTGGCTGGGCAGCGGCGTGATGATCCGCCTGGCGTTGGCGGTGGTGCTGATTCGCATGGTGCTGTCCGAGCAATCCACCGGTGCGGTGGGGTTCATGCAGATGTTGAACATGAGCTACCAGCAGATGCACACCCTGTACGTGGTGATGCTGGCCGGGGCGATTGCCGGGCTGGTGGTCAGCGCGCTGACGATCAACCCGGCGCATTTGCTGATGCCGCTGATCATTTCCCTGGCGCTGATGGCGACAGGTTCGGTGATGGACAGTTTTTCCAGCAACCTGACCCGTCCGCAGAACCTCTATATCAGCCAGTTCCTGCTAGGCTTCGGCGGTACGTTCTTCCTGGGGCCGACCATGGTGCTGGGCACCAAAAACGTACTCACCAACCCGCGCAACCTGGTGAGCTTCTCGGTGATGTTCGGGATCTGCCAGAACCTCGGCGGCCTGATCGGTGCGGCGTTGCTAGGCACCTTCCAGATCGTGCGCGAGAAGTACCATTCGAGCATGATCGTCGAGCACCTGACCCTGATCGACCCGCTTGTGGCGGCGCGTGTGCAGAGTGGTGGCGCGGCCTATGGCAAGATCGTCGCTGACCCGGAACTGCGCAACCTCATGGGCATCCGCAGCCTGGCCACGGCGGCCACCCGCGAGGCGAACGTCATGGCTTACAACGATGTCTTCATGCTGATCGCGATTATCGCGATCCTGACCATGCTGTGGATCTTCACCCGTAGCCTGTGGTTGATGAGCACCACCAAGGCAATTCCTCCTGTTCAACCCAGCGGCGCAACTTCATGACTGAACCTTCAACCACCACCACGACCGCCATCGCCGCCACGCCGGAAGGCAGCACGCCCCCGGGCGCGGTGCCTACCCAATTGCGGCCCTTGCGCGTGCGTATCATCTCGTCCCTGGGCTTTGCCGCCATCGCCATCATCGGTGTGCTGATTGTGCTGTACGCCTGGCAACTGCCGCCGTTCAGCAGTGCGGTGGAAACCACCGAGAACGCTTTGGTGCGTGGGCAGGTGACGATTATCGGCCCGCAGCTCAGCGGCTATGTGTTCGAAGTGCCGGTGCAGGACTTCCAGTACGTCAAGACCGGCGACCTGCTGGTGCGCCTGGATGACCGTATCTACAAGCAACGCCTCGACCAGGCCCTGGCGCAACTGGCGGTGCAGAAGGCCTCGTTGGCCAACGTGGTGCAGCAACGCAACAGCGCCGAAGCGACCATCAAGCTGCGCCAGGCCGCGCTGGTCGACAGTCAGGCCCAGGCACGCAAGAGCACTGCGGATTTGCGCCGCAATGAAGAACTGATCAGCGATGGCTCGGTGTCCAAACGCGAACTGGACGTGACCCGTGCGGCCAACGCACAGACCATCGCTGCCGTGGCCCAGGCCCAGGCCAGCCTGGAAATCGCCCGCCAGGATTTACAGACGGTAATCGTCAACCGCGGCTCCCTGGAGGCAGCTGTCGCGAGTGCCGAGGCGGCGGTGGAGTTGGCGCGCATTGACCTGTCCAATACACGCATCACGGCACCACGGGATGGTCAGCTCGGGCAAATCGGCGTGCGCCTCGGCGCCTACGTCAATTCCGGCGCGCAACTGATGGCGCTGGTGCCCAAGCAGTTGTGGGTGATTGCCAATATGAAAGAAACCCAGATGGACAATGTGCAGGTCGGCCAGCCGGTGACGTTCACCGTGGATGCGCTGAACCACCGCAAATTCCATGGCACGGTGCAGCATATTTCCCCGGCCACCGGTTCCGAGTTCAGCCTGTTGCAGGCGGACAACGCCACCGGCAACTTCGTCAAGATCGCCCAGCGGGTGCCGGTGCGCATCATCGTGGACCCGGACCAGGCCGAGAGTGAGCGCTTGCGGCCGGGGTTGTCGGTGGTGGTGAGTATCGATACGGCAGGGCGCCTGAAAAACAGCCCACCCTGACGTTGACGCATCCTCTGACTGTAGGAGCGAGCTTGCTCGCGAAAAACGTCANACGATAACGCGTGTTTTCTGAATGAACGCGGCGCCTGTGAGTTTTTCGCGAGCAAGCTCGCTCCTACAGTTCAGGCATTTGGAGTGCATTTCAGGTTGAATGCCAGGTGGGTTGACTGGCCTTGCTCCAGCAGCTTAAGGCCAGGCTTGCCCGCCAGGTGATGGGCATTCACCGGATGGCTCACCGGTTCGATGCAGAAAAACTCCAACCCTGGCGGGCAGTACAGCAGGAAGTAATCGGCGCCGCTGGCCTGGCATTCGAGGCGATAGCCAAGCTCCGGTTGTTCGATCACGCAGTGCCCATCCCAGCCGCAAAAGCCGTTGTCCACCAGCCCCTCTGGCAATCCTTTGAGTTGCCGAAAATCCCAGGCCTCGGGAACAGGTTCCAGCCTTGTGGGCAGCTTGGCTGCATCACTCATCCACACTTGCCTAGCCTTTGCCTGCAGCCGCGTACCCGGCCGGCGCGGCAAGTACGGATGCAAGCCCAGCCCATGCCAGGCGGGTTGCTCGGCCAAGTGAGTTACATACAATTGGATATTCAACTCACCGTTGTTCAAGCGAAACCGTTGGCGGGCGTGATAGGCGAAGGGCGTTTCACAGCGCAGCTCCAACACCACTTCATGTTCTGACTGGCTTGTCACCTGCCATACCTGCTGCCAGGCCGAACCGTGAATCGGAAAAGGGTCAGTGGGGCTATTGGGTGCCAGTGCCAGCCAGCCATCGGGGTTGTCGAAGCCGCCGTGGGCGATGCGGTTGGACCAGGGCGCTAATGGATAGCAGCCCAGCTTGCCCGGCAGCCCGGTATTGATCGCGTGCTTGTCGCTGTGCCGCAATAGCGGTTGCCCGGTGTCGCGTACCGTCCAGTTGACGAGGCTGCCGCCGATGGCGGGGGCGAGCACCAGATGGGTGAATTGATCTGTAAGCTCAATCACGATTGACCTGCCTAGTGAAGTCAAAACAAACACTGAGGATTCAACTGTGGGAGCTGGCTTGCCTGCGATAGCGATCTGTCAGTCAATGCATNCAGGCAAGCCAGCTCCCACATTGGTTCGGGTTTACAGCACCAAATGGGGCAACCACAGCGACAACGCCGGAACGTAGGTCACCGCAATCAGCACCAGGAACAACACCGCATAAAACGGCAGTAGGGCCTTTACGGTTTTCTCGATACTGGTCTTGCCCACCGCCGCGCCGACGAACAGCACCGCGCCCACCGGCGGGGTAATCAGGCCGATACCCAGGTTCACCAGCATGATCATGCCGAAGTGGACCGGGTCGACGCCGATGCCCAGGATCACCGGCATCAGGATAGGCGTGAGGATCAGGATCAGCGGCGCCATGTCCATCACCGTGCCGAGCAACAACAGCATGACGTTGATGCACATCAGGATCACGTAGCGGTTGTCCGACAGGGTCAGGAACAGCGTGGTGATCTTCGCCGGGATCTGCATCAGGGTCATGATGTAGCCGAAGCTGGCGGCGAAGGCGATCAGGATCATCACGATGGAAATGGTGCGCACCGTGCGATGCATCAGCTTGGGCAGCTCGCGCCATTTGTAGTCGCGGTAGATGAACATGGTCACGAAGAATGCCCACAACACCGCAATCGCCGCCGACTCGGTAGCGGTGAAGATGCCCGAGAGGATGCCGCCCAGGATGATCGCCATGGCCATCAAGCCCCAGAGCGCATCGGCGGCGATCTTCAGCGCCTGCTTAAAGGGGATGACTTCGCCTTTGGGGTAGTCGCGCTTTTTCGCGAAGATCAGGCAGAGCACCATCAGGCACGCGCTCATTAACAGGCCCGGCACCACACCGGCCATGAACAGCGAGGCGATGGAGACGGTGCCGCCTGCCGCCAGGGAGTACAGCACCGAGTTATGGCTGGGCGGCGTCAGCAGCGCCTGCACCGAACCGCTGACGGTCACGGCGGTGGCGAATTCGCGCGGATAACCCCGCCGTTCCATTTCCGGAATCAGCACCGAGCCGACCGAGGCGGTATCGGCCACGGATGAGCCGGAAATCGCGCCAAAAAACGTCGAAGCCATGATGTTGACCAGGGACAACCCGCCACGCACAAAGCCCACCAGCACCCCGGCAAAGGCCACCAGGCGCCGCGACATACCGCCCTCGGCCATGATCGCCCCGGCCAGCACGAAGAACGGAATCGCCATCAGCGAAAACTTGTTCACCCCACCGGCAATCTGAATCATCAGGGCCTGGAACGGGATGTCGATCCACCACGCGCCAATCAGCGCCGACAGCCCCAATGCATAGGCCACCGGCATGCCGATCAGAATCAATACAACAAAGCTGCCCAACAGAATCAATGCGTCCATATCAGGCGGCCCCTTCGTTTTCTTCAACCAGGTCGAAACGCACCACCTTGCGGTTGCTCTGATCACCGAGCAGCAGCTTTTCGACCACGAACACCAGGGTCAGCACGCCGCCAATCGGGATCGGCATATAGGTGATGCCTACGCGCAGGGTAGGGATGGCGCTCATGAATTGGTTCCAGGTGGACAGGCACAGCTTGGTGCCCCAAATCGTCATGAACACGCAGATGGTGCCCATCAGCAGTTGCGAGAGGATGCCGACGAGGCGGCGTTGGACAGGCGGCAAGCGGTCAGTGATCATCGCTACCGACATGTGCGCACCGGCACGATAACTGGCAGCGGCGCCGATAAAGGTGAACACCAGCATCAGCAGGATGGCGGTGGGCTCCGGCCAGCTGGAACCGGTGCCGAGGGCGTAGCGGGTGAAGATACCCCAGGGAATGATCAAGGCGACCCCCAGGACGGAAAGACCGGCTACCCAGATGCAGGTCATGTAAAGGCGGTCATTGAAGCGCAGCAGTAAAGTCTTCATGGCGTTCACCGTGACCGGGCGCGTCGATGCCGACCGCGCCGGGCCTTATGCAGGGGCAGGGGAGGTTATTGAACCGCGTCGATGCGCTTGATCATGTCCGCATACGGCGCACCGTATTTGGCACGCACCGCCGCAGTGGCCTCATAGAAGGGCTTTTTGTCGACAGTGATGAACTCCACGCCGGCCTTCTTGAGTTTCTCTTCACTGCTGGCGGACTTGGCGTCCCAGAGCACGCGCTCATCAGCCTGGGCGGCCTTGGCGGCGGCCTTGACCATGTCCTGCTGGGCGGGGTCGAGCTTGTTCCAGGTGATTTTCGACATCACGATGGGTTCAGGCAGGATCAGGTGTTCGGTGAGGGTGTAGTACTTGGCGTTCTGGAAGTGGTTGTGTTCCAGCAAGGTCGGCGGGTTGTTTTCCGCGCCGTCGATGACCCCGGTCTGCAGGGCGCTGAAGATCTCGCCGGTGTCCATGGCAATGCCGTTGGCGCCCATGGCGTTGAAGGCTTCGATGAAAATCGGGTTGCCTTGCACGCGGATCTTCATGCCCTTGAGGTCTTCGATCTTGCGCACCGGTTTCTTGGTATAGAGATTGCGCGTGCCGCCATCCATCCAGGCCAGGGCCACCAGGCCGAACTCGGAGTTGGTGATCTTGGCGAGGATCTCGTCGCCAATCTCGCCATCGATGACCTTGCGCATATGCGCCTGGTCGCGGAATACGAACGGCAGGTTGAACACGTTCACGTCCGGCACCACCGGGCCGACGATGCCGAGGCTGACGCGGGTCATTTGCACGGCGCCGACCTGGGCCTGTTCGACCACTTCCTTCTCGGAGCCCAGCACACCGCCTGGGAAATACTTGAAGGTCAGCTCGCCGTTGCTCGCCTTGGTCAGGGCCTTGCCCATGTTTTCTTCTGCGACAACGGTGGGGTAGCCAGCGGGGTGGATGTCGGCGAACTTGATTTCCAGCGCGTGGGCTGCGCTGCTGAGGGTGAAGATTGCAGCGGCGAGCAAGGTGCGTTTGAAGTCCATGGAAGTCACTCCTGTCTTGTTATTGTTGTATTCAAGGCACAGCGATTAAACGATGAAGCGGGGTTCGGGCAGTCCTTGGACGCCGGGGTTGAGGGCGAACACGCCACCAGACAGCGACTGTTCACTCGGGTCGTCACGGATGGAAGTGACGTACAAGGTGTCCAGGCGGCTGCCACCGAAGGCGCACATGGTGGGTTTTTTCACGGGCACGCTCAGGGAGCGATCCAGGCGACCGTCCGGGGTGAAACGGTGAATCAACCCGGCGTCGTTGGCGCAAATCCAGTAGCCGCCCTCGGCGTCCACGGCTGCACCGTCGGGACGCCCGGGGAAGTCGTTCATATCAATGAACAGGCGGCGATTGGACGGCGTGCCGGTCTCGATGTCGTAGTCGAACGCCCAGACCTTTTGTACCTTCGGGTGCGAATCGGAAGCGTACATCGTGCGGCCATCGGGGCTGAAGGCCAGGCCGTTGAGGGTGATGAACCCCTCCAGTAGCGCGTGGGGCGCAGCCCCGGACCCATAGCGATAAAGGACGCCTTCGGCGGCATTCAAGCCCATGTCCAACACCATGCTGCCGGCCCAGAAACGGCCCTGGCGATCGCAGCGGCCATCGTTCAAACGCATGTCCTTGCGTGAATGCTCGATGCTGGCCAGCGGCACGGTGTCGAGGCTGCCGTCGTGGTGGGGCGTGAGTTGGAAGAAGCCGGTTTGCATGCCAGCGACCCAATTGCCTGCCTGGGTGCGCGCAATACAGGCGAGCATCTCTGGGGCTTTCCACGCCGCCAGATGGCCGGTGGCGGCGTTCCAGCGTTGCAGGCCGCCGTTGGGGATATCTACCCAATACAGGGCGTTTTCTTCGGGCACCCACACCGGGCATTCGCCCACCGCATTGCGGGCATCGACAATCAGTTCAGCAGTCATGGTCATTCCCTTGGGTTGCGGGGCACTCAGTCACCGAACGGCCCCGCCGCGCAGAACGCACCGCCCTGGTAGACCTTGGCCGGGTCATCGGCGGCCACGGGCGGTTGGGCTTCGACCTGGGCGCGGAACACTTCGGAGCTGTCTTTGGGGGCAAAGCCCAGGTGCGCGGCGTAGCGGTTGTCCCACCAGGTGTCGAGGTTGGCCGACATGCCGTACACCACGGTATGGCCGACGTTGGGCGTGTACAGCGCGCGTTCGAGCAGTTGGGTCAGGTCGTCGAAACTCAGCCAGGTGTGCATCATCCGGCGGTTCTGCGGTTGCGGGAACGAGGAGCCGATACGGATGCTCACGGTCTCGATGCCATAACGGTCGAAGTAGAAACTGGCCATGTCTTCGCCGTAGGACTTGGACAGGCCGTAGTAACTGTCCGGGCGGCGCGGGGAATGGGCGTCGAGTTGCACGCCCTGTTTGTAGAAACCAATCACGTGATTGGAACTGGCGAAGATCACCCGCTTGACCCCGTGGCGGCGGGCCGCTTCGTAGATATGGAAAATGCCGCTGATGTTCGCGCCCAGCACCTCTTCGAACGAGCGCTCCACCGAAACGCCGCCAAAGTGCAGGATGGCGTCGACGCCCTCTACCAACTGATGCACGGCGTGTTTGTCGGCCAGGTCGCAGATGTGTACCTCTTCGCGAGCGTCAGTGGCGGGGGCCATTTCAGCGATATCCGAAAGGCGCAGCACCTGGGCATAAGGACGCATGCGTTCACGCAGGACCTTGCCCAGGCCGCCGGCGGCACCAGTGAGCAACAGACGGTTGAAGGGAGCGGGGGTGGTGGTGGTCATGGGCCTTCCAGATTTTTGTTGTAGGTTGTCGTATGACTATGGGGAAATAGTGTTAGGGATTCCTGGTGTTGTCAACGTCCTTCCAGGCACATGAGATCAAAGGTGGGAGCTGGCTTGCCTNTGAAAAGGATGTGGTAACTGACCCACCGCTATCGCAGGCAAGCCAGCTCCCACATGGATAGGTGGCACCTTAGAGATCGGATTTGCCTTTGGAACTACAACAACGAAATCGGATAGCTGATAAAAATCCGGTTCTCATCGAACTCGTTATTGCTGAAATCCCGACGCATGGTCGAGTTGCGCCACTTCACATTGAGGTTCTTCAGCGCACCGCTCTGCACCGTGTAGGCCAACTCCGACTCACGCCCCCACTCCTTGCCGTCGGTGATCGCCCCGGTGTGTACATTGCTGCCGCTGATATAGCGGTTCATCAGGGTCAGCCCCGGAACGCCGAGCACCACAAAGTTGAAGTCGTGGCGCACCTGCCAGGACTTTTCCTTGGCGTTGTCGTAGCTGGCGTTGTAGCTGTCGTTGGCCAGAGTGCCGCCGCTGGTGCCGTTGATGCGCATCCAGGCGCTGTCGCCGCTGAGTTTTTGCAGGCCAACATAGAAGGTATGGCCGTTGTATCTGGCCGAGAGCAGGGCGAACAGGGTCTTGTTATCGAGGTCGCCGGCCAGGGCGCTGCCGTCTTCCTTGCCGTTGAAGAACCCGAGGTTGGCGCCCAGGGTCCAGTCTCCCAGCGGCTGGCTGTGGGTGAGGTTGAGGTACTGCTGTTGGTAGATATCAGTCAGTTCGGCGTACCACAGGCCGACCTGGGTACGTTTGTCGTTGAAAGTGTATTCGCCGCCGCCGAAGTTGAAACGGTCCGAAGTGAACGCGGCTTTGCCGTTCATGAACATGTCTTCCATGCTCGCGTCGTTGCGTGGGCTGTTGCCCCGAAACTGGCCACCGTAGAGCGTCAGGCCGGCGATTTCATTGGAGGTGACCTGGCCGCCACGAAAGGTCTGGGGCAGGGAGCGGCCATCATCGGAACGCAAGATCGGCAGCACCGGCATCCATTCGCCAACCTTCAACTCGGTCTTCGACAGCCTGGTTTTCAGCGCGACACCCAGACGCCCGAAATTGTCGGCGGGGCGGCCATCGTCATGCACCGGCAACAGTTGGGTGCCGGCGGTGCCTTTGCCGCCATCAAGCTTTTGCGAATACAGGCCCAGCACGTCAATCCCGAAACCGACCGTGCCCTGGGTAAAGCCGGACTTGGCATCAAGGATAAAATTCTGCGTCCACTCTTCGGCCTTGCCCTGGGGGTTGGTCGGGTTGGTGAAGTTGCGATTGAAGTAGGCATTACGCAGGTTGAGCGTGGCCTTGGCGTCGTCGATGAAGCCTTCGGCGTTGGCACCCAGCGGCAGGGTGACGGCCAGGCTGCCGAGGCCGAGAAGGCCCAGGCGAGTGCAGGAATGACGGGCGGATTGACTCACAGTGAGGCTCCCTTTGTTTTGTTGTTTTTATTATTTGTCATACGTTGTCGTACAACATTGAGCGCGATATTTGCGAGGTTTTGAGGGCGTGTCAAGCGGAAGTTATACGATGACTTGGGTGAAACGATTCAACGCAGCGGCACGGTCGCCCCCTGTAGGAGCGAGCTTGCTCGCGAAAAACGTCAACGATAACGCGTGCTTCCNCTGAATGAACGCGGCGCCTGTGAGTTTTTCGCGAGCAAGCTCGCTCCTACATGGATTGCATTGCAACGCAGGTTTCAGCCAGCCATGACCATCGGCGGCAGGGTGCCAAGCAGGGAAACCGCAGCCACTGCTGCAACGCCCAACAGCCACTCCATCATCACACTGGCTCTCAAACTGCCCAGGCGTTGTTCGCAGCGCTTGATACGCAACCGGTTCAACAGCGCCAACCCCAGCATGCCCAGCACCAGCCCCACCTTGATCAGCAGGATCAAGGCGAAGCCCTCGAACAGCGGCGTGGGCCACAGTTGCCCGGTGAGCACGCGCACGTTGATCAGACCGGTTACCAGCAGGCCGCCGACCAGGCCATATCCCACACCACTGAAGCGACGCAGAATCGGCTCCAGGTGGTGGTCTTGCGCCTGCCGGAGGATCAGCACTAACACCAGCAACCCACCGAGCCAGGCCCCAACGCACAGCAGGTGCACTACCTGGTTAAGGATCAGCAACCGCCCACTCAGCCCATCGAGCATGGCGCCATGGCCTACGGGGGCCAGGGTCGCCAGCAGCAGGGCGAGCAGCGGCAAGCGCAAGGCCGGCCAGGGCTTGATCAGCACGATCACCAGCAGCAGGTTCAGCAGCAGATGCCAGGCCCATACCTGGCCAAAAAAGGTCTTGCCCAGCACCAACTGCACCGTGGCCGGTTGCAGCGCCGAATCCCAACTGCCGGCCATGCTGGCGGTGATCAACAGCAACCACACAACCCCGGTGAACAGCCCCAAGCCGGCCAGGCCACGGGTGATGCGCAGCAATTGCCGGTCCAGTGTCGGCTGCACATGAGCGCCGAGCAGCCAGGGCCTGAATACCCAGGCCCCGAACATTAGCAACACGACGCAAAAGTGCAGGAAGCGGCACAGCACCAGCAGGGTTGCCATGGGTTATTGGCCGACCTTGAAGCTGTAAGTGCCTTCGCTTTTGTGAGTGTCGACGGACACTGCATGCCATTCGACTTTATAGGTGCCGTTTGCCAGCGCAGCGGCAGGCGTGACCACCAGTGTCTTCTTGTCGGCGTCCGGAGTTTCCAGGCCCTTGATGGCGATTTCGGTGCCGTCCTTGCTCAGGGAGACCTTGGTGAAGGTGGCTTCGACGCCTTCGCTGAAGGTCAGGCGCAGGTCTTTGGGTGCGGCGACTTTGCTGTCAGCCGCAGGCTCCGCGCTCTTGAGGTGGGCGTGGGCAAACGCCGTAGAGGCGCCCAGCAGGGCAGTGAACAGGACAGCAGCGGTCAGGGAGTTCTTGAGCAACATTGTTCAATACCGATCAGAGGATAGGAGCCGGCAGTGTACGAAGTTTCGGCTTGGCCTGTCGCCCCGATCTAGAGCCGGTGGTAGTCTTTAGGCCGTGTTGTTGTCAGGGAGCCCTTATGGGCAATCACAAGATCGGAATTCGTCGGGTCAACGTCGAGAAAATCCTGCTGGCGGCGGAGAAGGTCTTCGCCAACAAAGGCTATGGCAGCACCGCCATGGCCGACATCGCCGAAGAAGCGCAACTGCCGCGCTCCAACCTGCATTACTACTTCACCACCAAGAGCGAGCTGTACAGCGCGGTGCTGTTCGACCTGCTGGAATTGTGGAAGCAGGACGCCCTGAGCTTTGAAACCTTCGACGACCCTCGGGTAGTGCTCAGCAGCTACATCCGCGCCAAGATGCAGCGCTCGCGCACGCGCCCGTATGGCTCCAAGGTCTGGGCCAATGAAATCATCCACGGCGCGCCCACACTCGGCGAGGCCCTGGATGAAAGCCTGTACGACTGGGCCAAGATGAAGGAAGCGAAGATTCGCCAATGGGTGCAAGACAAACGCATCCTGCCGGTGGAGCCCTCGAGCCTGCTGTACATGATCTGGGCCTCGACCCAGCACTACGCCGACTTCGATCATCAGGTGAAGATTCTGAATGATCACCAGCCGTTGTCGGACAGGCAGTTCGAGAAGGCCATTCAGACCGTGACCGGTGTGATTTTGCGCGGGATTGGGTTGGAACCCTGAGCTGATCGTTCCCACGCTCCGCGTGGGAATGCCACCCTCGACGCTCTGCGTCCGCTCTTGCCAGGGTGACGCGGAGCGTCACAGGATGCGTTCCCACGCGGAGCGTGGGAGCGAGGGGCAAGGATTACACCGCTTCCCGGTAAGGATTGCGCGGGTCCTGCGTCCAGTTCAAAAACGACTTGCCGGTATCGATCGGCACCATCTCGATGCAGTCGGCCACCGGGCAAGTGATCTGGCACAGGTTGCAGCCCACGCACTCATCGTCGATCACCTCATACAGATGCGTGCCATCGGCCTGCTTCAAGCTGGCGATGGCCTGGTGCGAGGTGTCCTCGCAGGCAATATGGCAACGCCCACAGCCAATGCACGCCTCTTGATCAATCTTGGCGATGACCTGGTAGTTGATGTCCAGGTACTTCCAGTCGGTGGTATTGCCCACCGCCCGCCCGGAAAACGCCTGCAGGTTGGCATGGCCCTGGCTGTCCATCCAGCGCGACAAGCCGTCCTTCATCTCTTCAACGATGCGAAACCCATGCAGCATCGCCGCCGTGCACACCTGCACCGCGCCGCAGCCCAGGGCGACGAATTCCGCGGCGTCGCGCCAGGTACCGATGCCGCCGATGCCGCAGATCGGCAGGCCGTTGGTCTGTGGGTCACGGGCGATTTCGGCGACCATGTTCAACGCAATCGGCTTGACCGCCGAGCCGCAGTAACCGCCATGGGTACTCTGGGTGCCGACCACCGGCAGCGCGACCATGCGTTCCAGGTCCACGCTGGTGATGGAGTTGATGGTGTTGATCAGCGACACCGCATCGGCGCCACCGCGATAGGCCGCTCGCGCCGCCACGCGGATGTCGGTGATGTTCGGCGTGAGTTTGACGATCACCGGCAGCGAACAATACGTCTTGCACCAGCGCGTCACTTGCTCCACGTACTCCGGCACCTGGCCGACGGCGGCGCCCATGCCCCGTTCGGGCATGCCGTGAGGGCAGCCGAAGTTCAGCTCGATGCCGTCGCAGCCGGTCGCCTCTACCAAGGGCAGGATGTTTTTCCAGGACGCTTCGACACAAGGCACCATGAGCGAGACGATCAGTGCGCGGTCCGGCCAGTCCTTTTTCACCTGGGTGATTTCCCGCAGGTTGATCTCCAGGGAACGGTCGGTGATCAGTTCGATATTGTTGATGCCCAGCACTTCGCGGTTGGCGCCATAGTGCGCGGAGTAACGCGACGACACGTTCACCGCCGCCGGGTCTTCCCCCAGGGTTTTCCACACGACGCCACCCCAGCCGGCCTCGAAGGCGCGCACCACGTTGTAGGCTTTGTCGGTGGGCGGCGCGGAGGCCAGCCAGAACGGATTGGGCGCTTTGATACCGGCGAATACAATCGAGAGATCGGCCATTACGCAGCCTCCACAGTCAGCATGAGTTGGGCATGCATGGCTTCGGCGGCCCGCTTGCCATGTTGTACCGCCTGAACGGTTAGGTCCTGGCCGAGGCTGACGCAATCACCGCCGGCATACACCCCTGGGATGCTGGTGCGCAGTTGCTCATCGACGAAGATGCGCTCGCCGACGCGATGCAGTTGCTGGGCCAGCGGATCGTGCAGGGCGTCGTTGTCGAAGCCTTGCCCGATCGCCTTGAAGATCGCGTCGGCGGCCAGTTCGAAGGTTTCCCCGGTAGGCAGCAGGCGACCGTTTTCCAGGCGGGTGCGGGCAAAGCGCATGCCGCGTACGCGGCCTTGGTCATCGAGCAGGACCTCGTCGGGTTGGGCCCAGGTCAACAGCCGTACTTGATTGGCCTTGGCGATGTCCTGTTCGTGGTGGGTTGCGCCCATGTCGACCAGGCCACGGCGGTATACCAGGTTGACATCGCGGGCACCGAGGCGGGCCATCTGCACGGCCATGTCGATGGCGGTGTTGCCGGCGCCGAGCACGATGCAGCGGTCGGCCAGGGGCAGTTGGCTGAGGTCATCGGCCTGGCGCAGTTCGCGGATATAGTCGGTGGCGGCGAGCAGGCCGGGGGCATCCTCAAAGGGCAGGCCCAGCTGTTTGCTGGCAGCGAGACCCAGGCCGAGGAACACCGAATCGAATTGCTGGTGCAGTTCGCTCAAGGTCAGGTTGTCGCCCAGGCGTTGGCCGTGGCGAACCTCGATGCCGCCAATCTGCAGGAGGAAATCCAGTTCCTTCTGGGCGAAGTCGTCCACCAGTTTGTATTTGGCGATTCCGTATTCATTCAGGCCGCCGGCTTTTTCCCGCGCTTCGAAAATCACCACGTCATGACCGTGCAAGGCGGCGCGGTGAGCGCAGGCCAAACCGGCAGGCCCGGCACCGACCACGGCGATGCGCTTGCCAGTGGGCGCGGCGCGTTGGAACGGGTGTTCGCTGAAGTGCGCGTTGTCGATGGCATAGCGTTGCAACAGGCCGATCAGCACGGGGGCGCATTCTTCGGCGTTATTGCGTACGCAGGCTTGCTGGCAGAGGATTTCCGTCGGGCACACCCGTGCGCAACTGCCACCGAGGATGTTGGCCGAGAGGATTTTCTGCGCGGCCCCTTGCACGTTCTCGGTGTGGATATTGCGGATGAATGAAGGGATGTCGATCTCGCTGGGGCACGCATTCACACAAGGCGCGTCGTAGCAGTACAGGCAGCGCGAGGCTTCCAGTTGGGCCTGGCGGGCGTTGAGGGGCGGTGCCAGGTCGGTGAACTGGCTGGCGAGGGTGGCCCCATCTTCGCGGGGGTGGGGGAGGTGGGTCAGGGTCTGGATCACGGTGTTGGCCTCACGGTTATTGAGGTGCTGCCTCTGATGGGCGATCGTTCCCACGCTCTGCGTGGGAAAGCCTCACTGGACGCTCCGCGTCCGCTTTTTTTGGACTCAGCGGTTCACGGCCACTGGCTTGCAAAGCGCTGCCCGCTTGCTCAACTGCTCGAACACCGAGGGATACGCCGGCCGCTGCACATACCGCCCGGCTCCTCGCTCGGCGCGCAGGTCACCATCGGCCCACACCAGCTTGCCCTGGCTGATGGTGTGGCTGGGCACGCCGCGCACGGTCTTGCCTTCGAAGATGTTGAAGTCCACCTGCTGATGGTGGGTCTTGGCGGAAATGGTCCGCGTGCCCTCGGGGTCCCATAGCACCAGGTCGGCATCGGCGCCTACGCGTATCGCGCCTTTGCGTGGGTAGAGGTTGAAGATCTTCGCGGTGTTGGTGGAGGTCAGCGCGACAAATTCCTGCATCGACAGACGCCCGGTATTGACGCCTTCGTGCCACAGCAGCGCCATGCGGTCTTCAATGCCGGCGGTACCGTTGGGGATCTTGCTGAAGTCGTCACGCCCGGCGGCTTTTTGCTCGGCGCAGAAACAGCAGTGGTCGGTGGCGGTGGTGTGCAGGTTGCCCGCTTGCAGGCCGTGCCACAGCGCCTCTTGGTGCCCGCGTGGGCGGAATGGCGGGCTCATCACATAGCCGGCGGCGGTCTGCCAGTCGGGGTGCTGGTACACGCTGTCATCGAGCAACAGGTGGCCGGCGAGTACTTCACCGTACACCGCCTGGCCTTTGCCTCGGGCATAGGTGATTTCATCCAGGGCTTCCTTCGTCGACACATGCACCAGGTACAGCGGCGTGCCGATGGTCTCGGCAATTCGGATGGCACGGCTGGCCGCTTCGCCTTCCACCTGGGACGGGCGCGACA
The DNA here is from genome assembly GCF_052046095.1 of Pseudomonas sp. 22072. Classification (NCBI taxonomy): domain Bacteria; kingdom Pseudomonadati; phylum Pseudomonadota; class Gammaproteobacteria; order Pseudomonadales; family Pseudomonadaceae; genus Pseudomonas; species Pseudomonas sp. 22072. Next base: position 25,052 of record NZ_JBQEQE010000037.1, read on the forward strand.
GCGGATGGGCCTCCGGCCCGGTGATACCCTGGGCCATCAGCTTGCGTTGCAGGTGGTACACCAGCTCGCCATTTTCGGCATGCACCGTGGGCACCGCGCCGAGTTCCAGGCAGCGTTCGAAACTGGCGACCAAGGTGTCATCGGCAGCCATGATCGCGTTCTTGTAGGCCATGAAATGCTTGAAGCTGTTGATGCCGTGATGGCTGACCAGCTCGGCCATTTCCTCGCGTACCTGCTCGCTCCACCAAGTGATCGCTACATGAAACCCGTAGTCGGCGGCAGACTTTTCGGCCCAGCCGCGCCACTGGTGGAAAGCTTCCATCAGCGATTGCTGTGGGTTGGGAATCACGAAGTCGATGATCGACGTGGTACCACCGGCCAAGCCTGCCGCCGTGCCACTGAAAAAGTCTTCACTGGCCACGGTGCCCATGAAGGGCAGTTGCATATGGGTATGGGGGTCAATGCCGCCTGGCATCAAGTATTGGCCGCTGCCATCGAGTATTTCGCAGCCTGCGGGAATATCCAGATTCGTGCCAATGGCGCGAATTAGACCCTCTGCGCATAACACATCGGCGCGGTAACTTTCATCATGGGTAATAACGGTGGCGCCACGGATCAACAGCGACATGTCGAGTTCCTCACAGGCTTGACCGGCTTGTGCCAGTTCTAAGTGTTGTAATGCTGCGTACCGAGGGTCGGTTAATTCCTGTCATCGGTGACAGGAATAGAAACTAGCCCGAGTTTTTCGAATGAGCAAGAAGATTTTTATCAAGCCTTTAATGTTTTTATCTAATTGATTTATAAGGTAAAAATACTATTTTCACCAAAATGAAGCACGCCCACCCTGTTTTGACGCACTTGACAGGTTTTTGATCTGTTCAATATTTCTTATTGCAAATCAGGCGCTTGAGATATGCCGCTTGACGGCGTCGAGAAATAAAAATAATTGTGATGCACCAGTTTGAGACCTGCAGGTTCTGGCAACTTGCGTATTGTTTAGCCTGACGCGTGCGGCAAGTAGCGCAGGCTCAATTGGAAAGCTGATAAACATCAGCAAGTTATACAAGCGGTGCGGGTTCAGAGGCGGTTGTCGGCACGGTTATTGAGTGCACGGGCAGTTGGCCGGAACCCTGGATGTCATGTTGTTGATGCGGTACTCCGGCCACCTGAACCTAGCGTGCAGGTGAGCAACAATAATTTTAAAAAAACCGTGGAGCGGCCATGCAACAGAACAGATCGCAAGTCATCGAGCGCAACGGCCTGTACGAACTCGACGCCGGCCCCGACGTCCTCGACAGCCCTCGCTACAACCACGATATGGCACCTACCAAAGTGCACGAGCGCACCTGGAACAAATGGCACATCACTGCGCTGTGGGTCGGCATGTCAATCTGCGTGCCCACCTACACGCTGGGTGGGGTGCTCACGGCGTATTTCGGGCTGTCGGTGGGGGAGGCGCTGATGGCGATCCTGCTGGCCAATATCGTGGTGTTGATCCCGCTGACCCTCAACGCGTTTCCCGGCACCAAGTACGGCATTCCGTTTCCGGTGCTGTTGCGTTCGTCCTTTGGCATCCTCGGCTCCAACGTACCGTGCCTGATCCGCGCGCTGGTGGCCTGCGGCTGGTTTGGTATCCAGACGATGTTCGGCGGGCTGGCGATCCACCTGTTCCTGGGCTCGATTTTCGACGGCTGGAAAGCCCTCGGCGGTACCGGAGAGGTGATCGGTTTCATGCTGTTCTGGTGCTTGAACCTGTGGGTGGTGCTGCGTGGCGCCGAGTCGATCAAGCGCCTGGAAACCTTGTCGGCGCCGCTGTTGGTCGCCGTAGGAGTTGGTCTGCTGGTATGGGCGATGCCGAACGTGTCCCTCAGCGAGCTGATGGCTATTCCACCCAAGCGCCCCGAAGGCGCCAGCCTCACCGGTTACTTCATGGCGGGGCTTACGGCGATGGTGGGCTTCTGGGCCACCTTGTCACTGAACATTCCCGACTTCAGCCGCTACGCCAACAGCCAGAAAGACCAGATTCTGGGGCAGATCTTCGGCTTGCCGCTGACCATGTTCCTGTTCGCCGCCCTCGGCGTGGTCATGACCGCCGCCTCGGTGAAACTGGTGGGGGTGAGCGTCTCCGATCCGGTGAGCCTGATTGGTCATATCCAGAGCCCGGTGTGGGTGGCCATCGCCATGGCGCTGATCATCGTCGCCACCTTGTCCACCAACACTGCGGCGAACATCGTCTCGCCCACCAACGACTTCCAGAACATCGCGCCCAAGCTGATCAACCGCACTACGGCGGTGATCCTCACCGGCCTGGTAGGGCTGGCGTTGATGGCCCATGAACTGCTGAAAAAACTCGGGCTGATTGTCTCGGACGTCAGCCTGGAAACCGTGTATTCCAATTGGCTGCTGGGCTATTCAAGCCTGCTGGGGCCGATTGCCGGGATCATGGTGGTGGACTATTTCATCACCCGCAGACAACAGTTGGACCTGGCCGGCCTGTACCGCGACGACGTGTACCCGGCCTGGAACTGGAGCGGCTTTGTCGCCTTTGGCGTACCGGTGGTGCTGACGCTGCTGTCGCTGGGCAGCGATGCGTTCAGCTGGTTCTACAGCTACGGCTGGTTCACCGGCTCGGCGTTGGGCGGGGTGTTGTATTACGGGCTCAATGCCAAGCGCGCTAGCACTCCACTCACCGCCAAATCCCCGTTGTAAACACGGTTCAGGTGGGAGCTGGCTTGCCTGCGATAGCGGACTATCAGTTAAAGCCGTGTCGGCTGACACACCGCTATCGCAGGCAAGCCAGCTCCCACAGTTGACCGCGTTAATTCATAAGAACCTGTAGCCTGAGGAGACCCCCATGAACGCTGCCCTCGACGTTCTGCAATCGACCCATCAGCACATCAACCGCGACCGTCTGTGGCAGTCGCTGATGGACCTGGCCAAACTCGGCGCCACCCCCAAAGGCGGAGTGTGTCGCCTGGCCCTTACCGACCTCGACCGCAAGGCTCGCGATCGCTTCGTGCAGTGGTGTGAAGCGGCGGGTTGCACCGTGACCATCGACGGCATCGGCAATATCTTTGCGCGCCGTCCCGGCCGCAATCCCGACCTGCCACCGGTGATGACCGGCAGCCATATCGACACCCAGCCCACCGGCGGCAAGTTCGACGGTTGCTTCGGCGTGCTGGCCGGTGTGGAAGTGCTGCGCACCCTTAACGACCTGAATGTGGAAACCGAGGCGCCGCTGGAAGTGGTGGTATGGACCAACGAAGAAGGCTCGCGTTTCCCGCCGTGCATGATGGGCTCAGGGGTGTTTGCCGAGAAGTTCAGCCTCGCCGATACCCTGGCCAAGGTCGATACGGACGGCGTCAGCGTGGGGGATGCGTTGAACGCGATTGGTTATGCCGGAACACGGTCGGTCAGCGGGCATAAGGTCGGCGCGTATTTCGAGGCCCATATCGAACAAGGGCCGATTCTGGAGGATGAACACAAAACCATCGGCGTGGTGCTCGGCGCCCTCGGGCAAAAGTGGTTTGACCTGAAGCTGCGCGGTGTTGAAGCCCATGCCGGCCCTACACCCATGCACTTGCGCAAGGATGCCCTGGTAGGCGCGGCAGCGGTGGTGGCCGCCGTGAACGCGGCGGCGTTGGCGCACCAGCCGCATGCATGCGGCACGGTGGGGTGCCTGCAAGCGTATCCGGGATCGCGCAACGTGATTCCCGGTGAGGTGCGCATGACCCTGGATTTTCGTCACTTGGAACCGGCACGGCTGGACTCGATGATTGCCCAGGTGCGTCAGGTGATCGAGGACACCTGCGCCAAACATGGCTTGAGTTTCGACATGCAGCCCACGGCGGACTTCCCGCCGCTGTACTTCGACAAAGGCTGCGTGGAGGCGGTGCGCGATGCCGCCAATGGCTTGGGCTTGTCGAACATGGACATCGTCAGCGGGGCAGGGCACGACGCGATTTTCGTGGCTGAGCTGGGCCCGGCGGGGATGATCTTTGTACCGTGTGAAGGCGGCATCAGCCACAACGAAATCGAAAATGCCGCGCCGGACGACCTGGCGGCGGGGTGTGCGGTGTTGTTGCGCGCCATGGTAGCCGCTTCAGCGGCCATTGCCAGCGGCCAGCTCGCGGCCTGATCGTTCCCACGCTCCGCGTGGGAATGCACCCTGTGACGCTCCGCGTCACGATTTTAGAGGCAGACGCAGAGCGTCCTGAGCGGCGTTCCCACGCAGAGCGTGGGAACGATCATTAGCAGGCTATTAACCCGGCTGCCAGCCGCCGCCGAGTGCGGTCAAAAGTCCCACGCTCGCCTGCAACTGCCGGGTCTGCACCGCCTGCAACGTTCTCTGTGCCTGCAACGCGGCGGTTTGGGCGGTGACCACGTCCAGGTAACTCACCGCCCCGGCCTGATAGCTGTTCATCGCCAAGGCCTGGGTATGTTGCGCCGCCTCTGCGGCCGCTTGTTCGTCCTCGGCTTGCTGCTGCAAATCCCGCAGTTGCGCGAGGTTATCTTCCACCTCACGCACGGCTTTCAATACGTGGCTACGGTACTGTGCCGAGGCTTCCTCGAATTCGGCCTTGGCCTGGCGCTCGTTGGCGCTCAAGCGTCCGCCATCGAAGATCGGCAGGTTCATCAGCGGCCCCAGTGCCCAATACCGGTTGCCGGCGGACAGCAGGTTGCCAACGCCTTGGGTCTGCCCGCCCAGCACACCGGTCAAACTGAAATCCGGGAACCACGCCGCCTTGGCCACGCCGATCGTTGCGTTGGCCGCAAACACACGACGTTCAGCTGCGGCAATGTCTGGACGACGCTGCAGCAAGTGGCTGGGCAACTGCGCCGGAATGCTTGGCAACGCCATTAACTGCGGGCTGGGCGGCAATGAAAAATCACTGGCCGTCACGCCCACCAATTCGCCGATGGCATGCTCGGCGAGGTTGCGCTGGCCACGCACTTCGTCCAGTTGCGCCTTGGCTTCGGCCAGTTGGTTTTGCGCGCGGGTCAGGTCCAGTTCCGACGCAATCTGGCCTTCATAACGGCTGCGGGTCAGTTGCAACGCTTGGCTGAAGTCCTGCAACGACGTGTTGAGGATTCGGCCCTGTGCATCCAGCCCATTGAGCTGCACATACAGGCTCGCCAACTGCTGTTGCAGGCTCAGGCGCACCACCACCAGATCATCAAAGGACGCTTGCGCCTGGGCATCGCCCGCAGCGACCTGGTTGCGGATTCTGCCCCACAGGTCGAGGTCGTAACCCAGGGAGAACCCAGCGGTATTGCTGTTGTACACCGACGGCTGTGTAGTGCCGCGTAGCGGTCGTGAATCCGATTGACGTTGGCGCAGCGGTTGCGCGCTGGCGGTGATTTGCGGGAAAAGGCCCGCGTGCAGTTGACTGGCGTAGGCCTGGGACGCATCGAAATGCGCCAGCGCCGCGGCCAGGTCCGGGTTGGCCTTGAGCAGTTGCTGTTGCAGCGCGTTCAGGCGCGAATCGTTGTAAAGCTGCCACCACTGGGGCGCCAGTTGATCCGACGGTTGCGCGCTGTGCCAGGGGCCATCGCTGGTTTGTTCGCGGTAGTGGGCGGGCAGGTCAATCGACGGCACCGTATAGGTGGGCGCCATTGAGCAACCCTGCAACGCCAGTACCATCAGTGCCGCCAGCGGCTTAAGCCTTGGGCGCATGCGCACCTCCCGAGGCGTCGGCCAGTTGCACCGGGTCGCCTTCGCGCAGGGCGTCGGGCGGGTTGTCGATGATGCGGTCAGCAGGCTTCAGGCCTTGGTCGATCACCAGGCGCTCGCCGAGGTCCAGGCCAATATGAATGTCTTGCAGGTGCACATGGTTGCGACCGTCCAGTACCGCAACCTGGGTGCCCTGGGCGCGGAAGATCAAGGCGCTGGCCGGGATGCTCACGCCATGGGTATCGGCCGGAATCGGCAGGGTGACTTCGGCGTAATCGCCTGGCAGCAGTTCGCCGTTGGGGTTGTCGGCAACGAACTGGGCGAGCAGGGTGCCAGAGCGGCGGTCGATGGCAGTGGAGTCACCGATCAGGCGTGCCTTGAAGTGCTCGCCGGGGTGCTCGGGGACGGTCAGTTCGGCCTCAAGGCCCGTATGAATGACCGCTGCATAGTTCTGCGGCACCGGCACGTACAAGCGCAATTGGTGGGTGTCGGCAATGTTGAACAGTTCCGGATCGCTGGCGTTATCGGCCTTGATCAACTGGCCGATGTCCGTGTTGCGGGCAGTGATGGTGCCAGCGAATGGCGCTCGAAGGGTCTTGTAGCTTTCCAGGGCGCACAGTCGTGCGTAGTCCGCTGCCGCGGCTTCGGTGTTGGCCTTGGCGGCTGCGGCGTTGGAGGTTTTCTCATCGGCGTCCTGGCGCGATACCGAATGGCTGGCCAGCAGGTTTTGCCAGCGGGTCGCCGTGGTGGCTGCCAGGCGTGCATTGGCTTGTTGCTGGATCAGGCGGGCATGGGCCTGGGCCAGTTGTTGGTCGAGGTCTGGGCTGTCGATTTCGGCGAGGATTTGCCCGGCCTTGACCTGGGCACCGATGTCGACTTTCCAGTCCTTCAAGTAGCCGCTGACACGCGCATGGATCGCCGCTTTGCTCCATGCGTCCAGGTGGGCGGGCAGGCGCAGGGTGTCACCGCCGGCGTTTGGCTTGGGTTGGAACACCATTACCTGGGGGACGGCGGCGGCTTCGGTCCAGGCGGTGACCGACTGCTCGTGCAGCGTACGCGCGTGCAGGCCGCTGGCGACTAACAGGGCAGCCAACGTCAGGCCACCGACACCCAGGAGCATCAGACGCTTGCGCGAGGGTTTTTGATCAGGCGACATGGGGCGTTTCTCCAGCAGTTGCGCGAGTAGGATGACGACCGTGGACCTGGCTGAAGACCACGGGAACAAACAACAAAGTGGCGATGGTGGCGAAGACCAGACCACCGATGACCGCCCGGCCGAGCGGGGCGTTCTGCTCTTCGGAAATGGCCAGGGGCAACATGCCGATGATCATTGCTAGGGCAGTCATGCACACCGGGCGAAAGCGCGTATAGCCGGCTTCCAGCGCGGCTTTCAACGCATCGCCATGTTCGGCCAGGCGCTCACGGCAGAAGCTCACCACCAGGATCGAGTTGGCGGTGGCCACACCCATGCACAAGATGGCGCCGGTGAGTGCTGGCACCGACAACGAGGTGCCACTGAGAAACAGCATCCACACGATGCCCGCCAATGCTGCCGGCAACGCCGTGATGATCACAAAAGGGTCGGCCCATGATTGGAAGTTGACCACGATCAGCAAGTAGATCAGCACCACCGCGCCGAGCAGTCCGAAGCTCAAACCACTGAACGCCTCATGCAGCGCATCGATCTGCCCGTGCAGGCTGATGGTCGCGCCTTTGGGGCGCAGGGACGCAGTGTCATCCAGCACCTTTTGCACATCGCGGGCCACACCGCCGAGGTCGCGGCCTTGCACGTTGGCGTACAGGTCCAGGGTCGGCTGGATGTTGTAGTGGGTCACCACGGCCGGGCTTTGTACCCGGGAGATGGTTGCTACGCCGCCGAGAATTTGCGCCTGCCCATCGGCACCGGTCACTGGCAGCGCTTCCAGGGACGGCAGGCTGTCGAGGCGGTATTGCGGGGTGGCGGCGACGATGGAGTAAGACACGCCGTTGGCCGGGTTGAGCCAGAAGGTCGGCGCGGTTTGCGAGCTGCCGGCGAGGGAGGCGACCATGCTGTTGGTGACGTCACGCTCGGTGATGCCCAGGCCATTGGCGCGCATGCGGTCCACGTTTACTTGCAGCGAGGGGTAGCCGGTGGACTGCTGGATGCGCAGGTCGGCAATCCCCGGTACATGTTGCAAGCGCCGTTCAAGCTCGACGGCATAGGCGCGGTTTTCCGCGTCATTGCGCCCGGAGATTTTGACGTCCAGAGGGGCGGGAGCGCCGAAGTTGAGGATCTGGCTGCTGATGTCGGCGGGCAGGAACGCAAAGTGGCTGCCGGGGAAACTTTGCGGCAGGGCTTCACGCAGTTTTTTCACATAGTCGGCGGTGGGCGCGTGGTGCGTTTTCAAGCTGACCTGGATGTCACCGTCCTGCGGGCCGATGGTGCCGCTGCTGCTGTAGGCCATGTCGATGCCGCTGAGCGGAATGCCAATATTGTCGACGATGGTGTCCAGTTCTTCGGCCGGGATAACCTCGCGAATCCGTGCTTCGATGCGATCGAACGCCGCGGCGCTTTCTTCGATGCGCGTGCCCAGTGGCAAGCGCACATGCAGGGCCAAGGCACCCGCATCGGTGGCCGGGAAAAAGTCCTGGCCCAGGCTCGGCAACAGCAGGAACGACGCGAGTACGCAGGCCAGGAACCCGACAATAAAGCGCTTGCGTGCGCCCAGCGCCAGCGTCAGCAGGCCATGGTAGGTGTCGCGGATATTGGAAAAGTGCCGTTCGAATCCCTGTTGAAAATTCAGCACCGATTGCAGCAACGCATTGCGCGGCCTCAAGTGCTGTTCACCCTCGTGGTGATTGATGAATGCATCTTCCGGATGATGCCCCGCGCCTGCCTCCGGCCTATGTGGTTTGAGCAAATACATCGCCAGCGTCGGCACCAGGGTACGCGAGAGAATGAACGAACTGGCCATGGCAAAGATCACCGCCAGCGCCATTGGCCGGAACAGGTAACCGGCGATGCCTTGCAGCAAAAACATCGGCACGAACACGATGCAGATGCACAACAGCGAGACGAAAGCCGGGCCGACGATTTGCGCGGCGCCGTCGAGAATCGCGGCCTTCACCGCCTTGCCTTGCTCCAGGTGCCAGTTGATGTTTTCGATGGTCACCGTGGCGTCGTCCACCAGGATGCCCACCGCCAACGCCAGCCCGCCCAATGTCATTACGTTGAGGGTTTGCCCACTGACGGCCAACAGCGCGATGGCCGACAGCACTGCCAGGGGAATCGACGCGGCGATGATCAAGGTTGAGCGCCAACTGCCGAGAAACAGCAGGATCATCGCACTGGTGAGCAGTGCGGCAATGATGCCTTCCTGGGCCACGCTGCCCACCGACTGCTTGACGAACACCGAAGCATCGCCCAGCAGCGAGGTTTTCAGCGACGGTGGCAAGGTTTCGTTGATGCGCGGCAGCATCTGCCGGATACCGTCGATGATCGACAGCGTGGAGATGCTGCCGTTTTTCAGCGCCGGCATCAGCACGGCGCGATGGCCGTCGACCCGCACGATATTGGTTTGCGGTGGTGAACCGTCGCGCACATGGGCCACTTGGCCGATGGTGATCAGCGCACCGTCGACGGTCTTGATCGGCAAGTCGTTGAGCTCATCAATCGCCTTGGGGCTGTTGTTGAGCAGGATCGTGTATTCGTTGGGGCCGAGCTTGGCGGTGCCCACCGGGATGATCTGGTTCTGCAGCGCCAGGGCGTTGCCCACGTCTTGGGCCGACAAGCCTTTGGCGGCCAGGGCTTGAGGGTCGAGGTCGAGGGTGATCTGCCGTTGCTTGCCACCCATTGGGGTGGGCATGGCCAGGCCGGGCAGGGCGCTCAAGGGCAGGCGGATATTGTTCTGCACCAGGTCGCGAATTTTGGCTTCCGAAAGGCTGGGGCTGGAGAACGCCATTTGCAGGATCGGCACCGTGGAGGCGCTGTAGTTGAGGATCAGCGGCGGGGTGATGCCCGGTGGCATTTGCTTGAGCACGGTTTGTGACACCGCCGTGACCTGGGCATTGGCGGTACGGATATCGACGCCAGGCTGGAAGAAGATCTTGACGATGCCCATGCCGGGCAACGATTGCGACTCGATATGCTCGATGTCGTTGACGGTGGTGCTCAGGGAGCGTTCGTAGGTGTAGATCACCCGGCCGGCCATGGCGTCCGGAGACAGGCCGTTGTACTGCCACACCACGGCGACCACGGGAATGCCGATATCGGGAAAAACATCCGTGGGTGTACGCAGGGCCGCCATCGGCCCGATGATGCAGATGAATATAGCCAGCACGATGAAGGTGTACGGCTTGTGCAGTGCGGTCTTTACCAGCCCGAGCATGCGTGAGTCTCCGAGAAGAGCAGGATTGCAAACCCCGGCAGTCTTGACCGACCCACCTAACACGCACCTTTCAGCCAGGTGAAGGAAGTTTTAGTCAAGGGCTGAAGATACTTTCATAGGGATTCATTTGTTCCAGGAAGGGCGGCTCATCAAGCTTGTCAGCCATCGGATACGAACTTTTCATTCATGCCCTTTGGAGCCCTGTCATGTCACTCAAACCACTGTTGTTAGTTCCCGCCCTTGGCTTTGTCTGTTTACTGTCGGCCTGCGCCGGCCCGATCCCCAAGGCGGACCCCAGCGAAGCCTGGATCGGCTTGCAGGAAGAAGCGCCGAATGACCTGATGGCCGAGCGTGTCGATGGCAAGCGGGTGGACGATGGGCGCTATTTTGAGGTGACCCCGGGTGACCATCGCCTGGACGTGACTTTATTTGAAGACGAGCCGGGTGATGACAACCAGCAGGACTGCCAGGGCCGCATCGAGTACAAGCATTTCAAGGCAGGTGAGCACTACACCCTGGTGGAGTCGAGCCTGGGCACCACGGTGCGCGCGTCTCTTGAGGACGGCCACGGCAAGGAAATTGCCGCGACCCAGGACTTCAATTGCATGCCTGGCTAGGCGTGATGCGCCGTCGCCTTGTGCGGTTCTGCGGGTGCAGCAGGTTTGACGTGGGGGTGATGATGCCGGCGCGTCACGCGCATGACTCCCCACAGCATGGCGGCGGCGACGGCCAGCCAACCACAGATCAACAGGAAAATCGTTGTCGCAAGGCTCATTCGGGCCTCCTTTCGCCCACTTGGGGCACACACAGTCTTCTCAATGGACAGTCTAGTCAGCTGGCGGTTGCCTGCTATTGACCAATGGTCGAGTCGGTCCAACTTCTTTGCTCTATCAGCGCCGCTTTACTGAGCCAGTGGGCTATACCGGCGGGGCGGGGCGCCCTATGATCGGAGGCCTTTACCGGCAGTTGATCAAGAGAGTGAAAAAATTGCGCTTACGGTCGAACGTTAAAACCTCCTTGCTGCTCGCCGCTGCCCTTGGGCTGGCGGCCTGTGCCAGCAGCACACCATCGAAACTGCCAGGCTTGCCGGAGCGCGTTGAACTCACTGGCGTGCCGACCTTTCGCAGCGAGGCTTATCAGAGCGGTCCTACGGCACTTGCCAGCATGCTGTCGCAACAAGGCATTGTCATGACACCGGGTTTGCTTGATAAACCGCTGCACCTGCCCGGCGCCGAGGCGGACCTTGAGCGCAACATGCAAGTGTTGGCACGTGAATACGGGCTGATGGTGTATCCACTGGAGGCCAAGCTGACCGCCGTGCTGGCGCAGGTGGCGGCGGGTTACCCGGTGATGGCGCGGATCAACGCCAGTTATTGGTCCGGGGCGCGCTATGTCGTGGTGGTGGGGTTCAACCAACAGAAGAGTACGGTGCTGTTGCGCTCTGGCAACGAGCGCCGGCTGATCATGAGCTTCAGCGACTTCGAGTCGGCGTGGGCGAGCGCGGGCCATTGGGCCATTCTGACCCAGCGCCCGAGCCAGTTGCCGGCCAATGTGGACGTGCAGCGCTGGCGCGATGCGGCCAACGCCACGGCGCAGGCGGGGCAGGAGCAAGCGGCGGCCCAGGCGCTCAAGGTGTTGGCAGAGAAGAAGTGAAGCTCAAATAGTGTGGGNCCCGCTCCCACACTAAAACCGTTGCTTATCGACGCACTTCCGCAGCGGTCGCTCGGTTCTTGAGGTTTTTATCGGCCTTGTAACGCAGCGCCACATCCGGCACTGCGCCGCCTTTGCCGGTCTCGACCCAGCTACGAATACGGCTGGCATCGGCAAAATGGGTGAACTTGCCAAAGGCATCCAGAATCACCAGCGACACCGGGCGATTGCCCATGCTCGTCACCAACACCAGGCAATGGCCGGCCTGGTTGGTGAAACCGGTCTTGGTCAGCTTGATATCCCAGTTGGCGCGGTTGATCAGGTGATCGGTGTTGGAGAAGCCCAAGGTGTAATTAGGCTTGCGGAACGACACGGTCTTTTCCTTGGTGGTGCTCAACTGGCTCAGCATCGGAAACTTGCGCGCATAGGCCAGCAGCTTGCTCAGGTCGCGGGCGGTCGACACGTTATGGATCGACAGGCCGGTGGGCTCCACGTAGTGGGTGCTGGTCATGCCCAGGGACTTGGCCTTGGCGTTCATCGCGGCAATGAAGGCCGCGTAACCGCCTGGATAGTGGTGGGCGAGGCTGGCGGCGGCGCGGTTTTCCGAAGACATCAGCGCGATCAGCAGCATTTCCTTGCGTGGCATCTGGCTGCCGATCTTCACCCGGGAGAACACGCCTTTCATCTCGGGCGTGTCGGTGATGTTGATGTCGATGTATTCGTCCATGTTCTGCTTGGCTTCGAGTACGATCAGGCCAGTCATCAGCTTGCTCACCGAGGCGATAGGTACCACCACGTCAGGGTTGCTGGAATAAATGACTTTATTGGTCTGCAAGTCGACCAGCATGGCGCTGCCGGAGGCGATCTGCAGCTTGGAGGCGTCACGCGGGGCCAGGGTGGATTCGGCGGCGTGGGCGAAGGTGCCTGTTAACGCAAAAAACAGGCTGACAATAGAAAGACGAATTTTCACGCGGATGAACTCGCTAAAAAGTAAGGAAATGCCGTTGTAGAACGGGTCTTAAGACAAATGACGTTACATTTTAGGAGTATGGATGAAGAACTGTCGAATGTTCTTCTAGAACCAGACGAAAGTGCCTAAAAACTAAGAAAAAACGGTTTTTTTACGGGCAATAAAAAGCCCTGCGCTAAGGCAGGGCTTTTTCATCACCTCTGGTTATTAACCGTGCAGCGTTTCCGCTGCATATAAGGTGTTTTCCAGCAAGCAGGCCCGGGTCATCGGCCCGACACCGCCGGGGACCGGCGTGATCCAGCCTGCTCGGGGCAGGGCGGTTTCATACACCACGTCGCCCACCAACTTGCCGTCTTCCTGGCGGTTGATACCCACGTCAATAACGATGGCGCCTTCCTTGATCCACTCACCCTTGACCAGGCCCGGCTTGCCGGCGGCGACTACCACCAGGTCGGCACGGCCGACGTGGCCGGCGAGGTCCTTGGTGAAGCGATGGGTGACGGTCACGGTGCAGCCGGCCAGCAGCAGCTCCATGGCCATCGGGCGACCGACGATGTTCGATGCGCCCACCACCACAGCGTCAAGGCCGTACAGGTCGACACCGGTGCTTTCCAGCAGCGTCATGATGCCTTTAGGCGTGCATGGGCGCAGCAGGGGAATGCGTTGGGCCAGGCGGCCGACGTTATAAGGGTGGAAACCGTCGACGTCTTTGTCCGGGCGGATGCGCTCAAGCAGTTTGGAGGCGTCCAAATGCTCTGGCAGCGGCAGTTGCAGGAGGATGCCGTCCATGCCCGGGTCATCGTTGAGGCTGTCAATCAGGTCGGTCAGGGCCTGTTGAGTGGTGTCCGAAGGCAAGTCGTAGGCCTTGGAAATAAAGCCGACCTCTTCACAGTCTTTACGCTTGTGCGAGACATAAACCTGAGAGGCAGGATCGCTGCCGACCAGGATCACCGCGAGGCCAGGCGTGCGCAGGCCTTGCTGGCTGCGCTCGGTGACTCGTTTGGCGATCTGCTGGCGCAGGCTGGCGGCGATTGATTTGCCGTCGATAAGTTGTGCAGTCATTACGCGTGATTAACCATCGAGAGGGGGAAGAAAAGTGCGCGCATTCTCGCATGCCAAGGCGCGAGGGCAAAGGCGCTTGGTCTGCAAATTGCCCTAACCCCTTAAATAAAATCAGTTTTTTTCAAAAAAGATTTGACGGGTTTCCAGGGCATCTATACTATTCGTCGCACTTGTCGGGCACAGCCTAGCACTGGTTAAGAAGGTCGAGCAGAATAGTTGTACTGCAAGGCTGGAAGCACTTAGTTTGTAATCCTCCAAGAGTACAGATTAATAAGGCGCCCGTAGCTCAGCTGGATAGAGCATCCGCCTTCTAAGCGGATGGTCGCAGGTTCGAGTCCTGCCGGGTGCGCCATTAGGCAGCTTTGGCACAAGTAGCGCTATATGGTGGGCGTAGCTCAGTTGGTAGAGCACGGGATTGTGACTCCCGTTGTCGAGGGTTCGATCCCCTTCGTCCACCCCATATTCTGAAAGGCGCCAGATTTAACAGTCTGGCGCCTTTGCTTTAAGAGCTTCAAGCGCGGATGTGGTGGAATTGGTAGACACACTGGATTTAGGTTCCAGCGCCGCGAGGCGTAAGAGTTCGAGTCTCTTCATCCGCACCAATTAAAGCTTTTCCCGGTCGTCAGGCGGGGCAGGGCTCAACAAAGAAGTGGTTTGGTTTCTTTGTTAACGCAATATGGTGGGCGTAGCTCAGTTGGTAGAGCACGGGATTGTGACTCCCGTTGTCGAGGGTTCGATCCCCTTCGTCCACCCC
>NZ_JBQEQE010000038.1:0-29949 GCF_052046095.1 Pseudomonas sp. 22072
ATTTTGATGTGTGAATACATTCAACTGTGGGAGCTGGCTTGCCTGCGATGAGGCCCTCCCAGCCAATACACCGCTAACTCTCCTGCGCTCTGTAGGCCCCCGGCGTCAGCCCTGTCCACTTCTTGAACGCCCGATGAAACGCCGACGGTTCGGAAAACCCCAACTGCTCGGCGATCTCCTGCAAAGACAAATCCGCCCGCCCCAGGTGGTAAATGGCGATATCCCGGCGTAGCTCATCCTTCAATGCCTGAAAGCTCGTGCCTTCTTCGCGCAGGTGGCGGCGCAGGGTCTGTGGGCTGATGTGCAGGTGCTGGGCGACGGCTTCCAGGTCTGGCCAGGGCGTGCGGTCGCGGCTCAGCAGGCGGCGCAACTGGCTGCTCAGGCTGTCACCTTCATCCGGCCGGGACAACAAGTCGGCAGGGGAGCGCTGCAAGAAGTGCTTGAGGGTGCGTTCATCCTGCAACAGCGGCAGGCTCAGGTAGCGGCTGGGAAACACCAGGCTGCTGGTCGGCGCGCCGAACACCTGGCGGCAGGGGAACAGCAGGTCATATTCACCGGCATGGGCCGGCATCGGGTAACTGAAGGTGGCCTGCTGCAGCCGGATACGCTGGCCGATCAACCAACTGCCCAGGCGATGCCAGATCACCAGGAGGCATTCACTGAGGAAGTGGTCCGGGTCCCATAGCTGTGAGTCGTCCAGGCTCAGGCGCGCCATGTCGCCTTCTTTGGTCAGCTGCCAGCGTGGGCCTTGGGGGAACAGGCTATAGAACAATAAGCCGCGCTCCAGCGCCTTCTCCAGCGTGCGGCAATGGATCAGCGCGTGGCACATCATGGCGAAAGTGCCGCGTTTGCTCGGCCCTTCGGCAAACCCCAGGTATTCGTCATCCAACCCCAGCCAGAGCATTTGCAGCAAGCGGGCAAATTGCTCTGGAGCGATGCGGGCGCGGGGTTCGGTCAGCAGTTCCGGGGTGATGCCCACCTGCTGCAACACCCCCGAGTAGTCGAAACCGGCTCGGCGCGCACCGCCGAGGGCCGCTCGGGCGTAATGGCTGGCGATGGTACGTTCACGCATGCAAGGGCCTCATCCATGGAGTGGCGGATGGTAGCCATCACCCAGTGGGGCGACAAGGCGGATATCCGCCAAATTGTAGGACGAGACAGGATGAGTGGGCGGAAATCCGCCACTGTGTTGCACTCTCCGGAGTCGCCCCTGAACCCAAAGCCCTCATGTCTAAAGGCCTTCAGCGCGTTTAAGCAAAGTGGCACGCTGTTTGCGATAAGGATTACAGCGCAGGCTTGCTCCTACAGGCTTCGCAAACAACAAATCCCTCCAGTGCAGGAGGGTTCGCAATTCAAGTGCCGTGGGCAATGGCGGATATTTGCCACACGGGACGATTGAGGAACTTTGCAATGACGACTCGTCAGCCAATCTACAAATCCCTGTATTTCCAGGTGATCGTTGCAATCGTTATCGGTATTTTGCTCGGCCACTTCTACCCGCAGACCGGCGTGGCCCTCAAGCCACTGGGTGACGGCTTTATCAAGCTGATCAAAATGGTCATCGCCCCGATCATCTTCTGTACCGTGGTCAGCGGCATCGCTGGCATGCAAAGCATGAAGTCGGTGGGCAAGACCGGCGGCTACGCGCTGCTGTACTTCGAAATCGTTTCCACCATCGCCCTGCTGATTGGCCTGGTCGTGGTCAACGTGGTGCAGCCGGGCGCCGGCATGCACATCGACGTCGCGACCCTGGATGCTTCCAAAGTGGCGGCCTACGTCACCGCCGGTAAAGACCAGAGCATCGTCGGCTTTATCCTCAACGTCATCCCGAACACCATCGTCGGCGCCTTCGCCAACGGCGACATCCTGCAAGTGCTGATGTTCTCGGTGATCTTCGGTTTCGCCCTGCACCGCCTGGGTGCCTACGGCAAGCCGGTGCTGGACTTCATCGATCGCTTCGCCCATGTGATGTTCAACATCATCAACATGATCATGAAGCTCGCGCCAATCGGTGCCCTGGGTGCCATGGCGTTCACCATCGGCGCCTACGGTGTCGGTTCCCTGGTGCAGTTGGGCCAGTTGATGATCTGCTTCTACATCACCTGCATTCTGTTCGTGGTGCTGGTGCTGGGCGCTATCTGCCGCGCTCACGGTTTCAGCGTGTTGAAGCTGATCCGCTACATCCGTGAAGAACTGCTGATCGTACTGGGCACCTCGTCGTCGGAATCCGCACTGCCGCGTATGCTGATCAAGATGGAACGCCTGGGCGCGAAGAAGTCCGTGGTCGGCCTGGTGATTCCAACCGGTTACTCCTTCAACCTCGACGGTACGTCGATCTACCTGACCATGGCGGCCGTGTTCATCGCCCAGGCGACCGACACCCACATGGACATCACGCACCAGATCACCCTGCTGCTGGTGCTGCTGCTGTCGTCCAAAGGCGCTGCTGGCGTGACCGGTTCGGGCTTCATCGTACTGGCCGCCACCCTGTCGGCCGTTGGCCACCTGCCGGTTGCCGGCCTGGCGCTGATCCTGGGTATCGACCGTTTCATGTCCGAAGCCCGTGCGCTGACCAACCTGGTGGGTAACGCAGTTGCCACCATCGTTGTGGCCAAGTGGGTCAAGGAACTGGACACCGACAAGCTGCAAAGCGAGCTGGCGTCTGGCGGTACCGGTATCTCCGAAACCCGCGAGCTCGATGACCTGGGCGTGGCTGAAGGCCCGGCGCCTGTCGTCAAGTAAGTGGCTGCGGGCGTGAACTGACGCCAGCGCTATCCGTAAACGCCCCGACTGGTTCGGGGCGTTTGCGTTTCTGGCGGGATACAACCGATATTTTTGGTTTACAGTGAGCGCGACAGTACTTACCGGAGGCCTGATGGACAGTGTGGATCTGAACGTCCTGCGCAGCGTGCTGCAATGGCGCCGCGCCGGGCAGCGCGTGATGTTGTACAGCGTGGTGCAAACCTGGGGCAGCGCGCCGCGCCCGCCGGGAGCGATGCTGGCCCTGCGCGGTGATGGTGTGGTGATTGGTTCGGTGTCGGGCGGTTGCATCGAGGATGACTTGATCGCGCGCCTGCAGGACGGCCGCTTACCCGCTGACGGCCCGCCCGTGCAGTTGGTGACCTACGGCGTCACCCGCGACGAGGCGGCGCGTTTTGGCCTGCCCTGCGGCGGCACCCTGCGGCTCACCGAGGAGCGCGTGGAAGAGTGGGGTTGGGTCGAAACGCTGCTGGCGCGTTGTGAAGATCATCAGATTGTCGCTCGCGAGCTGAACCTGGCCACCGGCGAAGTGACCTTGAGCGCCGCCAGCAAGACCGACGTGGTGAGCTTCGACGGCGAACGCTTGCGCGCCATCTATGGCCCGCGCTGGCGCCTGCTGTTGATCGGCGCCGGACAGCTGTCGCGCTACGTAGCGGAAATGGCACGTCTGCTGGATTTCGAAGTGCTGATCTGCGACCCCCGCGAAGAGTTCGTCTATGGCTGGGAAGACCAGCATGGACGCTTTGTGCCGGGCATGCCCGACGAGGCGGTGTTGAACATCCATACCGATGAACGCACGGCCATTGTCTGCCTGACCCACGATCCACGTTTGGATGACATGGCGTTGCTGACGGCGCTAAATTCCACCGCGTTCTATATCGGCGCCCTGGGGTCGCGGGTCAATACCCAGAAGCGTCGGGAGAACCTGGCCGCGCTGGGCCTGTCGGCGGACGCCATCGCACGTTTGCACGGGCCGATTGGCCTGCACATCGGCAGTCATACGCCGGCGGAAATTGCGCTGTCGCTGATGGCGGAAATTGTTGCGATCAAGAACGGTGTGGCACCGATGCAGAAGAAACCGATGGCAGTGGTGGCCGAGTGACTGTGGCGGCGATTGTGCTGGCGGCGGGGCAGGGCAGTCGTTTTCGTGCCGAAGCTGGAGCTGATCAAGACAAATTGCTCGCCGCGTGTGTGGGGCTGGATGGCGTTAGCCGGCCGGTCATCGAGCAGGTGTTGCGCAACTTGCCTGAGCGTGTGGTAACGCGCTGGCTGGTGACGTCGCCGGAGCGCGGGGAGGTTATCCGCCTGGCAGAGGCTTATGGCTGTCAGGTTGTACTGCTGGATTCGAGCGGTATGGGCGACAGCATTGCGGCGGCGGTCAAGGCCAGCGGTGCAGCGGATGGGTGGCTGGTGGTGTTGGGGGATATGCCGTTTATTCGGTCATCGAGTATCGAACGGGTGATTGCCTGCGTGGAGGGCGTCACTGTACCGGTATCTGCCGGGCAGTACGGGCACCCGGTGGCTTTCCATCACAGGTTTGGGCCGGCGCTGATGGCGCTGAGTGGGGATCGTGGAGCCAGGCCGTTGTTTGCACAAACTCAGGTACGAGAGGTGCAGGTAGATGATCCTGGTGTGCTTTGGGATGTGGATGTGCCGCAACGGTTGAGTTTTACTGCAGGTTAAGTGTGGCAGCTGGCTTGCCTGCGATAGCCATAGGTATCTACTTAGAGCCGACGTTGGACCTGTGGCGAGGGAGCTTGCTCCCGTAACGGCCTGATAGCCGGCGCTTATCTACCTGACGCACCACCGTCCAATGTGGTAGCTGGCTTGCCTGCGATAGCGGCCTGACAGTCAACACAGTTGGATTGTGTACATATCCATTCCTGCGGTAACGACCACTTAAGGTTCCGCCCTGACGGAGGCCAAACCGGCATCCCTGCCGGTTTACCCCCCAAATCCCTGTCGAATTCCGGCCAGCGTGGTTTGACGGGGCGCCTAAGATCAAAAGCAGATCAAGAGCGACTCGCTTCGCATCGTGGTTACCGTCTGCCGTTACAGCCCACAAAGTTGTGTAGATACCTCTGCTGCGATAGCGGTGTGTCAGTCACCGCCACGCTGGCTGAATCGACGCTATCGCAGGCAAGCCAGCTCCCACAGTGATCGCATTCCAGGTCGAGATAATCAGCCATAAAAAAGCCCCGCCTGATCACTCAGGCGGGGCTTTTTAGTGGCTTATGGAATCAGACGAGGGGTTTAGGCTCGTGCTCTGCTTCCTGGGCCTCGTGCTCTACCGCCTTGGCTGCGGCTGCAGCAGCTTCGGCTTCCTTGCGGCGACGACGCACTTCACGCGGGTCGTTCGGCGCACGGCCGTTTTCGGTGAGGGCGCTTGCAGGTGCAGCTTCAACCACCGGGGCGGCCACTTCGGCAACCACCGGGGCTTCAACTTCAACCACGGGCGCAGGCTCCGCAACCGGCGTCGGCTCAACCACTGGGGCTGGCTCGGCGACGACTTCAGCAACCGGTGCCGGTGCTTCTTCTACCACTGGGGCAGGCGCTGGCGCTTCAGCCGGTGCAGCCGGTTCGGCGGTCCACTGGAAGGCGGTCTGTTCTTCGCGAACTTCACGCACAGCCGGGGCAGCTTCTTCGACCACCGGAGCTTCTACAGCCGCTTCGACTACTGGCTGAGGCTCAATCGGTGGAGCTGGTTCAACGGCAACCACGTCGGTTTCTGGCTGTGCATCGCGAACCGGGGCAACTTCCACTTCCGGAACCACTGGGGCTTCGACAGGGGTCGTGGCTTCAACGACTGGCGCTTCAACAACCGGCACTTCAACCGCTGGGGTTTCGGCGGCTGGCGCTTCTACGGCAACAGTGTCTTCGACGGCAGCGGTAGCACGTTCGGCTTGCTCGTGAGCCTGGGCTTCAGCAGGTGCGCTGATGACCGAGCTGGCAACGGCAGCGGTAACGGCCAAGCCGGCAGCCAGTTCGGCGCCTGTTGGCTCGTTGTTGGCAGCTTCTGCGTTCTCGCCGGTTTCTTCCGAACCTTCGATTACGTTGCCGTTTGCATCACGCTGACGCTCACGACGGTTGCTGCGACGACGCTGGCCACGGGAGCGGCGGCGTGGACGATCGCCTTCGGCGTTGTCCTGGCCGTCTTCCTGCAACTGCTCTTCGCCGGTCAGTACTTCTTCTTCGGTGGCAGCAGCGGCTTGCTCGGCGCGTGGTTGACGCTCTTCACGTGGCGGGCGCGGTTGGCGCTCTTCGCGTGGTGCGCGTTCTTCACGCGGCTGGCGGGCCGGGCGTTCTTCAGTGCTAACGGCTGCGGCAGCGGCAACAGCAGGTGCCGCGTCCAGAGGCTCACGTAGTTCACGCACGCGTTCTTCACGCTCGCCACGCGGCTTGCGATCTTCACGTGGAGCGCGTGGGGTACGTGGGGCGCGCTCTTCACGCGGTGCACGTTCTTCACGGGCTACGGTCGGGGTGTCTTCACGGGCTTCGCGAGGCGCACGTTCTTCACGTGGTGCGCGTTCTTCACGCGGGGCACGTTCTTCGCGAGGCTTGCGCTCTTCGTCACGGCGGCCATTGCGGTTACGGCTCTGCTGGCGACCGTTGCGACGTTCTTCATTGCGCGCCGGGCGCTCGGTGGCAGGTTTTTCAACCACAACCGGGGCAGCAGGCTCTTCCTTGGTGGCGAACAGGCTGACCAGCGACTTCACCAGGCCCTTGAACAGGCTTGGCTCAGGCAGGGCGGCCGGCGCGGCAACCGGTGCGGCAGCTTCGGTCGGTACCGGTGCGTTGGCACGGGCCGGTGCAGTCTTCACCGCGGCTTCCTGGCGAACCAGGGTGCGGGTCGCAGCGGCTGGCTGGACTTCTTCGACTTCGGCGGCAGCCGCGGCGATTTCATAGCTGGACTGCCCGCTATGGGCTTCCGGGCTGTCGTCACGCAGGCGCTGTACTTCGAAGTGCGGCGTCTCGAGGTGATCGTTCGGGAGGATGACGATACGGGCACGGGTGCGCAGTTCGATCTTGGTGATCGAGTTGCGTTTTTCATTGAGCAGGAAGGCGGCAACCGGAATCGGCACTTGGGCGCGAACTTCGGCGGTGCGGTCTTTCAGGGCTTCTTCTTCGATCAGGCGCAGGATCGCCAGGGACAGCGATTCAACGTCACGGATGATGCCGGTGCCGTTGCAACGCGGGCAGACGATGCCGCTGCTCTCGCCCAGGGATGGACGCAGGCGCTGACGGGACATTTCCAGCAGGCCGAAGCGCGAGATACGGCCCACTTGTACGCGGGCGCGGTCAGCTTCCAGGCATTCGCGGACTTTCTCTTCCACGGCGCGCTGGTTCTTGGCAGGGGTCATGTCGATGAAGTCGATCACGATCAGGCCGCCGATGTCACGCAGACGCAGTTGGCGGGCGATTTCTTCAGCCGCTTCCAGGTTGGTCTGCAGGGCGGTTTCTTCGATGTCGCTGCCTTTGGTCGCACGTGCCGAGTTGATGTCGATGGACACCAGAGCTTCGGTCGGGTCGATCACGATGGAGCCGCCGGAAGGCAGTTCGACCACGCGCTGGAAAGCGGTCTCGATCTGGCTTTCGATCTGGAAACGGTTGAACAGCGGAACGCTGTCTTCGTACAGCTTGATCTTGCTGGCGTACTGCGGCATTACCTGGCGGATGAAGGTCAGGGCTTCGTCCTGAGCTTCAACGCTGTCGATCAGCACTTCGCCGATGTCCTGGCGCAGGTAGTCGCGGATGGCGCGGATGATCACGTTGCTTTCCTGGTAGATCAGGAACGGCGCGGAACGATCCAGGGACGCCTCTTTGATAGCGGTCCACAGTTGCAGCAGGTAGTCGAGGTCCCACTGCATTTCTTCGCTGCTGCGGCCAAGGCCTGCAGTGCGCACGATCAGGCCCATGTCGGCCGGTGCGATCAGGCCGTTCAGCGCTTCACGCAGTTCGTTGCGCTCTTCGCCTTCGATGCGACGGGAAATACCGCCTGCACGTGGGTTGTTCGGCATCAGCACCAGGTAACGACCGGCGAGGCTGATGAAGGTGGTCAGGGCTGCGCCCTTGTTGCCACGTTCTTCTTTTTCGACCTGGACGATGACTTCCTGGCCTTCGCTCAGGACGTCCTTGATGTTCACGCGGCCTTCAGGGGCTTTCTTGAAGTATTCGCGGGAGATTTCTTTGAGGGGCAGGAAGCCGTGGCGCTCGGAGCCGAAATCGACAAAGGCAGCCTCAAGGCTTGGTTCGATGCGAGTGATACGGCCTTTATAGATGTTGGCCTTTTTCTGCTCGCGTGCACCGGATTCGATGTCCAGGTCGTAGAGGCGTTGGCCATCTACCAGTGCAACACGCAACTCTTCGGGTTGAGTTGCGTTAATCAGCATTCTTTTCATGTTGTACCGTCGGTTTCCGGGCTGCCGGAAACGGCGTTCGGCACACACGACTTCTCACGGTCGGTGTCAGGTGCGTCAAGAGTGGTTGGCCACTCCAGTGTCCAGCAAAATCGGCCAATTGGGCCAATATCGCGACGGACGCGTCCTGCTCGTTAGCGGTGGTGACAAAGGCACCACTTCAACAAAAGCTAAGGTCAGGAGGAGGAATCAACCGGCGACTGTGGACGAGATGAAGCGTCTAAAACAAGCCTAGTGCTACACAGTCCGACGGTTGTGCATCTCCACCCTACACGTATCCCTGATAATTCGGGTGCTGCCGCGCGCAGAATCCGCAGCGGGTTGGCATTTACCGTGTTCTCCAATGGGGAGTCCACGCTCATGGCTAAACAAGACTAGGTGTGGGCGGTTGCGCTCTCACTCAGCTCTTAACAGGCGTTGTTTCCGAAGCATTCGCCATGGTCTGGCTCAAAACTGACTGCACTTTGTGAACTGGCCGTAAATATCGGCGCAAAAGGCGAGTATTCACTCTGCTTTCTGCACTCGCTTCAGGCCTCATGTCACCTGCGCTTGTTACAATCTTGAGCCTTCCTGGGTGGCGAAAGCCCCGTAGGACGGCCTCGCGTCCTGATGAATTGCGATGGTCAGGGCCGGCAGTTTGCCGCATGTCCTCTGTCCAGGCCGCTTTTGGCGGCGTTCGCGACTATAGCAGTAATGATTAAGTGCTTCAATTCCATAAAAAATTGTTATCATCGCCGCCATGACGACTACCACCCCCCCGACCCCCAGCGTCCAGCTGCTTGAGGTCTCGCCGGAATATGCCGGCCAACGCATCGACAACTTTCTTTTGGCCAGGCTCAAAGGCGTGCCCAAGACCTTGATTTATCGCATTTTGCGTAAAGGCGAAGTGCGCGTGAACAAGGGGCGCATCAAGCCTGAGTACAAGCTGCAGGCGGGCGATATCGTCCGTGTGCCGCCAGTGCGCGTGCCTGAACGCGACGAACCGGTACCGCTGGCCCAGGGGTTGTTGCAGCGCCTGGAAGCGTCGATCGTGTTCGAAGACAACAAGCTGATCGTGATCAACAAGCCCTGTGGCATTGCGGTTCATGGTGGCAGTGGCTTGAACTTCGGCGTGATAGAAGCCTTTCGTCAGTTGCGCCCGGATGCCAAGGAACTGGAACTGGTGCATCGCCTGGACCGTGACACCTCCGGCCTGTTGATGATCGCCAAGAAGCGCAGCATGTTGCGCCACTTGCACACCGCCCTGCGTGGCGATGGCGTGGACAAGCGCTATATGGCGCTGGTGCGCGGCAACTGGGCCAGCTCGATCAAGAGCGTGCGTGCGCCGCTGCAGAAGAGCAATCTGCGCTCCGGCGAGCGCATGGTCGAAGTGGACGAGGAGGGCAAAGAAGCCCTGACCCTGTTCAAGGTGTTGCGTCGCTTCGGTGACTTCGCCACGATGGTCGAGGCCAAGCCGGTCACTGGCCGCACTCACCAGATTCGTGTGCACACCCTGCATGCGGGCCACTGCATTGCGGGCGACACCAAGTACGGCGACGAAGATTTCTCCAAGGAAATTCGCGACCTGGGCGGCAAGCGCCTGTTCCTGCACGCGTACATGCTCACCGTGCCGCTACCCGATGGCGGCGAGCTGAAACTGCAGGCGCCGGTCGATGAAATGTGGGCCAAGACCGTGGAGCGTTTGAGTGTCGCACCTTGATTACAAGCTGCTGATCTTCGATTGGGACGGGACGCTGGCCAATTCCATTGGCCGCATCGTCGAGTCCATGCACATGGCGTCGACCCGCTCGGGCTTTGAGTTGTGCACGGACCTGGCGGTCAAGGGCATTATCGGCCTGGGTTTGCCTGAAGCCATTCGCACCTTGTACCCCGACATCAGCGACGCCGAGTTGGTAGCGTTTCGCGAGCACTACGCCGACCACTACATTGCGCTGGAAGCTACGCCTTCGCCGCTGTTTGAAGGTGTGGTGCAATCGCTGCAAGCGTTTCGTGCCGAGGGCTATCACCTGGCGGTCGCCACCGGCAAGGCTCGTCGCGGCCTGGACCGTGTGCTCAAGGCTCACGGCTGGGAAGATTACTTTGATATCACCCGCGCTGCGGATGAAACCGCCAGCAAGCCTCATCCCTTGATGCTGGAGCAGATCCTTGCGCACTGTGGCGTTACGCCACGCGAGGCATTGATGGTGGGTGATGCGTCTTTCGACCTGATGATGGCGCGCAATGCAGGCATGGATAGTGTCGCCGTCAGCTACGGCGCCCAGTCTGCCGAGGCGTTGCAGCAGTACGAGCCGAGGCTGACGATTGATCATTTTTCCGAACTGCAGGTCTGGCTCAGCCGGGCCCGATAAGTCTTTGCTGGGGTTGATGGCATGAGTGACGAGTGGAAGGCGCCTGAAAAGGCACAGAGCAGTGATGATAAAAGCTGGAAGCTTTTGGAGAAGACCCTCCTGGCCAGCGTCCAGGAACAGCGGCGTTCGCGGCGCTGGGGGATTTTTTTCAAGCTGCTGACCTTTGTGTACCTGCTTGGGATGCTGGCGCTGTTCAGTCCGCTGATGGACATGGAAAAGAGCGCCACCCGTGGCAGTCACTACACCGCCTTGATTGAAGTGCGCGGCGTGATTGCCGACAAGGAGCCCGCCAGTGCCGATAATATTGTCACCAGCCTGCGCGCGGCTTTTGAGGATGCCAAGGTCAAGGGCGTTATCCTGCGCATCAACAGCCCAGGTGGCAGCCCAGTGCAGTCGGGTTATGTGTATGACGAGATTCGTCGTCTGCGCGCCTTGCATCCGGATACCAAGCTCTATGCCGTAATCTCCGACTTGGGTGCCTCGGGTGCCTATTACATTGCCAGTGCTGCAGACCAGATCTATGCCGACAAGGCCAGCCTGGTGGGTTCTATCGGTGTGACGGCGGCCGGTTACGGTTTTGTCGGTGCCATGGAGAAGCTGGGGGTCGAGCGTCGCACCTACACCTCGGGTGAGCACAAGTCGTTCCTCGATCCTTTCCAGCCGCAGAAGGCGGATGAAACCGCGTTCTGGCAGGGCGTGCTCGACACTACCCATCGTCAGTTCATCGCCAGCGTCAAGCAGGGGCGTGGGGATCGCTTGAAAGATAAAGAGCATCCGGAGCTGTTCTCCGGCCTGGTATGGTCGGGCGAGCAGGCATTGCCGCTGGGCTTGATTGACGGCTTGGGCAGCGCCAGCTCGGTGGCGCGGGATATAGTGGGTGAGAAGGAGTTGGTGGATTTTACGGTCGAGGAATCGCCGTTTGATCGCTTCTCCAAGAAACTCGGTGCCAGTGTGGCGGAGAAGTTGGCGCTGTACATGGGCTTCCAGGGGCCGTCCCTGCGCTGAAATTCCAAGCTAGGTGTAGATCAACTGTGGGAGCGGGCTTGCCCGCGATAGCGATGGATCAGTCGATATAAGTGTCGCCTGGTACATCGCTATCGCAGGCAAGCCAGCTCCCACATTGCTTTACGAAGGTTTCAAGGGATCTGTACGCTTTCGGTCAGCAGCATGTCCACCAGTCGAATCAGTGGCAGCCCAACCAGGCTGGTCGCATCCGGTCCCTCGGTGCTCCGGAACAAGCTCACACCGAGCCCTTCTGCTTTGAAGCTGCCCGCACAGTCATAAGGCTGCTCGATCCGCAGATAGCGCTCAATACGCTCTGCATCCAGTTCGCGCATGTGTACGGTAAACGGCACGCAGTCCACCTGGCAGCGCCCGGTCTCGCTGTTGAGCAGTGCCAGCCCGGTAAGAAAGCTCACACGCTTGCCGCTGGCAGCCAGTAATTGCTCGCGGGCATTTTCGAAGGTGTGCGGCTTGCCGATGATCCGGCCTTCCAGTGCGGCGACCTGATCCGAGCCAATGATTAAATGCCCAGGATGGCTGGCGGCGAGGGCGCGGGCCTTTTGTTCGGCCAGGCGCTTGACCAGTTCGATGGCGGATTCATCCGGGCGGTGGCTTTCGTCGATATCCGGCGAGCTGCAGGTGAACGGCAGGTGCAGGCGACTCAGTAATTCCCGGCGATAAACCGAGCTGGACGCGAGTAATAAAGGCAGCATATACGTCTCCTCAAGGCAGTCGCCGATTCTAGCGACGTGACCGGCTGACGCACAGGGCTGAATTTCCTTTGACATGGCCGGGTGCATCCCTATAATGCTGCGCCTATGTTGAATGACCCGATTCCACCTCACGTTGACCCGCGCAAATTGGCTGATCGTGGCACCACCCTTCA
This sequence comes from Pseudomonas sp. 22072, assembly GCF_052046095.1. Classification (NCBI taxonomy): domain Bacteria; kingdom Pseudomonadati; phylum Pseudomonadota; class Gammaproteobacteria; order Pseudomonadales; family Pseudomonadaceae; genus Pseudomonas; species Pseudomonas sp. 22072. The sequence goes on from NZ_JBQEQE010000038.1 coordinate 12,414, forward strand.
AGGTGAAGTGCTGCTGGCCGATTTGGAGAGACTCTGCGACCCGCTTTCCGACACTGTCGGTACGGTGCAGGCGAAATTCGTTTTTGAACGAGATGAACGTAAATCTGTGGTAATCCACAGCGTTATCGACACCGAAGTCAAAATGGTTTGCCAGCGTTGTCTTGAGCTGGTCACCCTGCCGATCCACAGCGAATGCAGTTATGCTGTGGTGAAAGAGGGTGCGAATACCCAGTCGTTGCCGAAAGGTTATGACGTGCTGGAACTGGGCGAAGATCCATTGGATCTGCATGCACTGATCGAGGAGGAGCTTTTGCTCGCCTTGCCCATTGTGCCTGCTCATCATCCGGAAGAATGCCAGCAGCCGGAGGGTCTCGATGACGAGGCCGAGCCGAGCGAGGACGAGGTAACGCGGTCCAACCCGTTCAGTGTATTGGCGCAGTTAAAGCGTGACCCAAACGTTTAGGAGTTAATCAATTATGGCTGTTCAGCAGAACAAAAAATCCCGCTCCGCCCGTGACATGCGCCGTTCGCACGACGCTCTCGAGGCTAGCACCCTGTCCGTGGAAAAGACCACTGGTGAAGTTCACCTGCGTCACCACGTATCGCCAGAAGGCGTATACCGTGGCCGTAAAGTGATCGACAAGGGCGCTGACGAGTAATCACTTGTCTGCTCAAGTCATCGCGATTGACGCAATGGGCGGGGACTTCGGTCCCCGCAGCATTGTTCAGGCCTGCATTGCCAGCCTGTCTGCCACGCCCTCGCTGCATCTGACCCTCGTCGGTCAACCCTCCCTACTTGAAGAACTGATTGCCAGCCATCCGGCGGTGGATCGTGCGCGCCTGACGATTACGCCAGCCAGCGAAACCATCAGCATGGATGAAAAGCCGGCGGTTGCCCTGCGTGGCAAACCCGATTCTTCAATGCGGGTGGCCCTTGAGCTATTGCGTGATGGCAAGGTGCACGCCTGTGTCAGTGCCGGTAATACCGGCGCGTTGATGGCCTTGTCGCGGCACGTGCTCAAAACCCTGCCGGGTATTGATCGGCCGGCAATGGTGGCGGCGATCCCGACGCAGAAGGGCTATTGCCAACTGCTGGACCTGGGCGCCAATGTTGATTGCAGCGCCGAGCACCTGCTGCAGTTCGCCGTAATGGGCTCGGTGGCCGCCGAAGCGCTGGGCGTGGCCCGACCCAGGATTGCCCTGCTGAATATCGGTACCGAGGACATCAAAGGCAACCAGCAAGTCAAGCTTGCCGCCACCTTGCTACAAAGCGCGCGGGGCTTGAACTACATCGGCTTTGTTGAAGGTGATGGTTTGTACCGTGGTGAAGCTGATGTGGTGGTGTGCGACGGCTTTGTCGGTAATATCCTGCTCAAGTCCAGCGAAGGCCTGGCAACCATGATTGCCACGCGTATTGAAGCTTTGTTCAAGCGCAACCTGGGGGCACGTATGGTGGGTGCCTTGGCGTTGCCCCTGATGCGACGCTTGCAGGCTGACCTGGCGCCAGCACGGCACAACGGTGCAAGCTTTCTTGGCTTGCAGGGCATTGTGGTAAAAAGCCATGGCTCGGCCGGTGTGCTGGGCTTTCAAAGTGCAATTGCGCGGGCCTTGATCGAGATTCAGGAGAACCTGCCGCAACGCTTGCACGGCCGTCTCGAGGATCTGTTGCCTTAGGCGAATTGGCCCGGGAGTGCTTAAATGTGACCGGCCAGTTCAATTGACCATCCAATCAGTCAGTTTCGTTCGCGCCCACCGTAGGCGCGAGCATTTTTGACGACCAGATCATTAGGGGCTTGTTACATGTCTACATCCCTCGCATTCGTCTTTCCAGGGCAGGGTTCGCAGTCCCTCGGCATGTTGGCCGAGCTGGGCGCGCAATACCCGCTGATCCTGGACACCTTCAAGGAAGCTTCCGACGCCCTGGGTTATGACCTGTGGGCACTGACCCAGCAAGGGCCGGAAGCATTGCTCAACCAAACCGATAGAACCCAGCCGGCCATCCTGACCGCTTCGATCGCCCTGTGGCGCTTGTGGCTGGCAGAAGGCGGCGCACGCCCTGCCTTCGTCGCGGGTCACAGCCTGGGCGAATACAGCGCCCTGGTGGCCGCGGGCAGCCTGACCTTGGCTGAAGCGGTCAAGCTGGTCGAGCGTCGTGGTCAACTGATGCAAGAAGCCGTTCCGGCCGGGCAGGGCGGCATGGCCGCTATCCTGGGCCTGGACGACGCGGTGGTGATCGAGGCCTGCGCCGAAGCGGCGCAAGGCGAAGTGGTCAGCGCGGTGAACTTCAACTCCCCAGGTCAGGTGGTGATCGCTGGTGCCAAGGCGGCCGTCGAGCGTGCCATCGAGGGTTGCAAGGCCCGTGGCGCCAAGCGAGCGCTGCCATTGCCGGTGAGCGTACCGTCCCACTGCGAACTGATGCGCCCGGCGGCAGAGCGCTTTGCCGAGTCTATCGCTGCCATCAACTGGCAGGCGCCGCAGATCCCGCTGGTGCAGAACGTCAGCGCGGCCGTGGCCGCCGACCTCGACACCCTCAAGCGCGACCTGCTGGAGCAGCTGTACAAGCCAGTTCGCTGGGTTGAATCGGTCCAGACCCTGGCCGCCAACGGTGCCACCGAACTGGTCGAGTGCGGCCCGGGCAAAGTCCTGGCCGGCTTGAACAAGCGCTGCGCCGACGGTGTGTCGACCGCCAACCTCAATACCCCAGAAGCCTTCGCTGCCGCTCGCGCGGCACTGGCCTGAATCCCGTACTTAGGAGAAGCCTGCATGAGTCTGCAAGGTAAAGTTGCACTGGTTACCGGCGCAAGCCGTGGCATTGGCCAGGCGATCGCCCTGGAGCTGGGCCGTCAGGGCGCCGTTGTGATCGGCACCGCCACCTCCGCCTCGGGCGCCGAGCGTATCGCCGCGACCCTGAAGGAAAACGGCGTGCAAGGTACCGGTCTTGAACTGAATGTGACCAGCGATGAGTCCGTGGCTGCCGTACTGGCCCAGATCACTGCTCAGTTCGGTGCACCGGCTATCCTGGTGAACAACGCCGGGATCACCCGTGACAACCTGATGATGCGCATGAAAGACGACGAGTGGTACGACGTGGTCGATACCAACCTGAACAGTCTGTTTCGCCTGTCCAAGGGCGTTTTGCGCGGCATGACCAAGGCGCGTTGGGGCCGAATTATCAATATTGGCTCCGTAGTGGGTGCCATGGGCAACGCAGGCCAAGTAAACTACGCCTCTGCCAAGGCCGGCCTGGAAGGTTTCAGCCGCGCACTGGCGCGTGAAGTCGGCTCGCGGTCGATTACGGTCAACTCGGTGGCCCCTGGGTTCATCGACACCGATATGACCCGCGAACTGCCGGAAGCACAGCGCGAAGCCTTGCTGACGCAGATTCCGCTGGGCCGTCTGGGCCAGGCCCAAGAGATCGCGAATGTGGTCACTTTCCTGGCATCTGACGGTGCGGCATACGTGACTGGGGCTACAATCCCGGTTAACGGCGGGATGTACATGAGTTAAATTGTGACGGATCGCTTCAAAAAAATGTCATACGAGCTGTCTAAAATCCGTTATAAAGCTGCAACTTAATTTATAGGCAGGTGGCCGACCGGGTACAGGGTGAAGCTTTCAGTTGAAAAGCTGAAATGGCTTTCTATACACTTACCCACTGGCCAGCTGCCTGAATTTGTCCATTAGGAGTTAAACAAGGTATGAGCACCATCGAAGAGCGCGTCAAGAAAATCGTCGCCGAGCAACTGGGCGTTAAGGAAGAAGAAGTGGTCAACACTGCTTCCTTCGTAGAAGACCTGGGTGCCGATTCCCTTGACACCGTTGAGCTGGTGATGGCTCTGGAAGAGGAATTCGAGACCGAAATCCCGGACGAAGAAGCTGAAAAAATCACTACTGTTCAAGCTGCCATCGACTACGTTACTAGCCACCAGGCGTAATAGTTTGTAGTCGTCGCTTGCTGTCAGGGAAAAACCGCACTGCTGTAAAGGCGTGCGGTTTTTTCTTTAGCGGCGATGAAAAGTGTCGTCATTAGAAAAAGGAGAGTGCTGTGTCGCGTAGACGCGTCGTAGTCACCGGTATGGGTATGTTGTCGCCACTGGGTACGGATGTGCCGAGCAGTTGGCAGGGCATTCTGGCTGGCCGCAGTGGTATTGGTCTGATCGAACACACGGACCTTTCTGCCTATTCCACCCGTTTTGGCGGCTCGGTAAAGGGCTTCAATGTCGAGGAATATCTCTCGATCAAAGAATCCCGCAAGCTCGACCTGTTCATTCAGTACGGCCTGGCTGCCGGGTTTCAGGCTGTGCGTAACGCCGGCCTGGAAGTCACCGACGCCAACCGTGACCGCATCGGCGTGGCCATGGGTTCAGGTATTGGCGGTCTGACCAATATCGAAGAAACCAGCCGCACCTTGCATGAGACTGGCCCACGTCGAATTTCACCGTTCTTCGTACCGGGCTCGATCATCAATATGATTTCCGGCTTCCTGTCCATTCATCTGGGTGCACAGGGACCGAACTACGCAATCGCCACGGCGTGTACCACAGGTACCCACTGCATTGGCATGGCGGCACGCAACATTGCCTACGACGAAGCCGACGTGATGATCGCCGGCGGCGCCGAAATGGCCGCGTGCGGCCTGGGCATGGGCGGCTTCGGCGCGTCCCGTGCGCTGTCGACCCGCAACGACGAGCCGACCCGTGCCAGCCGTCCGTGGGACAAGGGTCGTGACGGCTTTGTGCTCTCCGACGGTGCCGGTGCGCTGGTGCTCGAAGAGCTGGAGCACGCCAAGGCGCGTGGTGCCACTATCTACGCCGAATTGATCGGGTTTGGCATGAGCGGCGACGCTTACCACATGACTTCACCGCCGTCCGACGGAGCGGGTGCTGCGCGTTGCATCACCAATGCCTTGCGCGATGCGAAGGTCAACCCCAACCAGGTGCAGTACATCAACGCCCATGGCACTTCGACCCCGACCGGCGACCTGGCGGAAGCAGAGGCCATCAAGTCGGTGTTCGGCGAGCACGCCTATAAGCTGGCGGTCAGCTCCACCAAGTCCATGACCGGCCACCTGTTGGGTGCGGCGGGCGCGGTCGAGGCGATCTTCAGTGTGATGGCAATCAGGGATCAGGTCGCTCCGCCGACTATCAACCTTGATGAGCCGGACGAAGGCTGCGACCTGAACTTCGTGCCCCACGAAGCGCAGCCCATGCCGATCGACGTGGCGATTTCCAACTCGTTCGGTTTCGGTGGCACCAACGGTTCCCTGGTGTTCCGCCGGTTCGCCGAGTGATGCACAGCTGGGTCGACGGTCAGCCAGCGGACAGCGTGCCCCTGAAAGATCGCGGCTTGGCCTATGGCGATGGGGTGTTCGAGACCATCGCCGTCAAGGCCGGGCAGCCGTTGCTGCTCGACCGTCACCTGCAACGCCTGGAAGAGGGTTGCAGGCGTTTGGCATTGGTGGTGGATCACGGGTTGATTCGCCACGAAGTGCTGAGCTTCGCCGCCGCCCTTGGCGACGGTATTCTCAAATTGATCCTCACCCGTGGCGACAGCTTGCGCGGTTACGGGATCAACCCTGGCGCCCCGGTGCGCCGCATCTTGCAGGGCAGCGCGCCCGCTGTTTACCCGCCCACCCATGAAGTCGAAGGCGTGCGCCTGTTCGCGTGTGCCACGCGCTTGGCGCAGCAGCCGTTGCTGGCCGGTATCAAGCACCTCAATCGCCTGGAGCAGGTGATCGCGCGTGCCGAATGGCAAGATACCGAACATGCCGAAGGCCTGATGCTGGATATATCTGGCCGGGTGATCGAAGGCATATTCAGCAATCTTTTCCTGGTGAGCAACGGCTTGTTACTAACCGCTGATCTGAGCCGTTGTGGCGTTGCGGGCGTGATGCGCGCCGAAGTTCTGGCCCAGGCACAAGCGCTGGGCGTCCCGGTGGCCGTGGCCGACATCAGTTTGGAGCAGTTGCAACAGGCCGATGAAGTCTTCGTCTGCAACAGCGTTTATGGCATTTGGCCGGTGCGAGGCTGCGCTGCGATGAGCTGGCCGGTTGGGCCGCTCACCCGTAAACTGCAGGGCATTGTTCGCGCGCTATTGGATATTTGAGTTGATACGAAAACTGGTGTTACTGCTGCAGATCAGCCTGATCTCGGCGGCTTTGCTCGTGGGCTTTTCTGCCTGGAAACTCGACTCTGCCCTCAAGCAGCCCCTGAAGCTGCCTCAGGAGCAGTTGCTCGATGTACCTGCTGGCGCTACGCCGACGGGCACCTTCAATCGTCTGGAAGCCGACGGCGTGCTCGACGATGCATTCTGGTTGCGTCTGTACTGGCGCTTCAACCTCGAAGGCCAGCCACTGCACAGCGGCGAGTACCGCATGAGCCCGGGCCTTACCGCCGAGGGTTTGATCGGCCTGTGGCAGCGCGGCGAAGTGGTGCAGTACAGCCTGACCTTGGTGGAGGGCTGGAATTTCCGTCAGGTGCGCACCGCCCTGGCCAAGCATGAAAAGATCGTGCAGACCCTCGCGGGCCTGACTGACAGCGAAGTGATGGATAAGCTTGGCCACCCAGGTGTGTTTCCTGAAGGGCGGTTCTTCCCCGACACCTACCGTTTTGTCCGCGGCATGACTGATGTCGAGTTCCTGAAAAAAGCTTACAACCGCCTGGACGATGTACTCGCCCAGGAGTGGAGCAAGCGTGCCGCCGACGCGCCCTACACCGACCCTTACCAAGCACTGATCATGGCGTCGCTCGTGGAAAAGGAGACCGGGGTGCCTCAGGAGCGCGGGCAGATTGCCGGTGTTTTTGTGCGTCGCCTGAAGATCGGCATGTTGCTGCAGACCGACCCCACCGTGATCTACGGCTTGGGTGAGCGCTACAACGGTAAATTGACCCGCACCCACCTCAAGGAAGCCAACCCCTACAACACCTACATGGTTGCTGGCCTGCCGCCCACGCCCATCGCGATGGTCGGTCGCGAGGCGATCCATGCAGCACTGAACCCGGTACCGGGCAGCAGCCTGTATTTCGTCGCCCGTGGCGATGGTAGCCATATATTCTCGGATAACCTGGATGCGCATAATGCCGCCGTGCGTGAGTTCCAACTCAAGCGCCGTGCCGATTACCGTTCCAGCCCGGCACCGGTGGTGAAACCGCCTGAAGATTCGGCACCTTCCAGTGATGCGCCTACCCCCGACGCTCCGATCGAGCCCGCGCCGGACACGACCGCGCCGCAAAGCCCGCAATGACTCTGACTAAGGACTGCCTGTGACTGGCTTGTTTATTACCCTGGAAGGCCCGGAAGGCGCCGGCAAAAGCACTAACCGTGACTACCTGGCCGAGCGCCTGCGTGCGCAGGGCATCGAGGTGGTGCTGACCCGTGAGCCGGGTGGTACGCCGTTGGCCGAGCGCATTCGCGACGTCCTGCTGACCCCGGGTGACGAGCCGATGAATCCGGACACCGAGTTGCTCCTGGTGTTTGCCGCCCGTGCCCAGCACCTGGCCGAAGTGATTCGCCCGGCCCTGGCGCGGGGTGCCGTGGTGATCTGCGACCGGTTTACCGATTCCACCTACGCCTACCAGGGTGGGGGCCGGGGGTTGTCCATGGAGCGCATCACCACCCTGGAAACCTTCGTGCAAGGCGATCTGCGCCCCGACCTGACCCTGTTGTTCGACCTGCCGGTGGAAGTGGGCATGGCCCGCGCCAGTGCGCGAGGTCGTCTGGATCGCTTCGAGTTGGAAGGCCAGGCCTTCTTTGATGCAGTGCGCAGCGCTTTCCTGCAGCGCGCCAAGGCTGAGCCCACACGTTATTACCTATTGGACGCCGCCCAGCCGCTGAGTCAGGTGCAACAGGCTATCGACGCGCTGCTGCCCACCCTGTTGGAGCGTAGCCGTGGCTGAGTCCTACCCGTGGCAGGACGGCCTCTGGCAGCAACTGGCAGGGCGCGCCCAGCACGCCCACGCCTATCTGCTGCATGGGCCGGTGGGCATCGGTAAACGCCACCTCGCCGAACGCCTGATGGGCAGCCTGTTGTGCCAACGCCCGGTTAATCTGGAGGCATGTGGCGAGTGCAAGTCCTGCCTGTTGCTCAAGGCTGGCAGTCACCCGGACAACTATGTGCTGGAGCCCGAGGAAGCGGACAAGGCCATCAAGGTCGACCAAGTGCGCGACTTGGTGAGCTTCGTGGTGCAGACCGCGCAGATGGGCGGGCGCAAAGTGGTGCTGATTGAGCCGGTTGAGGCGATGAACATCAACGCGGCCAACGCCTTGCTCAAAAGCCTTGAAGAGCCGTCCGGCGATACCGTGCTGTTGCTGGTGAGCCACCAGTCCAGCCGCTTGTTGCCGACCATTCGCAGCCGTTGCGTGCAGCAGGCTTGCCCGTTGCCCAGCGAAGCCATGAGCCTGCAATGGCTGGCGCAGGCGTTGCCGGAATGCAGCGCAGAAGAACGAGGCGAGTTGCTGACCCTGGCGGCTGGCTCGCCTTTGGCGGCAGTGAAGCTGCAGGCTCAGGGCGTGCGCGAACAGCGTGCACTGGTCGTGGATGGCGTGAAGAAACTGCTCAAGCAGGAATTGTCCGCCACGCAACTGGCCGAAAGCGCCTGGAAGGATATTCCGCTGTTGCTGTTGTTCGACTGGTTCTGCGACTGGTCCAGCCTGATCCTGCGCTACCAGCTCACCCAGGATGAGAACGGCCTGGGCTTGGCGGATATGCGCAAGGTCGTGCAATACCTGGCGCAAAAAAGTGCCCAGGACAAAGTGCTGAACATCCAGGACTGGATCCTCGCCCAGCGCCAGAAAGTCCTCGGCAAGGCCAACCTCAACCGCGTGCTGTTGCTCGAGGCGTTGCTGGTGCAGTGGGTCGGCCTGCTCGGGCGCCGTTAAATTCCGTGGCTGACGGGTGTATCGTTGGCCCTACCTCTTTTGTGACTTAAGCTCAGATTCCTATGCTCGTAGATTCCCATTGCCACCTTGATCGCCTCGACCTTGCCCAGCACGGCGGTTCCCTCGACGTCGCCCTTGAAGCTGCCCGCCAGCGTGGGGTAGGGCACTTCCTGTGCATTGGCGTCAGCGCCGACAACGCCGCCGACGTCAAAGCCCTGGCTGATCGCTACGCCGACGTCGATTGCTCGGTGGGCATTCACCCGCTTGACCTCAAGCCAGGCGAAGCGCCGGCTCTGGACTGGCTACTGGGCGAACTCAACCATCCGCGAGTGGTGGCCATTGGCGAAACCGGCCTGGACTATCACTACGAGCCTGAAGCTGCCGAGTTGCAGCAGGCCTCGTTCCGCCTGCACCTGCAAGCCGCCCAGCAGACGGGCAAGCCGGTGATCGTGCACACCCGAGGCGCCCGTGCCGATACCCTGGCTTTGCTGCGTGAAGCCGCGTTGTCGCAGGCTGGCGTGTTGCACTGCTTTACCGAAGACTGGGATATGGCCAAGGCGGCCCTGGACCTGGGGTTCTATATTTCCCTGTCGGGCATCGTCACTTTCCGCAATGCCGACGCGCTGCGCGATGTGGCCCGCCAGGTGCCCGCCGACCGCCTGCTGGTGGAAACCGACTCTCCGTACCTGGCGCCCATCCCCCATCGCGGCAAACCGAACTTGCCCGAATATGTACGTGACGTGGCTGATTACCTGGCGATGCTGCGCGGTGAGTCGTACGAGCGCTTTGCCGAGCAGACTACCGAGAACTTCAAGCGCCTGTTCCCGCTGGCCCACGTGGCCGGTTAGGGCGGTCGAATCCCAGGCAAAAAAAACCCGGGTTCTGGGGGGTGAATCCGGGCTAAGACCATTAGGAGTAAAACAAGGGCACGCAGTCCGTCGGTACCCAGGTCGACGCGTCACTTGGGGGAGATGTCGCGCCGACAGTTGAAGTATTGACCACTATCCCATTCAGTCCAGTCGTGATTGATCGTTTTTTAAACAGATTTGGAATACGCGGCCTTCGCTTGAGTTCTCATTGCGCTGATGGGCAGGTTCAGGTGTTGCGTATTATTTCTGACTGATAACGGCGAAATCGTTGGTGCATTGAAAGTTATGTGCCTGACGGGTTCACATAGACATTGCCCAACGACCGTTCAGTCGGGATAATCCCTCGCACCGGGTAAATCGTATCGCCACGTATCCATGGCCCTGCGCAACCCTCCCTATTTCCGACCTTTGCAGACTCTTCCTCATGCACAAAGAACCCCGTAAGGTCCGTGAATTTCGCCGCCGTGAGCAGGAAATTCTCGACACCGCGCTCAAGCTGTTCCTCGAACAAGGTGAAGACAGCGTCACCGTCGAGATGATTGCGGATGCCGTGGGTATCGGCAAAGGCACGATCTACAAACACTTCAAGTCCAAGGCCGAAATCTACCTGCGCCTGATGCTCGACTACGAGCGTGATTTGAACGAGTTGCTGCACTCGGCGGATGTCGACAAAGACAAGGAAGCCCTGTCCCGCGCTTACTTCGAGTTCCGCATGCGTGACCCACAGCGCTACCGCCTGTTCGACCGCCTGGAAGAGAAGGTGGTCAAAGGTCACCAGGTGCCGGAGATGGTCGAGGAGCTGCACAAGATCCGCGCCTCGAACTTCGAACGCCTGACCCTGCTGATCAAGGGCCGTATCAGCGAAGGCAAGCTTGAAGACGTGCCACCGTATTTCCATTACTGCGCCGCCTGGGCCTTGGTGCATGGCGCTGTGGCGCTGTACCACTCGCCGTTCTGGAGCAATGTGCTGGAAGACCAGGAAGGTTTCTTCCAATTCCTGATGGACATCGGCGTGCGCATGGGCAACAAGCGCAAGCACAGCCCGGAACTGCCGGGCGCCGAGAAGAGCGGCGACACCCCTGCCACGTAAGTCATTCGCCACAGTGATGGCGCAACGATTTACTGCCAGGCGCAGTAAGCCAGGAATATACTCAGGCAAGGACCTTGCTAAAAGCTGAGTTATGAGTCAGCTTTTAGCGCGCCCGAATTATCCTCTGCCGGAGTGATCCATGATCGTTGATCGTCAAGGCAGGCGTTTTCGCAATTTGCGGATCAGCCTGACTTCAGCCTGCAATTATGCGTGTACCTATTGCGTGCCTGACGGCAAGCGGCTGGTGGCTGCCCAGGATGAACTGTCGGCCGAGGCCATGGCCCGAGGCGTGGCTTACCTGATCGAAGCGGCGGGTATCGAGCGCTTGCGCATTACCGGCGGTGAGCCGTTGGTCAGCCCCAAGTTGGAAGCCTTCATGGGGGCGGTAGGGCAGATGGGCCTGAGCGACATCAGCCTGACCACCAACGGCCAACTGCTGGCGCGTAAACTGCCGTTGCTGGTGGCAGCCGGTATTCGGCGCATCAATGTCTCCCTCGACACGCTGGATGCCGACGCTTTCCGCAGCATCGCCCGTGGCGGCGACCTGGCCACCGTGCTCGATGGCATGGACCAGGCCAGTGCTGCCGGAATCAAGATCAAGGTCAACATGGTGCCGTTGCGCGGCCAGAACCTGGACCAGGTGATGCCGTTGCTCGATTACTGCCTGGCGCGTGGCTACGAGCTGCGCTTTATCGAACTGATGCGCATGGGGCACCTGGCCAAAGACTCCAACGCGTTCCTGCAACAGTTCGTCAGCTTGCAACAGCTGCTCAGCTTGATCGGCGAGCAACATGAATACCTGCAAGCCAACGCACCCGTCGATGCGACGGCGGTACGCTACGAAGTGCCGGGCAAAGGCTTCTTTGGTGTGATCGCCAACGAGAGCGTACCGTTCTGCCGTACCTGTTCGCGGTTGCGGTTGTCCTCCACCGGTTGGCTGCATGGGTGCCTGTCGTCCAGCAATCGCCATTATGTCGGTGACTTGCTCGATCAACCGCGTCACCAGGCGTTGCCGGCGTTGCAGGGCTTGTTGATGAAGGCCTTGGCTGACAAGCAGGAAGTGGCGTTCTCCGGCGGTGCCACGATCATGAAGATCATTGGTGGCTAAGCTAGATATTGCGGGTTCACACATTTGATTTGTAGCGCAGCTGAATGGCGCGGATTCTGCATCCCACGCCCCATTCGCCGGTTTCCTGTCACCGGCCTCTGGAGGATTAGGATGCGTAGTCTGGTTTTGCTGCTGGCGTCATTGGCCCTGGGCGGTTGCATGACCGTCAGTGATATGGCCGAAGGCACCCGCTATCAGATGAGCGATGCCGGGCTGCTCGATCACAGCGATACGCGCCGTACCGCCTCGGTGCGCATACAGCCGGATTCCTTTGTATTTATTGCCCAAGGCGCCTTCGTGCCGCCGGGCAGCGCCTATCCGCGGCCCAATGTGGTGGCCGAGGAAGCATTCAATGGCTTCGTTGAATATTTCCCCATGGTGCGTCGCGCCCGCCAGCCCGAAGGTCTTGAACAGGCCATGGCCGAAGCCCGTGCCGTCGGTGCTCACTACCTGCTGTATTGCCGTTTTGCGGCAGCCGATGACCGTATCGGCAACGCCGACGAGTGGACCGATCAGCAAGCCCTGGACCGCCTTGGCCTGGACAGCGGGGTGATCCAAGTCATGTTGATCGAGACCAGCACCCAGTATTTGATTGATACTGCACGTATTCGCAGTCGTGGCGGTTTACTGACGTTCCACGACACATCGCCACAAGATTTGATCGCTCGCCCCCTGGCGCAATATGCCCGCGGTTTGCTGGGTATGAGTGATCAGTAAGACAGAGGAGCCCGCCATGACCGATTCCGCCAAGGCCAATGATCTATTGGCCCAACTGCCCAAGGGCAAGGGGCCGGCACCGGTGCATTTGTGGAACCCGGATTTCTGCGGCAACATCGACATGCGCATCGCCCGCGATGGCACCTGGTTCTACCAGGGCACACCTATCGGGCGAAAGCCGATGGTCAAGTTGTTCTCCAACATCATCCGCCGCGATGGCGATGATTATTTCCTGGTGACGCCCGTGGAGAAGGTCGGCATCCGTGTCGATGACGCACCCTTTGTTGCAGTGACACTGGAAGTGCAAGGGCAGGGCGAAAGCCAGGTATTACGCTTTACCACCAACGTCGACGAACAGGTCGAGGCAGGCCTCGAGCACCCGCTGCGGGTGGTGACCGACCCCATCACCCAGGAACCCGCCCCCTATGTGCGCGTTCGCACCAACCTCGAAGCCCTGGTGCATAGAAACGTTTTTTACCAGTTGGTGGAGCTGGCGGTGAGCCGTCCGATCAACGGTCAGAACTGGCTTGGCGTCTGGAGCAGCGGGGAGTTTTTCCCCATCGGCCTGGAGCCCTGAGGCGGTTTTTGCCTTCAGCCTGAAATAATCCTCTTGCGGTAAACACGGGCTTTCGGTTATCAATTTGTACATGATTAGACATGTTCGATTTGATAAGAAAAAACGCGTCGTCGATGAGCTCATCCGCCGTATCGAAGGTGGAGTCATGGCCGACGGCTTTCTGTTGCCGGGCGAGCACCAACTGGCCGAGGAGTTTGCGGTCAGCCGCGGCACGCTGCGCGAGGCGCTGGCCGAGCTCAAGCGTCGCAACTACATCGCCACTCAGAGCGGCGTCGGTTCGATTGTCACCTTTGACGGCATGGTGTTGGACCAACGCAGCGGTTGGGCCCAGGCCTTGGCCGATACGGGCGCCCATGTAAGCACCGACGTCCTGCGTTTCGAAGCCGTGACGCGCCCGGATCTGTTCAGCCGTTTTGGCACCGACCAGTTCATTACCCTCGACCGCCTCCGGCGCACGGCTGACGGTACAGCGGTGTCGCTGGAACGCTCGTTGATGCCGGCCGTTGGCGATCTGGAAAACCTGCCCCACATTGGGCTGATCGATAATTCCCTGACCATCACTCTGGCCGCCTACGGCTACGTCGGGGCCGACGGTGACCAGTGGATCGGTGCTGAACCCCTGAGCGATGAAGACGCCGAATTACTCGGGCGCCCCAGCGGTACGGTATTTCTCAAGGCGTCACGCACCACCTATGATCGTCGCGAGCGTTTCATGGAGCATGTCGAAAGCCTGCTTGACCCGTTGCACTTTCGCCTGCATCTGCAGTTTGGAGCGTCGAAATGAGCCGAGAAAACCGCGCACTTGGCGCCTTTTATGGCCTGGCCCTGGGCGATGCCTTGGGCATGCCCACCCAATCCTTGAGCCGCGAGCAGGTCCAACAGCGCTTCGGTGCCATCACCGCCTTGGAAGACGCCGACGCGGACCAGCCCATTGCGCCCAACATGCCTGCCGGTTCCATCACCGATGACACCGAACAAGCCATCCTGGTTGCCGAGTTACTGGTGCAAGGCCAGGGCAAGATCGAGCCCACCGTGCTTGCCCAGCGCCTGATCGACTGGGAAGCGGGGATGCGCGCCAAGGGTTCCCAGGACTTGCTCGGGCCGTCCACCAAACGCGCAATCGACATGATCCTCGCCGGTCATACTCCGGAGGAATCCGGGCGCTACGGCACCACCAATGGTGCGGCCATGCGCATCACCCCGGTGGGCATCGCCGTCGATGTCAGCGACCCGGCGCGGTTTATCCAGGCGGTGATCCAGGCATGCCAGGTCACCCATAACACCAACCTGGGTATTTCCAGCGCTGCGGCCGTGGCGGCGGTGGTCTCGGCTGGCATCAATGGCGTGGACCTGGGGGAAGCCCTGAATATTGGGACCCAGATTGCCCGACAGGCCGAAAGCCATGGTCACTGGATCGCGGGCGGACGCATTTCTACCCGCATCAGTTGGGCTCGCACCCTGAGCGTCGGCAGCGGCGACAAAGCGTTGTTTGCCGACCTGCTTTACGAGTTGATTGGTACTTCGGTGGCTTCCCAGGAGTCGGTGGTGGTCTCGTTTGCCTTGGCCCAGCAAGTGGCGTCGGGTGATATGAATGCCTTCGAAGCCCTGTGCCTGGCGGCCAGCCTGGGCGGCGACACCGACACCATTGCCGCGATTCTGGGCGCCATGCTGGGGGCGTGCCTGGGTATGCAGTGCTGGCCTGAGGCGTTGGTTGAACAGGTCAAGCGGGTCAATGGCCTGGACTTGCAGCCGCTGGCCCAAGGGTTATTGGCCTTGCGATAAACACGGAACCAAATGTGGGAGCTGGCAAGCCAGCTCCCACATTCAAAAGCGTTGGGTCAGGAAGACCGGATAAAGATTCGACTCGCTGCCACAACAACAATACAGGCATCAGGAGCCCCCCTTAATGAGCAGCCCCTCTTCCGGCCAAACCGCCGGGCAACTGGAAACACGCGGCATCGAGCCGGTCCCGGAAGGCGAGTGCAACGGTCATCCGCTGCAACTGTTCTGGGTGTGGTTCGCGGCCAATATCAGCATCCTCGGTTTGCCCCTTGGTGCAACGCTGGTGGCGTTTCGTGGCCTGGCCATCTGGCAGGCGATCATCGTCGCGATTCTTGGCGCCGCGGGCTCCTTTGCCGTAGTGGGCATCATCTCCATCGCCGGTCGCCGTGGTCGTGCGCCCAGCCTGACCTTGTCCCGCGCCATTTTCGGTGTGCGCGGCAATATCGGCCCGACATTGGTGTCGCTGATGTCCCGCCTGGGTTGGGAAACCGTCAACACCACCACCGCAGCCTTCGTATTGTTGTCGTTGAGCTCCATCCTGTTCGGCTCGGCAGTGGAGGCCAAGAGCGCGCCGGTGCTCACCCTGATCTTCATTGCCATCTTCGTGCTGTTGACCCTGGCCGTATCGGGCCTGGGCCACGCCACGTTGCTGGTGATCCAGAAGTGGGCCACCTACGTATTCGGCGGCCTGAACATTCTGGTGGGCGGCTTTCTGTGTGCCACCATCGACTGGAGCGCGGTGTTCAACGCCACCCCGGCGCCGTTGAGCGCGATGATCATTGGCGTAGGCACCATGGCTGCCGGTACCGGTATCGGTTGGGCCAACGCCGGTGCAGACATGTCGCGTTACCAGCACCGCAGCGTCAAGGCCGTGCGCCTGGTGGCCTCCGCCGCGTTTGGTGCAGGTATCCCGCTGGTGCTACTGATCACCCTGGGTGGCCTGTTGTCGGTGGGTAACAATGACCTGGCATCGGCCACCGACCCCATCATCGCGATCCGCGACATGCTGCCGACCTGGATGGCCGTGCCGTACCTGATCACCGCGTTCGGCGGCCTGTTGCTGTCGAACAACCTGTCGGTGTACTCGGCCGGCCTCACTACCCTGACCCTGGGCTTGAAGGTCAAGCGCGTGCATGCAGTGATCGTCGATATCGTGGCGATTTTTGCCGGCTCCATCTATTTCATGCTGATCGCCGATAGCTTCTATGGCCCGTTCATTACCTTCATTTCGCTGCTGGCGGTGCCGATCACGGCGTGGGTTGGGATTTTCGTGGTCGACCTGATTCACCGTCATTACTACAGCCCCACCGACCTGCTGGACGTCAGCCCCAACAGTGCCTACTGGTATCGCGGCGGCGTGGAGTGGCGTGCATTTGGCGCCTGGGCCGTGGCCATTGCGCTGGGGTTCAGCTTCACCACCATCGGCACCACCGCCGAAAACATCTGGTTTGCCGGGCCGCTGTCCGACTCCTGGCTGGGCCACAACGGGCTCGGCTGGATCGTGACCTTCGTGGTGGCTGGCGGAATATATGCAGTCTTGGGCGGAGCGTCTGACCGTCGTCCGGGTTTAGCAGAGAGCGCCAATGTCTAGATTGCTGCACACCGGCCAGGTCATTGTCGACCTGGTCATG
Organism: Pseudomonas sp. 22072; assembly: GCF_052046095.1. Classification (NCBI taxonomy): domain Bacteria; kingdom Pseudomonadati; phylum Pseudomonadota; class Gammaproteobacteria; order Pseudomonadales; family Pseudomonadaceae; genus Pseudomonas; species Pseudomonas sp. 22072. The sequence goes on from NZ_JBQEQE010000038.1 coordinate 29,065, forward strand.
GGCCTCGACACCCTGCCGGCAAGCGGCGGTGACGTGCTGGCCAACTCCGCCAGTTTCCAAGTCGGTGGCGGTTTCAACGTAATGGCTGCGGCACGGCGCAATGGGTTGCCGGTGGTTTATCTGGGCCGCCATGGCGATGGGCGCTTTGGCGAGCTGGCGCGTGCCGCGATGCAGGCCGAAGGTGTTGAAATGGCCTTGGCGGCCAGCGCTGGCAAAGATACCGGGTTGTGCGTGTCGCTGACTGAAGCGAGCACCGAACGCACCTTCATCTCCCATCTCGGCGCCGAGGGGGAGCTGAGTGCCGACGACTTGGCTCAGATCGTCCCGCGTATCGATGATTATGTGTACGTCAGTGGCTACAGCTTGCTGCTTGAAGGTAAGGCGCAGCCGTTGCTTGACTGGCTGCTGGCGCTTCCGCGAGAGATCGTGGTGGTATTCGACCCGGGCCCGCTGGTCAAGGCGCCGGACTCGGCGTTGATGCGTGCCTTGTTGCCGCGTATCGACATCTGGACCAGCAATGGCCCTGAAGCCCTCGCGTTTACCGGGGCGGCGGATATAAGTCAGGCGCTGCCCATGCTGAATCAGCACTTGCAGGCACTGCTGGTTGTGCGTGATGGACCAAATGGTTGCTGGGTAGGGCGCGGGGTAGAGACTGAGCATGTACCTGGCTTCAAGGTGCAGGCGGTAGACAGCAATGGTGCGGGGGATGCGCATGCAGGGGTATTTATCGCCGGGTTGGCGCAGGGCTTGAAACCCGTTGAGGCGGCGCGTCGAGCGAACGCAGCGGCGGCGTTGGCGGTGACGCGTTGGGGGCCGGCCACTTCACCTGGCGTCACCGAAGTCGACGCATTGCTGGCTGAATAAATACGCACAACCCTAGGGGAG
>NZ_JBQEQE010000038.1:29991-36106 GCF_052046095.1 Pseudomonas sp. 22072
TTCGCGAGCAAGCCCGCTCCCACAACGGGTTCTGCGTTTAACCTGCTTTTTTCAGCGCTTGAACCAACTCATCTTTGCGCATGGTTGAGCGCCCAGGAATATCCTTGGCCCTCGCCTCTTTCATCAAACTTTCCTTGGTCTGCGTACCCAGCGAAGCCCCACTGCTGCGCGGGTGGCCTTCACGGCTGGCAGCGGCACGCTTGGCGGATTCCTGCCGGTCCTGGGTTTTCTTGGCCGGTGCTTTGCGTCGGCCTGATCCGCCGGCTTTTTCACCGCCGCCGGACTGTTTGTTGACGGTCGCCCAGGCGCGGGCTTCGGCTTCGTCCTTGGGCAACCCCTTATGCTCATAACTGTCTTCGATATGAGCGGCCTTGCGTTTCTGTTCGTCGGTGTATTTGGCTTTGCTTCCACGAGGCATCGCTAAAACTCCCTCTGGCCCCAGTCGCGGGGCCAGGCCAGAAATGGATTACTGAGTACTTTGAGCGTCGAGCTTGCGCGCCTCATCCACACCAGAAGCGGTGAGCTTGATCGGCAGGTTCAACGCGTATTCGCCGGCGTCGTCGGTGGTCACATGCCCATCCTTGATCAGCCCGCGGTCCTGCAGGAACGCCAAGACACTGGCGACCTCTTTTTCACCGCGGTAATTGTCCAGCACCTCCTTGCCCAAGCCTTGCGGATGGGCGTGCAGCAGGCGGGTGAGGACTTCTTTTTCAAGGTTTCTATCGACGTTCATGCGTACCTCTTCACTGGGAAATGGTCGGGTGTTGGTCGTACCAAGGGTGCATCAAGGCGCTGGTTGTTTCTGCGCGCCGGGGATGTTCGAGTCGTCGCCCTTGTTGATCTTCGGCTCATTGTTGCTCGTGCCAGGGCCCATCTTGCCGTTGCCTACGGCAGGCGGTGCCTGGCGCTGGGTGTCGTTGCCTTTGGTGCGTGGGTCGGCGCTGTTGTCGATGATCGCGCCACCGTTGGTATCCAGGCCGGTGCCCATGGATTTTTGCGACTCGGTAGTGGCGTCCGGCGTTGGATCGGTGGGGCCAGTGGTCGAGCTAGCCGCAAAGGCGCTCAAGGACGCGGCAGACAACAGGCCGGTCAGGGCGAGGGCAGCAAATTTGGAATTGTTCATCAGGGTGTCTCCATATGATTAATGTCCTTACCCTGTATTGGTCTGCCCGCGTTTGCCGATCGTGCCGGGATGGCGACGAACGGTATCAGCTCACATGTATCACTTTATTTGCCGATAGTCGGCGCGCTACCAAGCGCGCCACTGTGATCGTCCAGTTGAGTGCGGCGATCACCAGTACGCTCAGCATCATTGTCGCAAGGCCGAAGTCGACGATGATCTTGCCTGCGAGCCAGGGAAACCCGAAGACGCCGATAAAGTACGCCAGGCTGAACAGCAATAACGCCTGGGAAGTGGTACCGCTGGGCGCTTCGTTGGCCACCAGGCCGTTAATCACCGAATACGTCAGGCCATACCCGATCCCTAGCGTGGCGGCGGCGAGCACATAACTGAGGTTGCCGCTGACACCAAACGCGAACAGCGTGATCGCGCCGAGCATCACCCCGGATAATACGCAGGCAGCCTGGTACGCATCGCGCTTGACCACGAAACCGGCGATCAGCAGGCGACTGATAATTGCCGCTGTCAGGAAACCCGCGAAGAACAGCGAATAGTCCAGCTTATGGGCAACGGCATAGCTGGTCTGGAACGAAGATAGCCCCCCGAATACGCAGCCACCCAGGCCAACCATCAGGATGGCGAACGCCGCCTTGGAAGACAGTACGCGGCGGCTTGCAGCCCAGGAAATCCTGGATGTCGGTACATTCGCGTGCTGTCGCAACCGAGAGCCCATGCGCCAGAACATCACCACCCCGGCGAGGCTGGCGAGCCCGGCAATATAAAACGCCGTTGTCAGGGGCAGGTCCAGCGCAGTGGCGGCGCGTCCCAGCAAAGGGCCGGAACCTATGCCGCTCAACATACTGCCCGAGAGCAAGGCGAAATATTTGGCCCGCTGGCGGGGTTCCACCAGCAGCGTCACGATGATCGGACCCAAGGTATAGAACACGCCCCAGCCCAAGCCAAGGGACAATCCAAACAGCATCAAGCCCTGGCCAAACCCTGGCGTCAGGGCAAACCCCAGGCAGGCCACCACTAACAATAGGCCGGTGCTCGCAATCGCTCGCGCCGCGCCCATCGCATCGGCCAGATGCCCGGAAAGCACCACCGCTACGAAGGTGCTGAGCATTGCCGTGGCAATGATACTGCCCGCGTCGTGTTCATTACCGCCACGGGCATGGATCAGCAGTGACAACAAAAAGGTCGAGCCGTAAGACAGTGACAGCAGGAAACTGGCGAGGCAGAACAGCGCGAATGTCTTGGTGCCCACTGGTGGCGTGGCGTGCATGAGCAGGTCTCTGATCGTTGGATTTATGCCCATTGTTTACCATGGGCGTCCCCAGGCTTTGTTCTGTGGTTGCTGATGCTTGCTTCACCCCGCGCCGGAGTGAAACGTGCTGATTGGCATCAATTGCACTGCAAACGGCCATCAAACCGTCTTAGTATGTGGCCTTTGAATTTGCCCAAGGCTCGCCCATGACCATCGAGATTCGCCCCGCCGTGCCCAGCGATGCTGCGCAGATCCTGACCTTTATCACTGAACTTGCCGAGTACGAGAAAGCCCGGCATGAAGTGATCGCCAGCGTGGTGGATATCGAACGCAGCCTGTTCAGCGAAGGCGCCACGGCCCATGGCCTTATCTGCTTGCGCGACGGCTTGCCGATTGGCTTTGCGGTGTTCTTTTTCAGTTACTCGACGTGGCTGGGCAGTAACTGCCTGTACCTGGAAGATCTGTACATCAACCCGGAACAACGCGGCGGCGGGGCCGGCAAGAAGTTGCTGCGCCACTTGGCCAAGATCGCGTGTGACAACGGTTGCGGGCGCTTTGAATGGAGCGTGCTGGACTGGAACGAGCCAGCGATTGCCTTCTACAAATCCATAGGCGCCCAGCCTCAGGAAGAATGGGTGCGTTATCGCATGGAAGGCGATGCCCTGCGCGACTTTGCCCAAGGCTGAAGCCTCATTTATGTAAACACTAAAACCAGATGTGAGCTTTCCTGTGGCGAGCAAGCTTGCTTGCGCTGGGGTGCGAAGCGCCCCCCAAAAGCGGGAGTCTGCTGCGCAGACAGCGGGAGCAAGCTCCCTCGCCACAGCTAACCCGCTCGAACATTTTTTTATTTTTCTCAATATATGGGATCTTAATTTATATATTGAGATATTTCAGGCGATGGGTTTATAGTCGCCAGCATCAGCACTCACTACTAAAAATAAAAAGGTGAAGCGATGCAGGCGCAACCGTTGTCCCTACCCGCCGTGCCCGAGCCGACTTATGGCGAGCGGCTGAAGAACAAGGTGGTGATCGTCACCGGCGCCGCCCAAGGCATTGGCGAAGCCATCGTTGCCTGTTTCCAGGCCCAGCAGGCGCGGTTGATCATTGCGGATATCCAGGGCGACAAAGTCGAGAAAATCGCCGCTCATTGGCGCGAACACGGTGCGCAGGTTTACGCCCAACCGGTTGATATCACTTCCAAGGATCAATGGCAGGCACTGGTCAACCTGGCCATCGAGCGCTTTGGCCGCGTGGATGTGCTGGTCAACTGTGCCGGGGTCAACGTGTTCCGTGACCCGCTGGAGATGAGCGAAGAGGACTGGCGCCGCTGTTTCGCCATCGACCTCGACGGTGCCTGGTACGGCTGCCGCTCGGTATTGCCGCACATGATCGAGCAAGGTATCGGCAACATCATCAATATCGCGTCCACCCATTCCAGCCACATCATTCCCGGTTGCTTTCCTTACCCTGTGGCCAAGCACGGCCTGCTCGGCCTTACCCGGGCCCTGGGCATCGAGTACGCGCCCAAGGGCATCCGCGTGAATGCCATCGCCCCCGGCTATATCGAAACCCAGCTCAACGTCGATTACTGGAACGGTTTCCCAGACCCCCACGCCGAACGCCAGCGTGCGTTCGACCTGCACCCGCCCAAACGCATTGGCCAGCCCATCGAAGTGGCCATGACAGCACTGTTCCTGGCGACCGACGAGGCGCCCTTTATCAACGCCACTTGCCTGATGATCGATGGCGGGCGGTCTGTGATGTACCACGACTAAAGCGTTTTCCAATAACAAGAAGGAGGTGGTCCATGTTCAAGCAAACACTCGGTGCCGTGGCACTGGCAATGGCGTTCTGCGGCTGGGTATCGGCTGAAGAAGTGAAGATCGGTTTCCTGGTCAAGCAGGCCGAGGAACCTTGGTTTCAAACGGAGTGGGCATTCGCGGAAAAAGCCGGCAAAGAGCATGGTTTTACTGTGATCAAGATCGCCGTGCCCGATGGCGAAAAGACCTTGTCGGCCATCGACAGCCTGGCCGCGAATGGCGCCAAGGGTTTTGTGATCTGCCCGCCGGACGTGTCCCTGGGCCCGGCCATCGTTGCCAAGGCCAAGGTCAACGGTTTGAAAGTGATGGCCGTGGATGACCGCTTTGTCGATGCCAAGGGCAACTTCATGGAAGACGTGCCATACCTGGGAATGGCCGCGTTTGAAGTGGGCCAGAAGCAGGGCGCCGCCATGGCCGCCGAAGCGAAAAAACGCGGTTGGGACTGGAAGGACACCTATGCGGTGATCAATACCTTCAACGAACTCGACACCGGTAAGAAGCGTACAGACGGCTCGATCAAATCCCTCGAGGAGGCCGGTATTCCCAAGGACCACATCCTCACCGCTGCGCTGAAAACCCTCGACGTACCTGGCAGCATGGACGCCACCAACTCGGCCTTGGTCAAGCTGCCGAACGGGGCGAAGAACCTGATCATCGGCGGCATGAACGACAACACCGTGCTCGGCGGCGTGCGCGCCACCGAAAGTGCCGGCTTCAAGGCCGCCAACGTCATCGGCATCGGCATCAATGGCACCGACGCCATTGGCGAATTGAAGAAAGCCGACAGCGGTTTCTTCGGCTCCATGCTGCCCAGCCCGCATATCGAGGGCTATAACACCGCGCTGGCGATGTACGAGTGGGTCACCACCGGCAAGGAACCGGCCAAATACACCGCCATGGACGAAGTGACCTTGATCACCCGCGCCAATTTCCAGGAAGAACTGACCAAGATCGGCCTGTGGAAATGAGCGGCGCGGCCCTGCGTTTCAATGGCATCGGCAAGGAGTTTCCCGGTGTGAAAGCCCTGGCGCAGATCAGCTTTGAAGCGCGGCCGCATTCAGTGCACGCGCTGATGGGCGAGAACGGCGCCGGCAAGTCGACCCTGCTGAAAATCCTCGGCGGCGCCTACATTCCGTCCAGCGGTACGGTGCAGATCGGCGCGCAGACCATGGCCTTCAAATGCGCCGCCGACAGCATCGCCAGCGGTGTGGCGGTGATTCACCAGGAGCTGCACCTGGTGCCGGAAATGAGCGTGGCCGAGAACCTGTTCCTCGGGCATTTACCCACGCGCTTTGGCGTGGTCAACCGGAGCCTGCTGCGCAAGCAGGCCCTGGCCTGCCTCAAGGGGCTGGCCGATGAAATCGACCCCGACGAAAAACTCGGGCGCCTGTCCCTGGGCCAGCGCCAATTGGTGGAAATCGCCAAGGCGCTGTCCCGTGGCGCCCATGTGATCGCCTTTGACGAGCCGACCAGTAGCCTCTCGGCGCGGGAAATCGACCGCTTGATGGCCATCATCACGCGCCTGCGCGAGGAGGGCAAAGTAGTGCTCTACGTGTCGCACCGTATGGAAGAAGTGTTCCGTATCTGCGACGCAGTGACGGTCTTCAAGGACGGTCGCTACGTGCGTACGTTCGAGGACATGAACACGCTGACCCACGATCAACTGGTGACCTGCATGGTCGGTCGCGATATCCAGGATATCTACGATTACCGACCGCGTGAGCAGGGCGAAGTGGCGCTCAAGGTAGACGGCTTGCTCGGTCCTGGCCTGCGTGAACCGATCAGCTTTGAGGTGCGCAAGGGCGAGATCCTGGGCCTGTTCGGGCTGGTGGGCGCGGGGCGTACCGAGCTGTTTCGCCTGCTCAGTGGGTTGGAGCGCGCCAGTGCCGGCAGCCTGGAACTGTGCGG
>NZ_JBQEQE010000039.1:0-20935 GCF_052046095.1 Pseudomonas sp. 22072
ACGCCAGCCATCTCTCTTCGGAGGTTGCTGTCCGGGTCGCGACCAAGATCGCCGTTAAGGCTTCGCGGTCTCCCGAAGGTAAAGAGCACCGCTCGACTGCTGCGTCAATAACCGTAACTCTGTCTGTACGTTGGGGTCACCAGACGGTTAGCAGCTTTATTTTCAGCGTGGTGTTCGATGTTCAGCCGCACGGCGCGCGCTTGACCGCGAAACCCAAAAAGGTACGATTTTCACCTTGGCGGGCCCTTCGGAGGACAATATGCGGTCGTGCAAAAACGTGCCAACCTGGCGCATGGCGCGAGTTTAGCCGCGAGGCCCAAAAAGCTACGATTTATCGTATTTTGACGGATTCTTTAGGGGTAATCATGCGTTTATGCAAAAACGTGCCAGCTTGGAGCTCGCCGCATCACGGAGTTTCGTGACTGCAATCAGCCTCGCCTGCTTGCTGGTGCAGCCGCCTCACAGCACTGAACCAAGTTTGACAGACGCCAGCCATCTCTCTTCGGAGGTTGCTGTCCGGGTCGCGACCAAGATCGCCGTTAAGGCTTCGCGGTCTCCCGAAGGTTGAAGGTCCTCTGTAGCAGTTGGGTGAGAGTTCACTGGTGTCTCCCAACAAACAAGGAATTTTTATGGCCTCGTCGCTTTACCGTAGGATCTACAGTGGGGATTCGTTGTATTCGGCTTGGAGGAAGGTCAAAGAAAGTGCCTTCTCTTCATTATCCGAAGCTATCCGAAACGAAGCCAAGGATTTCGAGAGCCAACTCCCCAGGTCGCTTTCCGACATCCAGCGCACGCTATCCAAGAAGACCTTTACCTTCCAAAAACAGACTGGCGTAGCTATAACCAAAGCCAACGGAAATTCTCGCCCGATTGTACTTTCACCTATACCAAACCGGATCGTCCAACGGGCTCTACTCGACGCCTTATCCCGCATTAAGTTCGTGAAGGAAGCGCTGGCTACCCCTACGAGCTACGGCGGCATAAAAAACAAACGGGTCTCGATGGCGATAGCCGACGCCAAGGTAGCCATTGCCAAAGGGGCCGCCTTCCATATCAGGTCAGATATCGCCGAGTTCTTTACCAGAATTGACAAGGCCCGAGTGATGAGACTTGTGACCCCTCACATCAAATGCCCAGACACAATTGCTTTATTTCAAGCAGCTATCACCACAGAGCTCGCGAACATTGACGTTCTTCGGCGACAGGGCCTCGATGAAATTTTCCCCATTGGGGTGGAGGGTGTAGCTCAGGGATCTCCACTGTCGCCACTCATAGCCAACTTGTACCTCCACGACTTCGACAAAACCATCAACGATGGTGAGGTCACTTGTCTTCGGTACATCGATGACTTCCTGATCCTCGGGAAGGATATGGGCTGCGTGGACCGTGCTTTTAGCAAAGCACAGACTGAGCTCAAAAAGCTCTCACTTGAAGCATACCGACCCTTCGCGACAAGTGACAAAGCTTCAAGGGGTCTTACAGCTAAAGGATTCGATTTCTTGGGCTGCTTCGTTTCGGCAGGATTGGTCCAGCCATCGACAGCTACGAGGGAGCGATTCAGGAAACGGATCAAATCCGATTTAGACGCATCGATACGCATGATGAAATTCAGTGTCGAAGCTGGAGATATATCCCCAAAGGGATCCTACTCTGGCGCGCTACAGAATCTCGATCGAGTAATCTTGGGTTGGGGAAAGGCATTTTCCTTTTGCAGCAATGGCCAGTGGATAAAGAGCTTGGATGACTACATCACAAATACATTGGCGCAGTATGAAATAGAGAAAGCGAACCTCTTTCAAAAAACAAATGGCACGACTCAGCGTAGGATGCTGGGGGTAAGGCTGCTTGCAGCGGTCAACTCGGAGCGAAAAGAAACAGAGTGACCGCGTTTGTCCGATAAATGCCTATCGCGCAGGGCAGCGATCGACCCATTTCTGCCTGTGGCGAAAGGCAACAATCGACCAAAAAGTGTCGCTTTTGAACATGATTGTCTGACACCGGCCTGATGATTCTCGCAGTACACGTTGACCAGCAATGCGTGCCGTGATATCAGTTTACCATCGGGCTCGGGGCACGATTTAACTTTTCACTGACTATATGCGGTGGCCACTGCAAGGGTAGCTTTGCCTGTTCGCGCTATACGTTGACGTTATCGATGGCGCTGGTAGAAGAGAAAATAGCCCCGAGACCCGGTACTACGAATGGATATCGACGAAATTTTCAAGAATTTGTTTGGCCCCGGCTTTAGTAACCTTGATGGATTTTGCCAGTTACTTAAGGTTGATCAAAACAAACTACTGAGCTTTCTTTACAAAAAGAAAGGCAGCCATTACGTAAGCTTTTCCATTTTAAAGAAAAACAAAACCCATCGCACCATCAAAGCCCCTAAAAGGGTGATGAAAACAATTCAGCATGCACTATTGCCGCATCTGGAAAAATTTTACTCTCCAAAATCTTCCAGCCATGGCTTCGTCAAGGGCAGGAACGTTAAGACAAATGCTCAGATCCACGCCAGAAAGAGATATGTATTCAATATTGATCTGAAAGATTTTTTTGAAAGCATTCACTTCGGACGAGTCAGAAACCTATTCATGGCTCATCCATTTAATGCACCCCATAATGTTGCGACGGTCATGGCACAAATCTGTTGCAGCGACGGGAAATTAGCTCAGGGCGCCCCTACGTCACCGCTGATATCTAACATGATATGCCGTAAGCTTGACTCACAACTGCAGGCGTTAGCAAAGTCAGGCAAATGTCACTTCACCAGGTATGCTGACGACATCACATTTTCGTTTACAAGCACCGCAAAACATCTGCCTAAGGATATTGTCGAGATTTCCGAGGACGGCAGAGCGATACCTGCGCGCGAGCTGGAAGAAATCATCAAATCTAATGGATTCATCATAAATCCTGAAAAAACGCGTCTTCAGCACCGTACGCAGCGACAAATGGTAACCGGGCTTGTTGTTAACGATATGCCGAACGTCACGAGAGAGTTCATTCGTTTAACGGGCTCAATGATCAACGCCCTCAAGCGCTACGGGCCTGAGCTGGCAGAAGCCAGGTATCTGGAGATCCTCAAGGGCAAGAATCAGTCACTGCAGCCTCGACAAACTCTGCGGACAAAGGACAATGTTGGCGATTTTTATATCAAGGTGGTCAAAGGACGACTTAACTACATCCAGATGGTTCGGGGGCGAGGTGACAAGATATATCGTAGATTGGCGTACGAGTTTACAGTAGCAATAGGCAAAGAAAATACTGAGTTCAAAAAATCACCAGAAGAAATTTTAGGAAACTCAATTTTTGTCGTAAACAATATCATTGATGAAAGCCAAGGAACAGCCTTCCTTCTGGAGGGGGTCGGCATAGTGACCAACGAACACGTTGTGACCGGGATATGCAAAACCATCGCCCGTCACTCCATTTCATTCCATCGTGCCGGTGACCCCAAAGAATATTCCGCAGAGCTTATCCTTTCAGACAAGAAAGCAGACTTGGCTATTTTTCATCCCAATGAGGATTTTAAAAACATACCTGCCCTGCAAAAATGCGATAAGACTATCATTCGCCCCACCGATCCGGTTCTGTCTATCGGCTTTCCTAAACATCGAGACGGTACAGCACACTACATCGCGAAAGGTAATACTACCCAACGGCGTCGACAGGTTGACCTAGACCTTTGGCTGGTAGATTTCACGCTAATGGAGGGAAACAGTGGAGGCCCTATGTTCAACGATTCAATGGAAGTAATAGGCGTCACAGCCAGAGGCGCTAAAAACAATATAGAAGCAGCGCTTTATGGTTTTATACCATTAGAAAGCTTGAACAACTTTACAAAAAGAGCCGACTTTTTGTTCCTAAAGAAGTTGTATGACTATATGGGGGGCGGAACGCTAAACCTCTTACCGGAAATTCCCGGCAAAGGGGTTTTTAGCAGCACCCATCAAACGAGGCTTCATAAGGATGAGCATCCCTAGTGCTTTGGGGGGCGGGTGTTGCTGCATTGGGCGCCTGCCTCAGTGTGTCCCGCCTGCTTCTTGGTTTTGCTCCGTTCACTGATGTCCGCTTTTGGCCGATTGCTGCCCTTTTCGGTCCAAATGCTAAGACGGAACGTATCGGAAGAGTGTTATGACAAACAGCCAAAAGCCGCAACACTGCACGATCTGCGCACGCCTACTCGACAATACGGAAGATCCCCTATCAGGCAATACCGGCGGGGATTGCTGGGCATGCATAGGCGCTATCGAGGCGGAAATGGGATGCGCAGAGTCGCTCGACTACGTACGCCAAGAATACGAGGCAGGACTTCGGCCTGACTGGATCGATCCCTTCAAGCCATGACTCGAAAGCTGGATTACGACTACTTTGGGTCGGCTTCTGCCCGTCATGATAGACGTCTGTCGGCCAGGAGCGGACTGTTTCCCAGTAAATAAATCTGTCCCCTTTTCCACCTTTTCCAGTCCCCTTTTCCATTCATCTTTTCGGTCCCAGCGAGAGTCAATACCGATGCTCTATAAGCGTCTGCTTTTGGCCGACTTCTGCCGTCAGTGAGACCTCAACGTGCGCCAGCAAAATACTCGCTTTCCTCAGGTGCATTTTTCCAAGATTCAAGAGCATTGAGCACGTCTTGGCTGACAAGGGTGCCATTGTCCGCGAGACATAGCACTTCTGAAGCGACAGCCTTGTTTTGAGGGATAGTTCCGAGCTGGTAGCCTGGAAAGAAAGACCCTGCGCTTGCAAAGCGAGGATGGATGTTCACTATGATGAGTGGCGCGTTCACGACGCTATTGGTCTCGTCGTGGAGAACCTCAAGCTTGATTAAGAAAAGAGACAGCCCATTAGGATCTGAGTCATAGTCAGTCTCCAGGCGGAATGTCACTCGCTCCGTCTCCTGAGGCTTCACTTCGTGGTGAACCTTTATGCGTGAAACTGCCCCTTCCTTTTTGTATATCTTCAGGTCGTACGTAGCCGAGACAGGTACAAGACTATGGTGGTGATTAGTCAACGTTTCCCAGTGCTTGAGCGTGGTTACCCTAACTTCTTTTATAAAAGTGACTTGCGTGCCGCGATTGACCAGCTTCAGCTCTAAAGAGGTGATGTATTCCTCGTTTTCGCCGCTACAGCTTTCAACTTCATACAAATCAACAATCTTGAGATCCGGAGCATTATCTACCAGATGCTTTGGCACAGGGTTCAAGATTGAAGCTGCAAGCAGTTGTTTGTAAAGCCTCAACGCTTTTCGATCAATGATGTCAGCGTGCGCCATTTTATGATGTTTGTCGCAGAGAACGATTAGGTTGCTTGGATCGTTATTCTCACGGTTGTGATCAATATGATGAATTTCCAGGTAGGTGTGCTCAGTACACTGATTAATTGCGCAGCAATGACCACTCTCAATTTTAATTGCTCTGGCAACCTCTGCCGCAATGGTGGGGCGTTTCGTTGTGTAGATGCTATCCATGCTCTTACTCGCAGATATCAGAGTTAATTTTTTATCGAGAAATTATAGCAAATCAGTCAGTTGCTCAAGATCGACTTCCGGGTGCGGAGCACTCCAGCCAAGAAAGCTTCCCAGGTCGACCAGCAAGGCCCTTGCCACCTCAGCTCCCTTCAGAGCCGGTAGGGGCTATAACGTCTACCACAGATACGAAGCCATGAATTCGGGTCCAGGAAAGGGTTTCCAAAGGCCGTAACGGAATTTAGCCAGTTCATGATCACCTGACTATGCCAAAATCTACGCCCGGCCCCAACGACCAAGGAAAGGTATGAGTTTTTTCGAACGTTTGTTCGCGTTCCGACAGAACGAATTTCGGACACCCCTTGAGGATTTTCTCACCGAGCTTTTTGCCGAGTGGCTACGTCAAGTGACGCTTGCTGGTCGAATCTCAGAGGTGCTGACTGACCTCTTCAAGCTGGCACCGGCCCAACTTGGAGAATTGAATAACCTCAATTCAATTATCTGGGAAACTCAACACGTCATTGGTCCAGGCGACCACCGGGCTGAGGGCAAACGTCCAGACCTGATTGGACGATGCTCAAATTTTTTCCTGATCATCGAAAGCAAAATCGCAGCCGGATTTACCCAATACCAGGATGAACTTGGGCGAGTCGATCAACTGTCCATGTACCAGTCATATCGGAGAAGTCGCAAGGAGGTGTGTGGTGGCCTTGTCCTGATTACACACTCCACTTTGCCTCCGCCAGACTGGACACATCAGACGCTGTATTGGCGTGCTGTTGAAAAGTACTTACGAACTTTCACAGACCATATCTCGTCGACCAGTGCATTGAATTACCTCACTAACCAACTGAAAAAATTCCTTGGAGACAACGATATGAATGGAACACGTATCGACCTAGCGGATATTACTGCCTACCCTGCCTATCAACGACTTACTCGAGGGCTGGCAGGGTTGGGTAAAGCTGCAGATAGCTGCCTTAGAACGGAGTTTCAAGGGGCACATCTTGAAAAACTTCGATTTCCTCGTGGGGGCAGTGGTGGAGACTTCATCTCGCCGACTTTTTGCGGATTGACGCTCACCAATGACGGCTTCAAATGTCATGACGCTCAACTCATTTTGTGGGCCGGCACCCTCACCGGAAAAGTTTACGAGTACATTGGGCCGTTCACTGACGGGATACCAGACCTCTCTGTCGGTATTGGCTTATGGTTCTATGAGGACGTTCGACAAGAGGCCAGTGACTACCTGATAGCGCTGTGCGAGAAGCTCAACAGCCCTGAGGAAGGGACATGGGTACTGGAGACACACTCTCGCGATGGTAGGGGGCCAATTATCTTGCTGTCGATTCGTCGATCTCTCATCGACTTGCATGTTCAAGCTGCTGGCGGCGACTTGGACGATATCGCCAGTGAGTTCTTTTCAACTCACAGCAAGTCACTTCTAATTGAGCTTTCAGCTTCACACTTGGAAACCGGTAGGAGCGCTGATCAGTTTCTGTTTGAGATGGTCGCTGCAGAACAGATCACCGTTGATTTAATTGACGCTGAGTGACTGCTCCTGGCCAAAAGCAGTCGCCGCTCTCGTCATCGCAGAGGGCTTTGTGCCGAGGCTGAATCCCCCAATGCCATCAAGCGCCAAATCGCCGAGTCGTTGTATGTGGCTTACAACGACGCGACGAGTCATCGACCTAATGAGTTGAAGAGCTGATCATCAGCCAGGGCAGGGCGCTTCGCGGTCGAGGAGTCTGGCGGTGAGGAGTACGCCCAGTTCGCTCAGTTGGTGGATGGCGAGGGCGATGTCGCGGTGTTTGCCGTTGAGGTCTTCGGACAGGTCGAGCAGCAGGGTGCTGACGCTGGTGAAGGTTTCGTAGCTGTTGGTGATGAGGGTTTCGTTGCTGGCGTTGGGGGCGACGGTGAAGAGGGTGGTTGAATCGTTAACCATGGTTAAGTTCCTTGCTTGGGCCACTTCCCCATCGCTACTAAACAATAAGGGCGGTAGCTGTACGCAGGTTAGTAGACCGGTGGAACCTAACAAAACCGGCGCGTCCGAGGACGCCCTACGCACAGCCACCATCAAGCACAGACGCGAACGTCTGATGGATGAAGCGTGTGCACTTGTTAGGTCTAAGGTGGGCTACTAAACCCGATCACTGAACAATTCAGCGACCGAGCCACCTTAGAGACGGCTACCCCAGCGCACAAGCCGGCGGATTCTGACGCAGGCGTAGGCAATGGAGCAAGCGCGGCAGGGGAATCGGATTTTGCCTTCAGGCGCTGCGTTATCGTTTGGGTTTTTCGCGAGCAAGCTCGCTCCTACAGGAGTGGGTCAAGCGTGGGTTGTTATCAAGGTGCGGGTAGCTGAACAATAGAGGCCGACGAGCCAGCAACGAAGCATCAGATGTGCGAACGTTTGGTTCGCTCGGCTGGGCTCTACGAACTGCAAGATTACTGATCGGAAAAAAAACCAATGCTAGGGAAAGTCAGCAGTAAACATCTTGTCTGGGCCGCAGTCGCACTTTGCGCGACGCTTCTATCCGGGTGCGCGACGTCACGCTACGACGGCAAGCACGCGCCGGACCCGAGTAAGGCGATCATCGTGGGTTCGGTTGGTGAGAGCTTTCCGATGATGCAGCCCCATGGGCTGGTGGTTGAGATCAAGCAACAGGGAGCCCCGGGCACCGTATTACGGCTGACGACGCTGGGCAATGAAGATGATCAGCCATCCCCCTCTGTGCTGGGCCATTACTTCATGTATGAAGTGCCGCCGGGTGAGTATGAGTACACGCAGTGGCATTACGTGTATTACGCGGGTAAGTCGATGCCGCGCCCGGTGCCTGCGGTTTTCTCGGTGAAGGCCGGGGAAACCCTCTATATCGGCGATCTGCGCGTCGATGCCCTGCGCTTTTGCCTGTCCAACGTGAACAATGCCGATGACACGGTGCAGGCGCTCAAGCGCAAGTACCCGATGCTCAAGGACCGGAACATTGTGAATCTGACGCCGAAGAGCGGTTTTGCGCCTTGGCCGAGTTCTGATGCCACTGACTTCGGTAAAGGGTTGTGCACGATTTGAAGCCGGTACCGGTGACAGTCATCGACCCCAACGCCCATTGATCCACGTTCAAGGAATTCATGCATGAAGCGCTCTACGCTACTCTGGGCCAGCCTGTTCGCAGGCCTGGTCTCACTGACCGGTTGCATCAGCGGTCCGGACCTCAAAAGCCAACCGTTCTTCACGTCACCGGCTGAACCTCGTGCGGATGAGGCCACGGTTTACTTTTATCGCACGGCGGCGAGCATCGGTGGCGGGGTCGCCCCGACTATTCAGGTCGATGGCCGCACTATCGGCAGCTTGCCTTCCGGTAGTTTTTTCAAGGCCGGCATTCCCGCCGGCAAGCACAGCGTTGCCTCCACCTCGCCACCGATCATCAGCGGTATGGTTAACCAGCGTTTCGATATCACCGTCGAGAATGGCAAGGTGTATTACATCGCCGATCAACTCAGCACTTCTGACTACAAGGATGGGCAGACCTTGGGTGAAGTCGACGGCCGTCGTTTCAGCGGAACAATGTTTTACTCGCGCTACGCGCTTGTGCCTGCCGAGGAAGCGCTGCGTTCTATCAAGTGGTGCCAGGAGCTGCCGGCAACCGCACGGTAACCACCCGCCCAACATCATCCAAAGCCAACTTGCCAACAGAGAAGAACCCCACAATACCGCGGCATTGTGGGGTTGTTAGCCGTCGCGCTTGAACCCCTAGAAAAAGCTAGGGGTAAGCAGGAACGCTCAGTGGGTGGATGGTCCGGGGCGATGTCGAGGAGAAGAGGGCGGGCCTTCATCAAGCGCCAGGTTGGCCTCCGGCGGCATCAGTAAGCGCGTGCCTCTTCTCGGCTGGATGGGGCACCGCTGCGCTCGAATAACCTATGCGAAAACTCCAGCACCGCCAGCAACAATTGAACGGCACCCAGCACCAGCAGGAAAGGTGAAGCGCCACTGCTGACGGCCACTCCCTGCACTACCACTACGATTACGCGTAGCAGGGCGCTGAGACGGGCATGTTCGCGTGTAGGGGCTCGCCAACGTACAACGCCCCACACAAGGTATGCCCAGGCGCCGATGTTGAGCAGGAACATAGCCGTGGGGTCGAGCGCCGAGAAGTGGCTGTCGAAGCCCAGTTGCAAATCAACCCATTGGATCAGTGCATAGGCCCAGACGGACACGATCGGCAAGGCGAAGGGAGCCATCGCGAGAATGTCGTATGCAGCGCCGACACGTACGATTTTTTCATGGGTGGATTGGGTCATTGCGGGTCTCCTCCTGGAGTGGCTGGTTCAACAAGTCGCGGATTTCCTGGAACTCACCCGATTTCAGTCCAAGATGATGGCGCTCGGCCAAGACCTGAACGATATGCGCAGCGCGGGATTCTGCGTCGACGATGTAGCCGGGCACTGCCGCCCGTTGGCGGAGTGCGACAAGATCACTGAAGCGTTCATCCGCCGCCATGATGGTCTTCGCCACCGCCGTCTGGACGTTGCAGAGCCCCAGCACGGCAAAGAATGTGTGTGGGTTTTCCAGGTGATAGATCTTTGCCAGAGCGTTCAACGCCGCCTTGGAAACCGAATATGAGAGCATCCCGGCACGTTGGCGCACGGCCGAAATCGATGATGAAAACACCACGGTGCTGGGAGGCTGCGTCGTACTCAACAGGATATCCAGGACCATTTTTACCGCGCCCAGGTTAAGTGCCAGGACGCTGTTGAACTCCTGCATCGAGGTTTGCGTGGCCAGTTGTGGAGGGCTGCCGAACCGACCCGCATTCAGGTAGACGGTGTCTACCGGAGCAGGGGAGCGCGACAGCAACGCCTGCAAGATTGCCGGGGCGCGGTCGATATCGGTCAAATCGCACCTGAGGAAGTGAAAGCGCTCCTGTGACGGGATGTTGGCCGCAGGATTGCGTGATACCGCGAGCACCTCGTCGCCCCTGGCCAAGTGATAACGCGCCAGAGCGTTGCCGATACCGGTGCTCACGCCGGTGATCAATATGCTAGCCATGATTGCCCCTAGAATTTGCCGATGTGATAGCCGCCATCGGCACTGAGCACCGAGCCGGTGATGTAGCTGGATCTGCGGCTCAACAAAAACACGATCGCGTCGGCGATTTCCTCTGGGTGGGCAAAGCGTTTCATGGCGGTCACGTCACGCTTGCGCTGGGTGTTCTCCGGATGGGCCGCCAGCCGTTCCGCAGAGTTCATACCGCCCAGTGTCGGCCCGGGCGCTACGGCGTTGACGCGTACGGCAAAACCGGATTCGCTGTCGCAGGCATTCTCCATCGCGGCGACCTGCGTCAAGGCATTGAGCGCGGTCTTGCTGGCGACGTAGGCGGCCTGATTGGCCATAGGCATCACGCCCGCGCACGAAGACACATTGACGATCGCTCCATCGGGGTACCGGCTGATCAGTTCCAGTTCTTTTTGCAGGCAGTAAAAGGGGCCGTTCAGGTTGGTGTGGATGACCCTGTCCCAATCCTGCGGTGCGCTGGTCGCGATCGGTGCGTAGGGGGCGGTAATGCCGGCGTTGTTAATTGCAAAGTGCAACTGATCCACCTCGCCATCCACCGTCGCGAATGCCGCGGCTACCGACGTGTGCGACGCCACATCGCAAAAGATGAACTGCGCCGAAGCCCCCAGTATCTCTAGAGCGGCGTCGGCCTTTTGCTGGTTCCTGCTCATCAGGAACAGGCGTGCGCCCGCTTTGGCCAGTTGTTTTGCCACCGCCAGGCCGATGCCGCTGGCACCGCCGGTAATGACGATGTTCTTGTCTTGAAATTCCATGTTATTGATTTCCGTAGTGGATGTGAGCGGGACGCTTGTAGTGCTCATTCACGCAGCAATACACCCGGTCGAGTTGCGGGTTGCTCTTGTCCCGAAAGCAGTTACCGTCAAACCGGCATTGCTGAACCTTGTCTTCATGGCCGGCGAGCGATTTGCTGATCAGGTCGTTATCGGCAAAAAGGGCTCGGCTCATACCGATCAGGTCACAGTGACCCAGCTGCAGTTGATTTTCTGCTTCCTGCAGGGAGCCAATGAAACCGGCATAGCCGACCGGCAGCGAGGTGAATGACTTGATCAGGCGTACCCCTTCGACGAACTGTTGCTGAATCGTCGGATGGGCAGACAGCATGTAGCGGAAGGTTTCCTTGATGGTGATCGAGCACATGATTGCCGAGGTCCCGGCGTTTTCCAGGGCAGCCACCACATCCTGGAGCAGTTCCGGTTGCTGCCCGTTGGCGCCTACGCAATCATCAATGCCCAGGCGCACGGAAACCTCCAGCTCTCCTGCGGTAACCCTGTGAATGCGGTCGATGACTTCCAACAGAAACCGCGCTCGCTTGAGCGGGCTGCCGCCGTAAGCGTCATGGCGATGGTTGGTCCAGGGCGATAGAAAACTGCTCAGCAGGTAGCCATTGGAGGCCTGAAGCTGGACCATCCTGGCGCCGGCCTGTCTGGCACGCAGAGCCGCTTGAGCAAACTGATCGCAAACGGCGTCGATGTCCTCGACACTCATCTCCAATGCCTCGGCACCACGGCTGCCGGATAACGCACTGCGGCTCGGGCAAAGCAGCGGTTGGCCGCTGATCTGTGTGCCACCTTGGGCGCCGTAATGCTGAAGTTGCACCACCACTGGACAGTCCCGCTGGCGACCGTACTCCACCAGCGGCGCGAGCTTTTCCACGTTGGCATGGCTATGCAGGCACAGGCCTCGCGCATGCAGGCGCGTGGAGGGCGCTATGGAGGAGTTGCCCAGCACCACCATGGCGCAGCCTCCGTCGATTACATGTTGATAGAACCTGAGCATTTCCTCGGACAGCGAACCGTCCGAGGTAGCCAGGTCGATGCCCATCGGCGCGAAATACATGCGGTTTTTCAGCGAAACGCCCTGACCGATCATCAGTGGGCGTTGTGATAACTCATAGCTCATGGGCGCAGGATCCTCATGCCACGATTTGCTCGGGCGCCAGAGGGTCAGGTGAAGAGCCAGCGTTCCATTGCATCTGCCCGGCAAAGAAGCAGTGGCACTTGATCGTTTCACGCAGTTCGCTGGCCTGGCTCTTGGACAGTTTGTCGAACACCAGCACGCGCTGGTCGGGTTCGCCAGTGGAGCAAGTCGAAGCAACGGGCAGGCTGAGGAAGCCGCCCCCTTCGATATACAGCGATACGGTCGTGACCGTGCTCCAATTGATGCCCTCGGCCTGGTGAGTCACCAGCACGCCCAGTACCGAGAGCAGGCTCAGCCTGGCTTGCAGTGCACTGTCGGCGTGATGCACGAGGATGTTCTTGGGCAAGCGATCGGAAGGGGTGAACCAGTGATCCTGAGGGTAGTTCAACGAACGCATGCGTTTGAACAGCGGTAACTTGATCACTGCGCCTTGCAGCCAGAGACGCGATACCAGCCGGCCGTTCTGATAGAAGTTTGCGCACTTGTCGATGGACTTGGGTTGCGATCGCTTCAGGCCGTGGGTCTGTTGCACCACGACTTCGACCTCGTAAGCCGATTCGGTGTAGGCGTTGAAGGAAATGCGCAAGTCTTCGATGGAAATGGAAACCGCACCGCGCTGATGGCCCAAGTAGTTGTAGACGTAGTGGTACATGGCTTGCCTGGCCACTTCGATCAACATCAGGCCCGGTACATGTTCGTGCTGCTTGTTGTAGAAGTAGTAATTCTTGGTGTCGTTGATCAACAAGTAAGAGCCCTGCCTGGCCTTGTCCCACTGCGCGAGCGCCTCAAGGCATTCGATCATGCGCATTACCTGGTCGGGCGGTATGTGGGCATCACCGCCTTGAAAATGCTGGGCCAGGTAGCGTTGGGCCTGGTGGGGGATGAATTCAGCCGTGAGGATGAAGTGGTCGTCGCACTCGGTATAAAAGTCAGCCATGCGGATCTCGAAGGTGGAGAGAGTGCCGGCCTGTTCCGCACTGAGGGTCAGGGGCAGATGGCGCAGCACATACCGGCCGTCTTGGGCACGGTACAGCTGTTTGAACAGGTCCTGATCCTGGGGGTTGCCAGCCAGTAGGTCGGCGCCGATCGAAGCATTGAGAAAGCTGGGCAGAATCAGCCTGGGTCGACCGATCAATACATCCCTGGGTGTGTCTTTGTGCAACAGATGAGGGTCAATTGAGTCTGCGCTGTTCATGAGTTGCGATCTCCAAGTGAACGAGTTGGGGAATGTAGGGGGAGACGGGACAGCAAACGCTTGATGATGAGCCCATGTACCGGCGCCACCGGCAGCATGTACAGGCGGCCGAACGTGTTGAAGGTCTTGACGGAGGTGGTGATATGCAGGCAACGCGGTTGCGAGAGAGGTGTATCGATCGAGACCATGACCGCCAGGTGGGTATCGCGTGAGGTCAGTACCAGCTTCTGTGCGCTGATGGCTTCGATGGTGAAGAAATCGAGCTTTTCGCCGACCACCGGGGCGCACTGAGGTGTCACACCCGAGAACCCGCCGATCCGCTCGACGTGAAAGTGCTGCGAGATGCTGTCGCGCAACCTGAACGCGCCTTTGAGCCAGGCGGGCGTCGCGGCGGTCATCTGGCAGTACAGTTCCAGTGGTGTGGCTTGGGTGTCGATGAGTGCGCTGGCAGAGTGCAGAAAACCCAGCTCGTTGCGCGCGGCCACCAGGCTGGCGCACGGTGGGATCTGGTTATTTGACGTCTTCATGCGTGAGGGCACCTTATTGCAGCAGCGCGATTTGTGCCTGCTCGGCCTGCAACAGCATGTTCTCGTAGAGTTGGTCGGCGCTGGCCTGGTCCTCAATCACTTGTGCGGCGACATTCCGAGCAGTGACGTCGATTGATTCGTCATCGATGAACACCGATTCGTAAATCCCGACCACAGGCAGGTAGATGCCTTTGACGTACGCCACCGTCTGCTGCAACGGCCTGAGCAATTCATCCAGGGTGTAACGGTTGAACCCGCCAGCGCGGTAGCCGGAGGAGGGCGCACCCACCGTGGTGATGATCATGAATTCCTTGTCTTTGAGCTTGTCGCCGCCGCGTGCGTAGGCATAGCCGGGGGTGAAGACTTCATCGATCCACTGTTTCATGATTGCCGGGCAGGAATACCAGTACAACGGAAACAGCAACACGATGCGGTCATGGGCATTGAGCAATGCCTGCTCTGCACCCATATCGAACCCGGTGGGCGTCACCGCGCTGGCCAGGCTATGGACCTTGACGCCACGCTGGCTGATCTTGCCCATGATCGCGGTATTGACGCGGGAAACCGAAAGATCAGGATGGCCAGAAATGACAATGACTTTTTTCATGTAGATCGTGTGTCCCATTTATAGTCGGTTGGAATGCCGATGCAGCGTTATTTAAGAGCAGGCGCCTGAGGTTGTAACCTAACCTTTTGGGGAGTCGGCTCGGCCGACTTGCCCGCAGCGGCAGGCCATTTGCGCTGCTTCAGGCCACTTCTCGATCAGCCAGGCAGGGCGGCACACTGATCCAGTTGGCCATGATCTTGTGCCCGTCGATCACGGTCAGCTTGCCCTCGCAATGAGCGTCGAAACCCGCGTTGCGCAACAAGCGGGTAATTCCCGGCGGCGATACCGTGATCAATTGGCGAACCTTGTGGCAAGCGGCGACCTTGAGCACCTCATGCAGCAGCGCCACGGCGTTGGGCGATGACAGTGAGTGGCCCGTGAAGGTCTGTTGTTGCAGGTCGACGGCGGCAAACCGGGAGATTTCCCAGATGTGCGCAGAATGAGGAAGTGCCCGGCCACCCAGCACCTGGGGGAACACTTCCTTGAGCAGATAGGGTTTGTGCGTGGGCAGCAGCCGCGCCACACCGACGATGTGCGGGCCTTGACGGGCGATTACGTACACCGTGTCGTCGCGGTCAAATTGGTCCAGTTCCTCACCGACCGCACAGTCCAGATGCCATCCAAGTTTTTCGACAAATACGCGATAGCGATACAGCAACAGGGCCTGCCACAGTTCGGTCGGTAATGTCAGGCGCGTACCCGTGGTTATATACATGAGGAACCCTCGGCAAAAAATCGAGGGGCCATTCGGCAGAATAATCGAGCACTTAGGTACTGCTCTTTTGGGCAGGTGTGTCGTGAGGGTGCGCGTATTATTGTTGTTGTTCACACTGAGCGGCATTAACGCATCAGGGGGGCGCCAATCAGGTATGTGTCAGACGAGCAAGCCCAGTGAAGTGGCGCGCACGACGGTAGCGGTGCAGTTATGCACGCCCAGTTTCGAGCCTGCATTGCGCAGGTGAAATTTGATGGTTTCCCGCGATAGCGAGAGGATCAAACCGATCTCGTGGGCGGTCTTGCCGTCGGCTGCCCACTTGAGCACTTCACATTCACGCTGCGACAGGGTTTTTTCCTGCGGTAACTGCCAGTGCGGCGTCAGCACGCGCAAGAACCCCTGATGAGCGACATGCACCAAAAACCGCATGTATTTTTGATTGGCGGCAAGCTCTTGGGCCGTAATAGGGTCATTGGAGCGCGCCAGTGTCAGCATGCCGCCGCTGCCGCGGCCGTCCAGGCAGGATTGCGCCCAACCATGGGCCAGCCCGGCGCCGCGGGCTTCTTCCCACATCTGCGGGTTTTGCCGGGTCATTTGCTCGTCCCAGACAATCGGTATCGTCGATTTTGTGCAGTGCTGTACCGTCGGGTCCACGGCGATGTATTTGCAGTGGGCGTAGCGTTGTCGCCATGAAGGCAAAAAATTATTGCTCATCACGATTTTAGGGCGGGTGACGGGGATAGGGATTCGGATTCCATAGGCGCAATAGTCGAACCCCAGGTGTTTTGCCGTGCTGACGATACGAGCCAACAATTCAGCTTCGGTTCGGGCATTGTCGATCGTGTCCAGCACATCATCCATCCACTTCACTGTCATTCTCCTTGAATTGACCTTTACGCTCTATCTGCGCCGAAAACGATGACGGCACTACGCCGGTGTCATCAACGGTGTGGGTTTAGATGCTCGGCGTTAAAGTTAGACACATTTATGCAGCGCTCTCGGCCTTCATACTTTTGGCGCGAAAAGGCGTTGCAGGTATTGCGATACGCACCTTTGGGAGCGTGCAAGGGGCGAACTCCATTTAGCCGGTGTCCTGATCAATTTCAGCGGGGGCAGCTGAGGTAAGGCGTGTAAGGGTAGTGCTGCGTAAAGTTGCTTTACAAGCAGACGGGGGCATTCTTCATGTTGGTTTCATTTGTTCGGCTTCGCGCTGAGTTGTACGCAGGGCGCGAGGTGATTTCGTCAAACTTCTGATTCGTTTCGGTGTTAAAGCCGCGCCTACAGAAGTGACATGTTGGGGTGGTATTGTTGCGCCAGATTATGGAGGACTGAACATGACATTGACGGTCGACACCCTGCTCGAATTGGCCATGGCCAACCCTATCAATGCGCAACTCACCGCGCGCTTGCCGGATCTTGGTGTGCAGCAGTGCATGCTCACGGCGGGCTGTTTGTTCCAGGCCGTTTGGAACCATCAGGCGAATCTGCCGGCGGCTCAGGGCGTGAAGGACTACGACGTTTTTTACTTTGACGAGGACCTGTCCTACGAGGCGGAAGACGCGGTAATTCGTGCGGCGCAGGGGCTGTTCCAAGACCTGGGGGTGAATGTGGAGGTCAGGAATCAGGCGCGGGTGCACCTTTGGTATGGTCAGCGGTTTGGCCGGCCTTACCCGCAGTTGCATTCGGCTCGGCAGGGGGTTGACCGTTACCTGGTGGCGGGCACGTGCATTGCGCTGGATATCGCTTGCGGTGAGGTGTATGCGCCTTATGGATTGGAAGATGTGGAGCAGGGGGTGTTGCGTATCAACCCTTTGCATCCGGAGCCGGAGCTGTTTTTGCACAAGGCCAGGAGTTATCAGGCGCGTTGGCCGTGGCTCAAGATAGTCGAGCCGGGCTGAGCCCCAATGCTGTAGGAGCGAGCTTGCTCGCGAAAATCGTTAACGATAACGCGTGCCTTCAGATTAAACGCGGCGCCCGTGAGTTTTTCGCGAGCAAGCTCGCTCCTACAGTAACGTGCCGAGTAGGCCGCAACTTATCACTACCAGCCATGGCGGCAGTTTCCACACCATCAACGCGACCAGTGCCAGCAACGCCAGGGCGAGGTCGTAGCCGTTGAAAATCGCGCTGGTCCACACCGGCTGGTACAGCGCCGCCAACAACAGGCCAACCACCGCCGCGTTCACCCCGACGAGCGCGGCCTGGGTGCGCGGGCTTCTGCGCAGGTTGGCCCAGAAGGGCAAGGCGCCGAAGATCAGCAGGAACGACGGGGCGAAGATCGCCAGCAGCGCGATCACTCCGCCAAGCCAACCGCTCGGGGCGTGGGTCATGGAGGCGCCGAGGAAGGCGGCGAAGGTGAACAGCGGGCCGGGCACTGCCTGGGTGGCGCCGTAGCCGGCGAGGAAGACGTCGTTGCTGACCCATTGGCTGGGCACCACTTCGGCTTGCAGCAACGGCAGCACCACGTGGCCGCCGCCAAATACCAGGGCACCGGTGCGGTAGAAGGCGTCCACCAGCGCCAGTGTGGGGTTGAGCGCCCATGTGGCGAGGAGTGGCAAACCCACCAGCAACAACAAAAACAGCATCAACCACAGGGCTCCGGCGCGGCGGCTGATGGCGATGGGCAGGGCGTCGGGCTCGGCACTGCTCTCGGGCTTGAACAACAGCAGGCCAGCCACGCCTGCGACCACCATGACCCCGACCTGAGCCCAGGCGGAGGGTTGCAGCACCACCACGCAGGCGGCGATCAACATCAACGCCACCCGTAAAACACCTCGGCACAGGTTGCGCGCCATGCCCCACACGGCCTGGGCCACCACGGCTACGGCGACCACCTTAAGGCCGTGCAGCGCGCCAGGGGGCAGGGCGCTGCCGTAGTGGGCCAGCCCCAGGGCAAACAGGATCAGGGCGATGGCCGACGGCAAGGTGAACCCGGCCCAGGCTGCCGCCGCGCCCCGGTAACCTGCGCGGGACAGGCCCAACGCGATACCGACCTGGCTGCTGGCCGGGCCGGGCAGGAATTGGCACAGCGCGACCAGTTCGGCATAGCTGCGCTCGCTGAGCCAGCGGCGGCGGGTGACGAACTCTTGGCGAAAATAACCCAGGTGTGCAATCGGCCCGCCGAAGGAGGTAAGGCCCAGGCGCAGGAAAATCAGGAACACTGACCAGGGGCGGCTGCGGTGATCGGCAAGCTGGGGCAAGGGGATGTCTCGGGCAACGGTGCTGGATGTTGCCGACCATAACCAATTTTCATGACGCGTAGAAGCGCGGGTATTTTGCCGCCCCCATTGAATTTATCCGCGGTTGTTCGAGTCACTTAAAAGCAGTGTACTGTTTTCCATCCACTGGACCTCAAGGACCGACCATGACCTTTTTCATCTTCCTGCTCGCCTGCGCCGCCGCCGCCAGCACTGGCGTGATCTTCAAACCCGGCGCCTGGTACGAATCCCTGGTCAAGCCCAGCTTCACCCCGCCTAATTGGCTGTTCCCGGTGGCATGGACGATCATCTACCTGCTGTTGGCCTGGGCCGGTTACCGCTTGACCCTGATCCCCGGCAGCGAAATGGTGTTGGCCCTGTGGGCGGCGCAGATTGCGTTGAATACCCTGTGGACGCCGGTGTTCTTTGGTGCCCATCGGTTGTTCGCCGGGATGGTGATTATCGTGCTCTTGTGGCTCACCGTGGCAGCGATGGTGGTGCTGGCCGTTCGCCTGGATTTGATCACCGGCCTGATCCTGTTCCCGTACCTGGCGTGGCTGTGCGTGGCCGCGGCGTTGAACTTCTCGATCCTGCGTAATAATCGCTGATGGCCTACCAGCATTGGCCCGCCAGCGAGCCCGAACTGGCCCAGATGCGCCGCTTCAATCGCAAACTGGCGTGGATGCCGCGCTTCAAGGTCCGCAACCGCGTGATGCCGCGCCTGATCCAGGCGCTGCTGCGTGCCAGCCAGACCTTCAAGAAGGCGCCCCTGGCGGAACGCAAAATGCTCGGGGCGATCCCCTTGCGCATCCTGCGCCCCGCTGGCCCGCCAAGAGGCGTGGTGCTGGATATCCACGGCGGTGGCTGGGTGATCGGTAATGCGCAAATGGATGACGACCTTAACCTTGGCATGGTCAACGCGTGCGATGTGGCGGTGGTGTCGGTGGATTATCGGCTGGCGGTGGATACGCCGATCGAAGGGCTGCTGGATGACTGCCTGACGGCTGCGCGCTGGCTGTTGGCGGACTGCCCGGAATTTGCCGACCTGCCGGTGTTTTTTGTCGGGGAGTCGGCCGGCGGGCACCTGGCGGCGGCCACTTTGTTGGCGCTCAAGCAATGGCCCGAGTTGCTCCAGCGGGTAAGCGGCGCGGTGTTGTATTACGGCGTCTACGATTTGACCGGCACCCCCAGTGTGCGCACGGCCGGGCCGGACACCTTGTTGCTGGACGGGCCGGGCATGGTTCAGGCGCTGCGCCTGCTGACGCCGGGGATCAGCGACGAGACGCGCCGACAGCCACCGTTGTCGCCCTTGTATGGGGACTTTGAGGGGCTGCCGCCAGCGTTGATGTTCGTGGGCGAACTGGACCCGCTCAAGGATGACACCCTGCTGATTGCCGAGCGATGGCCAACGGCGGAGGCTCATTTGCTGCCGGAAGCGGCCCATGGGTTTATTCACTTTCCGGTGGCGATGGCCGATCACGTGTTGGCTTACGCTCGCCAGTGGATAACGGGCCGGATCCTTTGCGATGAGCGTTAGCATTGATGCGGTGCAGGCCGCTGACATTCCCCAGGTGCTGAGCTTTGCTTTGCAGGCGCGTGATGAACTGTTTCCCACGCTCAGTGCCACCGGTGTCCCCCACGATCTGGCGCAGTTTGAAGCCATCTACCTTGAGGGCGGCGGGCGGTTTTTGATTGCTCGTGCCGAAGGCCGGATCGTTGCCTCGGTGGCTTATCGGCCCTACGACGGCCGCTTCCCGCAGTTGAACTACCAGGGGCGCAAGACGGTGGAAGTGGTGCGCCTGTATGTGCTCCCGGCTGTGCGACGCTTGGGCCTGGCGGGCCGGTTATACCGCTCGCTGCAAGCGCTGGCGCGGGCCGATGGCGTAGAGGTGATGTACCTGCACACCCATCCGTTTCTGCCCGGTGCGATTGATTTCTGGCAGCGGCAGGGGTTCGAGGTGGTGGATGTCGAGGCCGACCCGATCTGGCAGACAACCCATATGCACCTGCCTCTGTAGAACCAATGTGGGAGGGGGCTTGCCCCCGATGGCGGTGGGTCAGTCACCGATGTATTTGCTGACACTCCCTCATCGGGGCATAGGTATCTACACAACTTTGTAGGCTGTAGCAGCCGACGGTAACCACGACGCGAAGCGAGACGCTCTTGATCTTGATCTGCTTTTGATCTTAGGCGCCCCGTTAAACCACGCTGGCGGATTACGGGCACACCGAGCCTGGG
>NZ_JBQEQE010000039.1:20985-35657 GCF_052046095.1 Pseudomonas sp. 22072
CGTTTTGCTTACTTTGCCGCTTTTGCAAAGTGAGCCGCCGTCAGGGCGGAACCCTAAGTGGCCGTTACCGCAGGAATGGAAATGTACACGGTCCAACTGTGTTGACTGTCAAGCCGTCTTCGCAGGCAAGCCAGCTCCCACAGTTGGATCGCGGTGCGTCAGTTAGATCAGCGTCGGCTGCCAGGCCGTCGCGGGAGCAAGCTCCCTCGCCACAGGTTTAGCGTCGTACCGAAGTTGTGTAGATACCTATGCTCATCGGGGGCAAGCCCCCTCCCACATTTGGATCACAGTTGGCAGTCAGACCGTCACCAGAGCAAGCTGCCCCAACGTACGGATTCAGTTGGAGCGCAGGCGCAGGATTTGCGCGCCGTCGAACGGGTCCGTCAGGTAATGCCCCTGCACCCCGAATGTCTCCTGCAAGCGCTGTGGCGTCAGCACCTCTAGCGGCGCGCCCAGCGCCACCAGTTGCCCGCGATCCAGCACGGCCAGGCGATCACAGGTCAACGCCTGGTTCAGATCATGCAGCGCAATCAAGGTGGTCACGGGCAAGCCTTGCACGCCTTTGAGAATTGCCAGTTGATGCTGGATATCCAGGTGGTTGGTCGGCTCATCCAGCAACAAAATCTGTGGGCGTTGCGCCAGGGCGCGGGCGATGTGCACGCGCTGGCGTTCGCCACCCGAGAGGCTGCGCCAGGCGCGTTGGCTCAGGTGGGTGGCGTCTACGTCATGCAGGGCCTGGTGCACGATGGCATCGTCTTCACGCGACCACGGGCTCAATGCCGACAGCCACGGTGTGCGGCCCAGGGCCACGGCGTCGAACACGCGGATGGCGTCGTCGGTGTCGGCCTGTTGCTCCACCACCGCCAGCTGTTGCGCGATGGTGCGGCGCGACAATTCACCGAGCCGCTTGCCACCCAGGCGAACTTCGCCGCTGGCCGGCACACGTAATCCGGCCAGCAATTTGAGCAGGGTGGATTTGCCTGAACCATTGGGCCCGACGATACCGAGGGTTTCACCCAACTGCACGTCGAGGTCAATGTCACGCAGCAACTGCGCGTCACGCACTTTGAAGCCCAGGCCGCGGCAACTGAGTACGCTCATCGGGCATTCCTCCGGCCGATCAGGATCAGCGCAAACACCGGCGCGCCCACCAATGCGGTGACCACACCCACCGGAATCACCTGGCCCTTGATCAAGGTGCGCGACAGCACGTCTGCAGCGATCAAAAACAGCGCGCCACCCAAGGCACTGGCTGGCAGCAAACGCGAATGCCCGGTGCCAAGCAACAGGCGCACCGCATGGGGAATCACCAGGCCGACAAACCCGATGGAGCCGACGATAGACACCATCACCGCCGTCACCAACGCGGCGCAGGCCACCAGCACAAATTGCACGCGGCGCACCGGGATGCCGAGGGAGGCTGCCGCGTCGCTGCCGAAGGTGAACGCATCCAGTGCACGCCGGTGCCACAGGCACACGGCGAGCCCCACGACCGCCACCGGCACCGCCAACCACACCGACGGCCAGCGCACGCCGCTGAGGTTGCCCAGCAGCCAGAACATAATGCCGCGGGCTTGTTCGGAGCTGGCCGACTTGGTGATCAGGAACGCGGTCAGGGCATTGAACAACTGTGAACCGGCGATGCCCGCGAGGATAATCTGCCCGGTGCCGCTGGACGATCCGCTGGCCCGCGCCAGCAGAGTCACCAGCGCAAAGGCCGCCATCGCCCCCACAAACGCGCCCGCCGACAACGACACCAGGCCACCGCCCACGCCTATCAAGGCCACGAGTACCGCACCGGTTGACGCGCCGGCGCTGATGCCCAGCAGGTACGGGTCGGCCAGCGGGTTACGCAGCAGCGATTGCAGGATCACGCCGCACGTCGCCAACCCTGCGCCGCAAGCTGCGGCCACCAATGCACGGGTGAGGCGGTAGTTCCACACCACGCCTTCGTCGATGGGGTCCAGTGCATAGCTGGCGCCCCAGAGTTTATTGGCGAGCACCTGCAGCACCACCTGCGGTTCGATGGCGGTTTCACCGATGGCGACGCCAGCGAGCAGGGCGAGCAGCAGCAACGCCAGGGCGAGTAGGGTGCGCATCATTGGCCCAGGTGGTAGCCGTCAATGGCGGCCGCCAGTTGTTCAAGGCCCTCGAAGGTGCGCAGGCTCGCCTGCAAGGCCAGAGCGTCGAGGATGATGATGCGGTTGTTCTTCACCGCGTCCATGTTGCGGGTCACGGGGTCGCTGCGCAGGAAGGCGAGTTTCTTTTCATGGTCGTCGGCCGGGTAGCGACGGCGATCCATGCGTGCGATCACCAGGAAGGTGGGATTGGCCTTGGCGATGGTTTCCCAGCCGACGGCAGGCCACTCCTCATCGGACTGCACCACGTTACGCAAGCCAAGGGTTTGCAGCATGAATTGCGGCACGCCTTTGTGGCCGGCTACGTAAGGGTCGCTGGCCATTTCGGCGCTGGAAAACCACACCAGTGCGCTGGCTTGCTGCAAGCCCTTGCCCTGGGCCGTGGCGACGGACTTGGCCAGGCGCGCCTTGAGTTCGTCGGTCAGTTGTTGGCCGCGATCCTGCACGTCGAAAATCTGCGCCAGTTGCTGGAGGCTCTGGTAGATCGTCTCGATGCGAAAGGGCTCCAATCGCGTGCCGTCGGCGCCGACCAGGTTGTCCTTGCCTTCGCAATCGGACGGCAACAGGTAGGTGGGGATCTTCAGTTCATGAAACTGCTCACGGGTACCGACCACGCCTTGGGGGCCCACCACCCATTCCAGCTCGGCGGCCACCAGTTGCGGGCGCTTGGCGAGTACGGCTTCGAAGCTGGGCTCGTTGTTGGCCAGGCGCTCGATGTGATCGTCCTGGGCCTTGTACTGCGCCGCCACGTTGTTGAACCACAGCGAAGTGCCGACCACCTTGTCGCCCACGCCCAGGGCATACAGCATCTCGGTGGCGGCCTGGCCGATGGTGACGCTGCGGGCGGGGGCGTGCTGGAAGGTCAGGGTGCTGCCGCAGTTTTGCAGGGTCAGCGGGTACTGAGTGGGCGCGGCTTGCGCCAGGGCACACATACCCAAGCCTGCGATCAGGGCGGTAACGCGTGGCAGCATGAGGCGATCTCCTTGTGAACCGTAGGTGCAGCAGGGGAGGTACGGCTCGGAAATACGCCCATGGAGGCTGCAGATGCGCAGGGCCAGGATGTCCTTCCCGGACACCCCGCCGGTTAGTGAGTTAGCTGGGCCGGCAGGTCTCCTGACTGATGCGTCGTCGCCATGCCCCGCCTTCCCGGACGTGGTCCAGTGGCATTCAAGGGCAGGCTCGGCATCTACAGTTGCGGGGGCAGTTTCGTTTCACGTCGCGTGCGGCGTTTCGAATTCCCTGTTAGTCCCATACGGGAACCGGCGGCGGTATGGTAAGCGATCACCCCCTGTAGGAGCGAGCTTGCTCGCGAAGGTCGCTAACGATAACGCGGGGAGCCTGATGCGCCGCGGCGTTCTCAGGTGCTTCGCGAGCAAGCTCGCTCCTACAAAAGAAGCGTCAGAGCCGAATATCCTGGGGGCCGCGGATCAGCGCTTCGATCCGGGTGCCTGTGGCGCGCTCTTCGTTGCTGAAGCCGTCGTAGTCGGCCAGGTTGGCGAAGCGGATGCCGGTCAATTGTTCGATCGCAATCACACTGCGCTGGTAGGTTCGCAGCGGGCCGAATACCAGGTCGAGTTGGCCCAGCTCGCGGCTCTGGTCAATCGTGTAGGCGCTGGCGGACGGCTTGCCATCGTCGCCGAGGTAGGCCACTACTTTCCAGAACGCCTTGGGGATTTTCACGCCACGGTACAGTCGGTCGTCATCGGCGAACACTGGCCCGGTAAACACCGTGACCCGGGCTTTCCAGCGCTGGGTGTTGTCGAGGATGTAGTCTTCGAGCTCCAGCCAGGTCTTCTGGTTGAAGCCGCTCATTTGGGGTGAGCAATTGGTGAAGTGAAAGGTGTCGAAGTTGGCGGTGTTGGCCTCGTCGCCCCAGTTGGGGTCCTGGCGCCGCACCAGGTGGCCGCGGTCCAGGCCATTGCCGGCATAAAGGTCTTCACCTACCTGCGCATCCAGGGGCAGGCGACCATCGTAGGCCCAGGTGTCGTTGCTGCGCGTGATGTCCACATGCTTGGCGCCATCGATATTCACCCCCACGTACAGCGCCAGTCGTCGAGCGCGCGACATTGTGATGGAGAAGTGCGTGTAGTCCAGGCGCTTGGGTTGCACATCGCCCGCCAGTGGCTGGTCAACCGTGGGCCATGGCACCACGAAGTCGCTGAGGAAGTCGTCGGCATAGCCAGCGCGGTTTTTGAGGTCCTTGGCCGCGGTGACGCGCGGCGTCGCGGCTCTGGCTTCCAGCAGGGTGGGGCTGGCCGCGACCAATGGGCGCAGGTCGGCAAGCCTTGGGCGGTGGGAAAGGTCGATGTTGGCTGCGCGGGCGGGCATGGGCATGTTCCTTATGGGCCTGGGATAAACACCACTGAAACACAAAACCATGACAATTTGGCCCAGGTGGCTAACTCAGGACTATCCTGAAAACCGTTACCCGGACGTTCATCACACGCCAAAAAGGAGCCAGCTCATGTGTGTTCGCCAACCGCGCAACCCGATTTTTTGCCTGATCCCGCCGTACATGCTCGACCAGATCGCCCGCCACGGCGACAAAGCCCAACGGGAAGTCGCATTACGCACGCGTGCCAAGGACAGCACGTTCCGCTCGTTGCGCATGGTCGCGGTACCCGCCAAGGGCCCGGCCCGCATGGCACTGGCCGTGGGCGCCGAGAAGCAACGCTCGATCTACAGCGCCGAAAACACCGACAGCCTGCCCGGCAAGCTGATTCGCGGTGAAGGGCAGCCCGCCAGTGGCGATGCCGCAGTAGACGAAGCCTATGACGGCCTGGGCGCCACCTTCGATTTTTTTGACCAGGTATTCGACCGCAACTCTATCGACGATGCGGGCATGGCGCTGGACGCCACGGTGCACTTCGGCCAGGACTACAACAATGCCTTCTGGAATTCGACCCAGATGGTGTTCGGCGATGGTGACCAGCAGTTGTTCAACCGCTTCACCGTGGCACTCGACGTTATTGGACATGAGTTGGCCCATGGCGTGACCGAGGATGAGGCCAAGCTGATGTACTTCAACCAGTCCGGTGCGCTGAACGAGTCGTTGTCGGATGTGTTTGGCTCGTTGATCAAGCAGTACGCGCTGAAGCAAACGGCCGAGGACGCCGACTGGTTGATCGGCAAGGGGCTGTTTACCAAAAAGATCAAGGGCACGGCGCTGCGCTCGATGAAGGCGCCAGGCACTGCGTTTGATGACAAGCTGCTGGGCAAAGACCCACAGCCTGGGCACATGGATGATTTTGTGCAAACTTACGAGGACAATGGCGGGGTGCATATCAATTCCGGCATCCCCAACCACGCGTTCTATCAGGTGGCCACCCGGATTGGCGGGTTCGCCTGGGAGCGTGCCGGGCGTATCTGGTATGACGCACTGCGCGATTCGCGGCTGCGGCCCAATTCCGGGTTTTTGCGTTTTGCGCGCATCACCCATGATATTGCCGGCCAGCTTTATGGTGTGAACAAAGCTGAGCACAAGGCAGTCAAGGAAGGCTGGAAAGCGGTGGGTATCAACGTTTGACGAAGCCGCCTGTGCGGCGAGGAACAGCCATGCGAATTTCAATCAAGGAAAGCGGCGGACCAGCGTTTTTTCCGGGGTTGGCCAAGCCGCGTACGGTGGAGTTGGATACGTTGCCCGAGCCCGACCAGCAGGAGTTGCGGCAACTGATTGAAGCATCCGAGTTTTTCAAGTTGCCGCAAAGCACCGATCCCGAGCCTGGCAACCCAGGTCGAGTGCATTACACTCTGACAGTAGCGGAGGGCGAGCGCGAGCACACAGTCTGTGTACTCGCGCCGGTGAATCCCCCGGCACTGGACGGTTTGGTGCAGTGCGTGCGACGGCATATTAATTGTTGAAGCGCCAATGCTGGCAGGCTACTTACGATCCAGCCATACCGTCTGCGCATTGCAGAACTCGCGTACGCCGAAGTGCGACAGCTCGCGGCCGAACCCGCTTTTCTTCACGCCGCCAAATGCCACCCGCGGGTCCGACACGCTGAACGCGTTGACAAAGACCCCGCCGGTTTCCAACTGATCGGCAATCGCCCGCGCCTTTGCGGAATCGGCCGTGAAGATGCTCGCGGTCAGGCCAAACTCGCTGTCATTGGCCAGCGCCACGGCGTGCTCGGCGTCGCGGGCGGTGATGATCGATGCCACGGGGCCGAACAGTTCCTGTTTGAACGACGTCATGTGGTCGGTGACGTCGGCCAGGATGGTCGGTTCATAGTAATTGCCCGCGCCCGCGACTTTATGGCCGCCCAGCAGCAGCGTGGCGCCTTCTTCCAGGGTCGCCTGGACCTGGCCGTGCAGTTCGTCACGCAGATCAAAGCGCGCCATGGGGCCGATATAGGTGGCGTCCGCGGTGGGCTCGCCCATCACCAGGGCGCGGCTGGCTTCAAGGAATTTGGCGGTGAAGGCTTCAACCACGCCCGCTTCGATGATCAAGCGCTTGGCGGCGGCGCAGACCTGGCCGCTGTTCTGGAAGCGGCCGATGACCGCGGCTTGCACGGCGGCGTCGAGGTCGGCGTCGTTGAGCACGATAAACGGGTCGGAGCCACCCAGTTCCAGCACGCATTTCTTCAATGCGGCCCCGGCCTGTGAGCCGATGGCGATGCCTGCGCGCACGCTGCCGGTGAGGGTCACAGCGGCGATGCGTGGGTCGGCGATGGCAGCGGACACGCCCTCCTGGGTGACGTTGATCACTTCGAACACGCCTTCAGCGAAACCGGCTTTACGCAGCGCTTGCTGGATCAGATAGGCGCTGCCCATCACGTTTGGCGCGTGTTTGAGCACATAGGTGTTGCCGGCGAGCAGGGTCGGCACCGCGCCGCGCAGCACTTGCCACACCGGGAAATTCCACGGCATTACCGCGAGGATCGGGCCCAGTGGGCGGTATTCGATCCGGGCGCTGCCGTTGTCCACCAGGGTGGGCTCCGGGGCGAGCATGGCCGGCCCGTGGGCGGCGTACCATTCGCTCAGTTGCGCGCATTTTTCGATTTCGGCGCGGGCCTGGGCGATGGGTTTGCCCATTTCCAGGGTGATCATTTGCGCCATCTCTTCAGCTTGCTCACGCAGGGCGGCAGCCAGGGCCAGCAGGTATTCGGCGCGCTGGCTCACAGGCGTGCGGCGCCAGGTGCGGAAGGCAGTGGTCGAGCGGGCGAGGGCGGCGTTCAGTTGTTCTGCGCTTTCGTAGGGGTAGCTGCCGACTGTTTCGCCGTTGGCGGGGTTGATCGACAGGGCGTGGGTCTGGTGGGAGATAACATTGTTCATGGCACCGTCCGGCTGAATGAGTGGAATAGGGCCAGCGTACGGTGTTGTATGTTTTCTGGAAACTGAATAATAATAAGTAATATGTTCTCAATTCGAGAATGTTAGATCGTCCCCACGCTCTGCGTGGGAATGCATCCCATGACGCTCCGCGTCAAAGACCTATGCGCCAACGATCGGACGCGGCGCGTCCGAGGCAGCGTTCCCACGCAGAGCGTGGGAACGATCATGTGCATGATTGGAGAATGATTTGGATCTGGTGCAGCTGGAAATCTTCAAGGCCGTTGCCGAGCAAGGCAGCATCAGCGCTGCCGCCCAGTTGATTCATCGGGTGCCGTCGAACCTCACCACGCGCATCAAGCAACTGGAGCAGGATTTGGGCGTGGAGTTATTCATCCGAGAGAAGAGTCGCTTGCGTTTGTCTCCGGCGGGGTGGAATTTCCTCGGCTACACGCGGCGTATTCTCGACCTGGTACAGGAAGCCCGCGCCACGGTGGCGGGGGAGGAGCCCCAGGGCGCCTTTGCCCTGGGCTCGCTGGAGAGCACGGCGGCGGTGCGTATCCCGGCATTATTGGCGGCGTATAACCAGCAATACACCAAGGTCGAGCTGGACCTGAGCACTGGCCCCTCGGGCACCATGATCGAAGGCGTGCTGTCGGGTCGGTTGACGGCGGCCTTTGTCGACGGGCCGGTGCTGCATTCCACGCTGGAGGGTGTGGCGGTGTTCGAGGAAGAGATGGTGGTGATTGCGCCGCTGCATCACGCGCCGATCACCCGCGGCCAGGATGTGAATGGCGAGAACATCTATACGTTTCGTTCCAACTGTTCGTACCGGCATCACTTCGAACGCTGGTTCTCACAGGATGGCGCGGTGCCCGGCAGGATCTTCGAGATCGAGTCGTACCATGGCATGTTGGCCTGTGTCAGCGCCGGGGCCGGGCTGGCGCTGATGCCGCGCAGTATGCTGGAGAGTATGCCGGGGTGTGCGGCGGTGAGCGTGTGGCCGCTGCCCGACACGTTCCGTATCTTGAATACCTGGCTGATCTGGCGGCGGGGCACGGTGTCGCAGAGTTTGAACAGCTTTGTAAAACTGCTGGAAGAACGCGGGTTTTGTAGGAGCGAGCTTGCTCGCGAAGACCGTTAACGATAACGCGGGCATTCTGGATGAACGCGGTGTCTTTGGGTTTTTCGCGAGCAAGCTCGCTCCTACAGGAGAGCGGGTCAGCCACCAAATTGCAGGGTGCCCATGGCTAGTTTGGCCATGATTGCCGTGGCGCCCAGTTGTACCAGCCATAACGCCAACCCACCGAGGAATACTCCCAGCGCTACCTGCAGCACCAAGCTCTTCTGCCGCTTGGCTTGCGGTGCGCGTGGGGCGTAGTCGTGCAGTTCGTCGCGGTCGGCGCGCAGATCCAGGTCGTCGTTTCTCATAAAGCTCTCACAGCAAGGGGCAGTCGGTGTTCAGTCTAGTGCGTTCGCCAATAAAAAGGGGGAAGCCATTGGCTTCCCCCTTCGTATAACGTGTGTCCGCTTACAGCACTTGGACAATCGCCTTGGTCACTGCACCAATGTTCGACTGGTTCAGCGCCGCCACACAGATGCGACCGGTATCCAGCGCATAGATGCCGAATTCGGTGCGCAGGCGGGTGACTTGCTCAACGGTCAGGCCGGAGTAGGAGAACATCCCACGCTGGCGGCCGACGAAGCTGAAGTCATGGCCTGGAGCAGCCTTGGCCAGTTCGGCCACCATCTGCTCGCGCATGCCACGGATGCGCAGGCGCATCTCGGCCAGTTCGGCTTCCCACTGGGCGCGCAGTTCCGGGTTGTTGAGTACGGCGGCGACGATGGCTGCGCCGTGGGTCGGCGGGTTGGAGTAGTTGGTGCGGATCACACGCTTGACCTGGGACAGGATGCGCGCGCTTTCTTCCTTGGACTCACTGACGATCGACAGCGCGCCTACGCGTTCGCCATACAGCGAGAACGACTTGGAGAACGAGCTGGATACAAAGAAGGTCAGGCCCGACTCAGCGAACAGGCGCACCGCGGCGGCGTCTTCGTGGATGCCATCGCCGAAGCCCTGGTAGGCCATGTCGAGGAACGGCACCAGGTTCTTGGCCTTGACCACGTCCAGCACGTTTTGCCAGTCGGCCGGGCTGAGGTCGACGCCGGTCGGGTTATGGCAGCAAGCGTGCAGCACCACGATGGACTGTGGCGGCAGGGCGTTGAGGTCTTCGAGCAGGCCGGCACGGTTCACGTCGTGGGTGGCGGCGTCGTAGTAGCGGTAGGTCTGCACCGGGAAACCGGCTTTTTCAAACAGCGCCTGGTGGTTTTCCCAGCTTGGGTCGCTGATGGCGACGACGGCGTTGGGCAGCAGTTGCTTGAGGAAGTCGGCGCCGATTTTCAGCGCGCCAGTGCCGCCCACGGCCTGGGCGGTAATCACACGGCCTGCGCTCAACAGTGGCGACTCAGCGCCAAACAGCAGCTTTTGCACGGCCTGGTCGTACGCCACGATGCCGTCGATTGGCAAGTAGCCACGGGCGGCATGTTGCGCCACACGAATGGCTTCCGCTTCGGCAACGGCACGCAAGAGTGGAATCTTCCCCTCCTCGTTGCAGTAAACGCCCACGCCAAGGTTCACCTTGGTGGTTCGTGTGTCGGCGTTGAATGCTTCGTTGAGGCCCAGGATTGGATCGCGTGGTGCCATTTCGACAGCGGAGAACAGGCTCATTTTTGCGGCAGCTCTATGGGGGGTAGGAGGGACGTGTCGCGCTCCAGCCGAATGCACTAGAGCGGTGCACAAACGGGGAGCTAGTATAGAGGCCATCACGGCTGAGAGCGACAACGGAAACGGCTTTTCGGCCAAGTTTTTCGGTTTATTTGCTGACCGTTAGTCTTATTGCAACATTGACGATAAAGGTCGTGTAGGAAGACGGCCTTGAAACCCGTCACATTCGACACCACTTCTACAGCTATCATGGTTTTTTCCTGCAACCTGCGATGACTAATCGCGGGTTGCTGAGCTATTTCGTCCCTGGCGGTGTCGAGTCTGGGGTGACTTCACGAGGTACGTTATGTCGGATTTCCAGCTCGTTACCCGTTTTGAACCCGCCGGCGATCAACCGGAAGCCATTCGTCAGATGGTCGAAGGCATCGAGGCCGGCCTGGCGCACCAGACGCTGCTTGGGGTGACCGGTTCCGGCAAGACCTTCAGCATCGCCAATGTGATCGCCCAGACCAACCGCCCGACCCTGGTGCTGGCGCCAAACAAAACCCTGGCGGCGCAGCTCTACGGCGAGTTCAAGGCGTTCTTCCCCAACAACGCGGTGGAGTACTTCGTTTCCTACTACGACTACTACCAGCCCGAAGCCTATGTGCCATCCTCCGATACCTTCATCGAGAAGGATGCGTCGATCAACGACCACATCGAGCAGATGCGGCTGTCGGCCACCAAGGCACTGCTGGAGCGCAAAGACGCGATCATCGTCACCACGGTGTCGTGCATCTACGGCTTGGGCAGCCCGGAAACCTATTTGAAGATGGTGCTGCACGTCGACCGTGGCGACAAACTCGACCAGCGCGAACTGTTGCGCCGCCTAGCGAGCCTGCAGTACACCCGTAACGACATGGATTTTGCCCGCGCCACCTTCCGGGTGCGCGGCGATGTGATCGACATCTACCCGGCCGAATCCGACCTGGAAGCGATCCGCATCGAGCTGTTCGATGATGAAGTTGAAAGCCTGTCGGCCTTCGACCCGTTGACCGGCGAGGTGATCCGCAAGCTGCCGCGCTTTACCTTCTACCCGAAAAGCCACTACGTGACCCCACGCGAAACCTTGATGGGCGCCATCGAGGGCATCAAGGTCGAGCTGGCCGAGCGCCTGGAATACCTGCGTTCCAACAATAAGCTGGTGGAAGCCCAGCGCCTGGAGCAGCGCACTCGCTTCGACCTGGAGATGATCCTGGAGCTGGGCTACTGCAACGGCATCGAAAACTACTCGCGCTACCTGTCGGGCCGTGACTCCGGGGCGCCGCCACCGACGCTCTATGACTACCTGCCGCCGGACGCCTTGCTGGTGATCGACGAATCCCACGTCAGCGTGCCGCAGGTGGGGGCCATGTATAAGGGTGACCGCTCACGTAAGGAAACCCTGGTGGAGTACGGCTTCCGCCTGCCGTCGGCGCTGGACAACCGGCCAATGCGCTTTGACGAGTGGGAAGCCATCAGCCCGCAGACCATCTTCGTCTCCGCTACGCCCGGCAACTATGAAGCCGAGCACGCGGGCCGCGTCATCGAGCAACTGGTACGTCCCACTGGCCTGGTGGACCCGGAAATCGAAATTCGCCCGGCGCTGACCCAGGTCGACGACTTGCTCTCTGAAATCAACAAGCGCGTGGCCCTGGAAGAGCGGGTGCTGGTCACCACCCTGACCAAGCGCATGTCCGAAGACTTGACTGATTACCTGGCCGACCACGGCGTGCGCGTGCGTTACCTGCACTCGGACATCGACACCGTGGAACGCGTGGAAATCATCCGCGACCTGCGCCTGGGCACTTTCGATGTGCTGGTGGGGATCAACCTGCTGCGTGAAGGCCTGGACATGCCGGAAGTGTCGCTGGTGGCGATCCTGGATGCGGACAAGGAGGGCTTCCTGCGCTCCGAACGCTCGCTGATCCAGACCATCGGCCGAGCGGCGCGTAACCTCAATGGACGGGCGATCCTGTATGCGGACCGCATCACCGGTTCCATGGAGCGTGCGATTGGCGAGACCCAGCGTCGTCGCGACAAGCAGATCGCGTTCAACCTGGAACACGGCATTACCCCCAAAGGTGTGTTCAAGGACGTTGCCGACATCATGGAAGGCGCCACCGTGCCCGGCTCGCGCAGCAAGAAGCGCAAGGGCATGGCCAAGGCCGCCGAGGAGAGCGCCAAGTACGAAAACGAACTGCGCTCACCGAGTGAGATCACCAAGCGGATTCGGCAGTTGGAAGAGAAGATGTACCAGTTGGCGCGGGATCTGGAGTTTGAGGCGGCGGCGCAGACGCGGGATGAGATTGGCAAGTTGCGTGAGCGCCTGCTGGCTGTTTGATTTGCGTTGATTGGGCTGGCCCCATCGCGTGTAAGCCCGGCTCCCACATTGATCTGTGAATGCGGTCAAAATGTGGGAGCTGGCTTGCCTGCGATGGCCGCGCCTCGGTTTTCCAGATATCCCCCAGGCTGTTACCATTCGCCCCTTGTTTCAATTTTCAGTTTTATCGCCCATTCGAGACCTGCCATGACCACCGTCCGCACGCGCATTGCGCCATCGCCTACTGGGGATCCCCACGTCGGTACTGCTTACATCGCCCTGTTCAACTACTGCTTTGCCAAGCAGCATGGTGGTGAATTCATCCTGCGGATCGAAGATACCGATCAACTGCGTTCCACCCGTGAGTCGGAACAGCAGATTTTCGATGCCTTGCGCTGGTTGGGCATTACCTGGGCTGAAGGCCCGGATGTCGGCGGCCCGCATGGCCCGTATCGCCAGAGCGAGCGCAGCGACATCTACAAGCAATACACCCAGCAACTGGTTGACATGGGCCATGCCTTCCCGTGCTTCTGCACCGCCGAAGAACTGGACCAGATGCGCGCCGAGCAGCAGGCCCGTGGCGAGACCCCGCGTTACGATGGTCGTGCGTTGCTGTTGTCCAAGGAAGAAGTGGCTGCGCGCCTGGCCGCCGGTGAGCCTCACGTCATTCGTATGAAAGTGCCAAGCGAAGGCGTTTGCGTGGTGCCGGACATGCTGCGCGGTGACGTCGAGATCCCGTGGGACCGCATGGATATGCAGGTGCTGATGAAGACCGACGGCTTGCCGACGTACTTCCTGGCGAACGTGGTCGATGACCACCTGATGGGCATCACCCATGTGCTGCGCGGCGAAGAGTGGCTGCCATCGGCGCCGAAACTGATCCTGCTGTACGAATACTTCGGCTGGGAGCAACCGCAGCTGTGCTACATGCCGCTGCTGCGTAACCCGGACAAGAGCAAGCTGTCCAAGCGCAAGAACCCCACGTCGGTGACCTTCTACGAGCGCATGGGCTTCATGCCCGAGGCGATGCTCAACTACCTGGGCCGCATGGGCTGGTCGATGCCGGACGAGCGCGAGAAGTTCTCGTTGCAGGAAATGGTCGACAACTTCGACCTGTCCCGCGTCTCCCTCGGCGGCCCGATCTTCGATATCGAGAAGCTTTCGTGGCTCAACGGCCAGTGGCTGCGTGACCTGCCGGTGCAAGAGTTCGCCAGCCGTGTGCAGCAGTGGGCGTTGAACCCCGAGTACATGATGAAGATAGCGCCACTGGTGCAGGGCAGGGTAGAGACGTTCAGCCAGGTCGCGCCCTTGGCCAGTTTCTTCTTTGCTGGCGGCGTGAATCCCGATCCCAAGCTGTTCGAGTCCAAGAAGCTTTCCGGTGACCAGGTTCGCCAGCTGATGCAGTTGATCCTGTGGAAGCTTGAAAGCCTGCGTCAGTGGGAGAAGGATGCGATCACCGCGACCATCCAGGCGGTGGTGGAATCCCTTGAGCTGAAACTGCGCGATGCCATGCCGCTGATGTTTGCCGCCATCACCGGGCAGGCCAGTTCGGTGTCTGTGCTCGATGCGATGGAAATTCTCGGCCCGGACCTGACCCGTTTCCGTCTGCGCCAAGCCCTTGATTTGCTTGGTGGTGTGTCGAAGAAAGAAAACAAGGAATGGGAAAAGCTGCTGGGCGCTATCGCCTAAGCAGGCCGCTTAGGGCACGAAACCCCGGTTTTCCGGGGTTTCGTCGGTAAGTGATTGTTATCCCGGCAAAAAATTTTGGAAATTGTTGAAAATAAATTTGACACGTTTCCAAACCGCCATTAAGATTCGCCCCGTCCTCACCGATGAGGGGCTATAGCTCAGCTGGGAGAGCGCTTGCATGGCATGCAAGAGGTCAACGGTTCGATCCCGTTTAGCTCCACCAATTTACAGGTTCAAGGTTCCGGCCACACCGTCCTTGAATTGATCAGGTCTCAGCTCTGATCAGATGTACAGAAGGTTTTGTCCCCTTCGTCTAGTGGCCTAGGACACCGCCCTTTCACGGCGGTAACAGGGGTTCGAGTCCCCTAGGGGACGCCAGTTTCAACAAGCAGCTCGAAAGGTCTGCTGCGTCGCGAGACGAAAAATCCGGGGCTATAGCTCAGCTGGGAGAGCGCTTGCATGGCATGCAAGAGGTCAACGGTTCGATCCCGTTTAGCTCCACCAATTT
>NZ_JBQEQE010000040.1:0-28410 GCF_052046095.1 Pseudomonas sp. 22072
CGGCTCACTTTTGAAAAGCCGGAATGCCGGCCCAGACAAAAGTAAGCAAAACGCTCTTGCCCCACCACTCGGCACCTCGCCCAGGCTCGGTGTGCCTGTAATCCGCCAGCGTGGTTTAACGGGGCGCCTAAGATCAAAAGCAGATCAAGATAAAGAGCGGCTCGCTTCGCATCGTGGTTACCGTTGAGCTAACAGAGTTATGTAGATACCTATGCTGGGATTGCGGTACATCAGTCAACAATGCATTGACTGACACACCGCACTCGCAGGCAAGCCAGCTCCCACTTTTTGCTCTGCGGTGCCCTCAATTTTTTCAATCAGCCAAAAAACTGAAAAATTAACTTGCGCACTAAACATTAGCGCTATACATTCGCCTCACCAACTACTTAGCGCGCAAATGTTTAGCGCTAAACATACAGAGGAACGCCCCATGCAAACGCTCTATACCGCAGTAGCCACCGCCACTGGCGGCCGTGATGGTCGCGCCGTTTCCAGCGACAATATCCTCGACGTCAAACTGTCGACTCCCAAGGAGTTGGGTGGCGCCGGTGGCCAGGCCACTAACCCCGAGCAATTGTTTGCTGCCGGCTACTCCGCCTGCTTTATCGGCGCACTGAAATTCGTTGCCAGCCAGACCAAACGCAAAATCCCG
This sequence comes from Pseudomonas sp. 22072, assembly GCF_052046095.1. Lineage (NCBI taxonomy): Bacteria > Pseudomonadati > Pseudomonadota > Gammaproteobacteria > Pseudomonadales > Pseudomonadaceae > Pseudomonas > Pseudomonas sp. 22072. Next base: position 653 of record NZ_JBQEQE010000040.1, read on the forward strand.
GATGACGCTTCGATCACCGCCCACGTTGGCATCGGCCAGATCCCTGGCGGCTTCGGCCTGGATATCGACCTGCATGTCAGCCTGCCGGGCCTGGCCCAAGATGACGCGCAAAGCCTGGTCGACGCCGCGCACCAGGTCTGCCCGTACTCCAACGCCACCCGTGGCAACGTTGATGTGCGCTTGCATGTAACGGTCTGAAAAACAGACGCCCATGAAAAAGCCCGACTCAAAGTCGGGCTTTTTTCGTATCGCCGGGGCCAGAATTACTTCTTGGCGCGACCTTTGTACGAACCACCTTCACGGGTGTCGATCTCGATCATGTCGCCGATTTCGATGAAGTCTGCAACGCTCAGCTCGGTACCGTTCTTCAGTTTGGCAGGCTTCATCACCTTGCCGGAAGTGTCACCGCGAGCCGAACCTTCGGTGTAGTCAACCTGACGCACGATGGTGGTCGGCAGCTCTACGGAAACCAGGCGATCTTCGAAGAAGATAGCTTCGCAGACGTCTTCCATGCCTTCTTCGATGAACGGCAGAACGGCTTCGATATCTTCAGCGTTCAGCTCGTACATGGTGTAGTCGGTGGTGTCCATGAACGTGTAGGTGTCGCCGCTGATGAAGGACAGGGTCGCTTCTTTGCGGTCGAGGATTACGTCGTCCAGTTTGTCATCGGCGCTGTAGACGATCTCGGTCTTGTAACCGGTCAGCAGGTTCTTCAGCTTGGTCTTCATGATTGCGCTGTTACGACCAGACTTGGTGAACTCAGCTTTCTGAACCAGCCAAGGGTCGTTTTCGAGACGGATCACTGTACCGGGTTTCAGTTCTTTACCAGTTTTCATTGCGTATATCCGAAATTTGGATGGGATTGACAAAAATCAAGGTGGCGTATCATATCCAACTTTCATAAAACTGTACCAGCGCCGTCGCAAGATCGGCCTGCAAGCCTTGTTCCAGACACCACTTCTCAGCGTGCTGGGTGACCTCGGGCCAGTGTTCCAGCAGCATTTTCCAGGACTGTGCCATATCGCCATCAGCGTTCCAGGCTTGCCAGAGCGTGACGACGGCAGCCTTGGCGGCCGGTGAAAGTGCGGCAGTGTACAGTTCCAGGAAGGCATCGAGCTTGTCCAGGTGGATGTCTTCGTCCTGGCGGTAGATGTGCCATAGCATTGGCCTCCCCGCCCACTGGGCACGCACGAACGAGTCTTCGCCACGTACGGCGTTGAATTCGCAGCACCATAGCAATCGGTCATATTGCTCCTGACGCACGAATGCAATCACCTGAACGGTCAGCGCGCCGCGCACCTGAATGTCTCCCGCCGACAAACTGCTCACCCCCAGCCAGCGCTGCACATCCCCCAGAATGCGCCCTTCCGGCACCAGCAAGTGCGTCCCACGCCCATCGGCTGCCAGCACGTCCAGCCAGCCAGCCAAGCCATCATTCTCATAGGCAAACAGCGACATCAAACGCGCGCCGGCCGTCGGAGCAACGCCCAGGCTTTGCAGGAACTGTTGCTGCGCGGCGGCGTCCTGCTGAAACGCCCGGCGTCGCTCCAACAAGCCGGCTTCACGCAACAGGCCGCCGGTGCCAGGGCGAAATCCGGGGAAGAAAAAGTATTTCTGCACGCCTTTGTACTTCACCGAAGGCAAGCGATGACAACCTACCACCCAGTCTTCAGCGCTGAGGTAATCCAGGTTCATCCACAATGGCGCACGTTCACACTCGGCCATGCGGTCCATGTACTCAGGCGGTAGCTGGCAGGCGAACGCAGCAATCACCACATCGGCCGGGTGCGCGCCCGCCCACTCGGCCGGCCAGTGACGCACTTCGACGCCCTCTTGCCATTGCTGGCCCACCTGCACATCAATGTCCGGGCACATGCGTTCGAAGGCGCGCAGGTCATCGACCCACAAGCGCACGTCACAGCCATGCTCCACCACCAACTGCCGGGCCAGGCGCCAGGTCACGCCGATGTCGCCGTAGTTGTCGACGACACTGCAAAAAATATCCCAGCGGGCTTTCATTCCGGGCTCCATCAATCAAAGGTTCGATTGTCCGCATAAATGCGTGGATGCAGAAGGCTTGATCGCGATTATTCTGCACGGAGGCTGTGCGACAATCACCATCATGCCGTCAATGCCTGCCAGGAGGCCCTTATGTCTGACCGTCCGTTATCGCTGTTCAAGCTCTGCATCGCGATTGCCGCCGGCGTGTGGCTAGGGTTTATCGCCATTGCGCTGACCGCCTGGCTGGCGTCTCGCTACCTGTTCCCCCAGAGCCTGGCGCCGGTGGCACAGGCGGTTCAGCAATTGGGTAAACCGGCGATGGTTGAGCCGCAGCCACCGAACCGTCTGTTCGAACAGTACCAACAGAACCTGCAAAAACAGGCACAACAACAGGCCCTGGACCAGGCCCGAAGCAACGCGCGTAACCTGTCCAACCCCAAATGCCAGTTCTGGCTGCAACAAGACCAGAACGCCCCCAATGAAAAGACGCGGGCCAATGTCCTGCAATTCTGCGATTGATGCCAAATACCGCCATGAATAAACACGCCGTGCTCCAGTTGATCCTGGAAAAGCTCACCGTCGACCTCGACATCATCCAACGCGCCGCGCAGACCGCCTACGAAACCGCGACCCACGAAGAAAACATTGCCGAGAACAAATACGACACCCTCGGCCTGGAGGCTTCGTACCTGGCCACCGGGCAGGCCCGGCGAGTGGAGGAGATCAAGCAATCGCTGGTGCTGTGCCAGCAACTGCAGCTACGTGCATACGATGATCGACGCGGAATAGAGATCGGCACGCTGGTGGGCCTGGAAGACGAGGACGGTCGTCAGCAATGGCTGTTCCTGGCGCCGGATGCAGCGGGTTTGAAAGTGGATGTGGTCGGGCAACCGGTGACCGTCATCACGCCGCGCTCGCCGTTGGGCAAAGGCCTGTTGGGCAAGCGTATCGATGAAGAGGTGGAGATTCTGGTGGCCGGCGCTCGGCAGTACTTTACGGTTACCGAGGCCAGATAACCTACACCCCTGTAGGAGCGAGCTTGCTCGCGAAGAAACGCAAGGGTGCTGCATGCTACCTGGCGCCCCGCGTTAACGTTGGCGATCTTCGCGAGCAAGCTCGCTCCTACAGGGTCACCGCGGTCAGTGGACGGGCAATTCAACGCCGTCGAACAACTCTTCCAGCTCTTGCTTGTTGTGGCACTGGATCGCCTTGGCCATCACTTCACGGGTCAGGTGCGGTGCGAACTTCTCGATGAAGTCGCACATGAAGCCGCGCAGGAAGGTACCGCGACGGAAACCGATCTTGGTCACGCTGGACTCGAACAATTCGCTGGCATCCAGCACCACCAGGTCTTTGTCCAGGTTGGTGTCGACCGCCATCTTGGCGACGATCCCGACGCCCAGGCCCAGGCGAACATAGGTCTTGATCACGTCGGCATCGGCAGCGGTGAACACCACCTTGGGCGTGAGGCCGCGATGGCTGAACGCTTCGTCGAGCTTGGAACGGCCGGTAAAGCCGAACACGTAGGTCACGATCGGGTATTCAGCCAAGGCTTCCAGGGTCAGCTTCGGCAGCTTGGCCAAAGGGTGCCCCTGGGGCACAACCACGCAGCGGTTCCAACGGTAGCAGGGCATCATTACCAGGTCGCCGAACAATTCCAGGGCCTCGGTGGCGATGGCAAAATCGACGGTGCCGTCAGCGGCCATTTCGGCAATCTGCATCGGCGACCCCTGGTGCATGTGCAGCGCTACGTCCGGGTATTGCTTGATGAAATCACGGATCACCGGCGGCAATGCATAGCGCGCCTGGGTGTGAGTGGTGGCGATCGACAAGGTGCCTTTCTTCTCGTTGGAGAACTCCTGGGCGATCTGCTTGATGCTTTCGACTTTACGCAGGATCTCGCCGGCGGTGGTGATGATGCGCTCGCCAGCTGGAGTGACGCGGGTCAAGTGTTTGCCGCTGCGTGCGAAGACTTCGACGCCCAACTCGTCTTCGAGCAGGCGGATCTGCTTGCTGATACCAGGCTGCGAGGTATAGAGGCTTTGAGCGGTAGCGGAAACGTTGAGGTCGTGGTGCGCCACTTCCCAGATGTAGCGCAGTTGTTGAAGCTTCATATGAATCCCTCAAAGCAGATAGACGCCACGGTATCAGCGACGGTATATAACTATATTAAAGGTTTAACGGATAAATCTAGAACTTTTTATCGTTTTTACCGATCAACTATCGTCACTGCGCCGACGCTGCAGCGACGGCACCAGGTAAACCGGCACCGGGGACAACTGCAACACCCGTGCGGCGGTACGCCCAAGGGGGACGGCCACGCCGGTTGCCTGGCTATGACTGCCTACGACCAGCAAGTCGACGGACAGTTTTCGCAACTGGTCGAGAATCACCTCGCAAGGATCCCCTTGGATAACCTTGACCGAGCGAATCCATTGCAGGTCCTGTTCCCCTTCCTCCCACTCCTCGCGAAAGCTGTCCAGCACGCGCTGTTCAATCGTCGCCATCACCGTGCTCAGCCCCTTGCTCTGCCATTCGCTCAAGGCGGTTTCATCAAGGTAGCTCTGCAACACCGATTCGGCGAACAAGCCAATGGGCTCGACCACGTGGATCACATACAGGTCAGCCTTGAACGTTCGCGCCAGCGCCACTGCATGTTGCATCACATAGGGTGCATACAGACCGAGGTCCGTGGCAAACAGCATCGAGCGAATCATAAAACCTCCTGGACTGCCAGGATGGCGGGAATTGAATGAGCTTAGCAGCTAGCTCTCGGTCTGGATTCTCAACTCATTGCTGATGCCATGGGGCACGTGCCCGGTGGCCACTACCTCCCTGGCTTTCTCGCAATGGCCGGCCTGGTCATCGAAAAACACATCGGCGGCAAAGGCTTCCAGAAACGCGGATTTTTCCAGGCCACCGAGGAACAGCGACTCGTCCAGGCGGATATCCCACTCGCGCAACGTGCGGATCACGCGTTCATGGGACGGTGCCGAACGTGCGGTGACCAATGCGGTACGGATCGGGCAGGCCTCATCGGCAAACTCGCGTTGCAACAGGTTCAGTGCCGCCAGGAAGCCCTTGAACGGACCGCCGTGCAAAGGCTGGCGCGCCGACTCTCGCTCGCTGGCCTGGAAGGCTGCCAGCCCGCCGGCCTGGTAGACACGCTCGGACTCATCGGAGAACAGCACGGCATCGCCATCGAATGCGATGCGCAGCTCTTCGCTGGAAGCGCGGCGCGGGCCGCCGGACAAAATCGTCGCGGCCGCAAACCCGGCATCGAGGGCACTGCGCACATCTTCAGCATGGGTGGAGAGAAACAGATGACAACCGAAGGCGGCCAAATAGGGATAGGGACTACGCCCGCCTACGAAAGCGGCGCGGGAAATATCCAGGCCGTAATGCTGGATCGAGTTGAACACCCGCAGCCCGGTATCGGCACTGTTGCGCGACACCAACACCACCTCGACCCGCGCACGCCCCAGGCTGGCATTCAGGCTCAGCAGCTTCTTGACCAGCGGGAAGGCATCGCCAGGCTCGAGGGTTTCTTCCTCGTGCTCGATCTGGTATTTGCGGTAAGCCTCGACCCCTTCAGCCAGATAAACCTTGTGGCTGTCACTCAGGTCGAACAGCGCTCGTGAGGAAATCGCCAGCACCAGTTTGTCAGCCAATCCCTTCACCATGGTAGTTCCCCCCAATCAGCGGTTGTGCCGATCAATAAAACTCAAGGCCTGATAGAGCGCCTGCATGCGTGGCAGTTCGCAACCGGCCGCTTTGGCAGCGGCCAAGGGGCGGGCGTAGATGGCCGCCAGCTCCAGCGGCCGCTTGTGCAGATGGTCGTGGTACATGCTGGGCAGGTAGTCGTCCATGGTTTCTGTCATGGCGAACATCTGCCCAGCGTAACTGGCAGGAATTTCATGCCCGCAGGCATGAGCGCCCTGCACCACCTCGGCCATCAGCGCCTGGATCAACTCGCGGCTGGACTCATCTGCCATCATGGCCGTGGTGCCCGTACCCAACAACACAGAGAGGCCATTGAACGGCACGTTCCAGACCAGCTTGTGCCAACGCGCCAGATCCACATTGGCCATGGCCTGGGACTCGATGCCAGCTTGATGAAACAGCCCGGCGCCGGCTTCGACAATCGCCTGTTGCCGCACCTCATCGTTGGCCGCCGTGCCACTGTGATAGCCCAGGTTGACCCGGCCCAGCGCCTGATGCTCGACCACACCGGGGGCCGAGCGGTGCACACCGATGTAGCACAGGCCGCCCAACAGATGTAGCGACGGCGGCAGGTGTTCACGCAGGCTGTCTTCCACATCGAGGCCGTTTTGCAAGAGCACCACTTTGGCGTCCGGCGCCGCCACCTGGGCGATGGTTGGCGCCAAGTCCACATTGCCGGTGGACTTGGTGCCCACCAGTAGCCAGTCGCACGGCGGCATGTCGGCGGCGCTGGCATAGGCCTGCACCGGATGCAGATGCAGTTGCCCATGCACCGTACTGTTGACGTGCAGGCCATGCCTGCTCACCGCGGCATATTCGCTGCGCAACAGGAAATGCACATCGAAGCCGGCACGCGCCAGCATCAGTCCGTAGTAACCACCAATGGCACCGGTACCGATAATGCCAATGCGTGGCGACGGGGCTGCAACTGCTGTCATGGCAAATCCTCTGGTATTCGATTGAGCGCCTGGTTTACGCATTCAGCGAGGTCGGATGCTGTAAGACGTGCCTGTAATTGCCCAAGGAATTGACCCTCGCACACCAAGAACAACGCCGGCAAATGAAAGATCTGGTAGCGTTCCACCGCACCGCCGTTGTGCCCGGCATCCACCCAGCACACGCGGTCCACCGGCAAGTGCCAGCCAGGCAACTGCTGGCGTGCCCAGCGGCAACTGGCACAACCGACACTGGTGAACACTACCAGCGAAATACCTGGCAATCCCAGCAATTGCTGGTCAATATCCAGGTCGGTCAATTCCAGTTCCTTCACTATACTGCTGCCATTGCCGTCAACTGGACGGCGCTCGGAGTCCGTGTACATGGGTCGTTTTTTACCTCACCCTGATGATGTCGCTGTCGAGTTGATCCAACGTCCCTCTCCCGCCCTGCCCCGCCAACGCCTGCATACTATCGGCCGCGGCGGCGTCGCCTGCAATTGGCCACGTGCCTGGCGCGCCGGCACGGCGGTTGATCTGCATATCCCTTCCCTGGGGCCCAGCGCCCGTTATCCGGGCTATGTCGCCTGGTGCCGCAAAGTCGAACAGGGCTATCGCATCGGTATTTGCTTTACCGATGAACACGCCTTGTTCGGTGCGCGAATGGGTGAGCAAGTGTGCCAGATCGAGCGTTACTGCCGCCTGCACGAAGATGCCGAGCCAACGCCTGCGCAACTTGAAGCCATGGCCCGTGACTGGGTGTCGCGCCATGCTGGCGAGTTCTCCCATGAGGCGATTGTGTAGCCAGCGCTGGATTAAACCGGGCTTTGCCCATTGTCGCGGGCCCGTGTTACGCGCTAAGGTTCCTCCCCCCTGCATTCAAATCATGCTGTGCCCGCCGCACGGGGATAGCTGGCGGCCGGCACCCGTGACCCTGGCGAGTAACACGATGGCTGATTTACCGATCAATGACCTTAACGTTGAATCCAACGAGACCCTGATCACCCCCGATCAGCTCAAGCGCGAAATCCCCCTGAGCGACGCTGCCCTGCAGACCGTCACCAAGGGCCGCGAAGTCATCCGTGACATTCTCGACGGCACCGACCACCGCCTGTTCGTGGTGATCGGGCCCTGCTCTATCCACGACCTCAAGGCCGCCCACGAATATGCCGAGCGCCTCAAGGTGCTGGCGGCAGAGGTGTCCGACACCTTGTACCTGGTCATGCGCGTGTATTTCGAGAAACCGCGTACCACCGTCGGCTGGAAAGGCTTGATCAACGACCCATACCTGGACGACTCCTTCAAAATCCAGGATGGCTTGCACATCGGCCGCAAGCTGCTGCTGGACCTGGCTGAAATGGGCCTGCCCACCGCAACCGAAGCCCTCGACCCGATCTCCCCGCAATACCTGCAGGACCTGATCAGCTGGTCGGCCATCGGCGCACGTACCACCGAATCCCAGACCCACCGCGAAATGGCGTCCGGCCTGTCCTCGGCCGTAGGCTTCAAGAACGGCACCGACGGCGGCCTGACCGTGGCGATCAATGCGCTGCAATCGGTCTCCAGCCCTCACCGTTTCCTGGGTATCAACCAGGAAGGCGGCGTGTCCATCGTGACGACCAAGGGCAACGCCTACGGTCACGTGGTGCTGCGTGGCGGCAATGGCAAGCCCAACTATGACTCGGTCAGCGTCGCATTGTGCGAACAGGCACTGAACAAGGCCAAGATCAAGCCAAACATCATGGTTGACTGCAGCCACGCCAACTCCAACAAAGACCCGGCGTTGCAGCCGCTGGTGATGGAGAACGTTGCCAACCAGATCCTGGAGGGCAACCAGTCGATCATCGGCTTGATGGTCGAGAGCCATTTGAACTGGGGTTGCCAGGCGATTCCAAAAGACTTGGCCGATTTGCAATACGGCGTGTCGATCACCGATGCCTGCATCGACTGGTCGGCCACTGAGACCACCCTGCGCAGCATGCATGCCAAACTCAAGGACGTGTTGCCCCAGCGCAAACGCACCTGAGCCAATACCTGTTTCGCGCACACAAAAACGCCGGGCCAAGCCCGGCGTTTTTTATTGGCAACTGGTCAGTTACAACTTCGCAGCATGGCGCTGGTGGCGCTCCATATAGCGTTCGACATAGGAGCATGAGGGGATCACCGTGTAGCCAGCCTCTTCGGCAAACTTCAAGGCTTCCTCGGTCAACGCAGCCGCAATGCCTCGCCCCCGCAGTGCGTTGGGCACGAAGGTGCGATAGATATCCAGGGTCTGCTTCCCGAGGTCCATGTAGGTCAGGTAGGCACGATGACCGTCCACATTGGTCTCGAACTGATGACCAGCCTGGTCATGGTGGATGGACAACGCCTCGCTCATCACTACTCCTCGCGGGTCTGAATTAACGACCCTACCTTACCGATGTTTTTCCGGCGAAGGAACATCTACGCCACCCCGTGCCGGTTTCGACAGCGAGAAAACCGTGAGCGCTCACAACCAGCACATAGGGAATAGTAGGCACCAATCCTGAAATTGCTCAAGGCGCACTCGTCATCCCCTGCCGCTGGTGGATATAGAAAGGGCCTCGATCAACCGGTGACCGATAGCCTGAACATTGCCGGCAGTTGAACCTTGAGACGAACTGGCGCACTTAAAGTCACCTCTAGATGCGCGAAAGATGCCTTGCGCAGTAAAGCCAAGCGCAACCAAAGTGCCCCGCTTCGTTATATAAAATTTCATCTGTTTACAAGGCTTAACACATGCGGGCCGGCCCTTTCAGCCTGGATCCAATGTTCGTCGAGGTGCAAAAATCTGGACAGTTTTCATACAGACCGCCAAAAGATTAGCCAAAATAGATTCGGCACAAGAATTTTTTTTGCTTCTTGCGCAACGTCAGTTTACTTACTACAAGTAATGGGTAGTATGTACGCCGGCTATTAGCTCACTCTGAGAAAGTAGCCATTAAATTGAAAGTCCTTGAAGGGGAACACGATGAACAACGTTCTGAAATTCTCTGCTCTGGCTCTGGCCGCAGTTCTGGCTACCGGTTGCAGCAGCGTCTCCAAAGAAACCGAAGCTCGTCTGACTGCAACTGAAGACGCAGCAGCTCGCTCCCAGGCCCGTGCAGACGAAGCCTACCGTAAAGCTGATGAAGCTCTGGCTGCTGCTCAAAAAGCACAACAGACTGCTGACGAAGCTAACGAGCGCGCTCTGCGCATGCTTGAAAAAGCAAGCCGCAAGTAATAATCCTTCGGGGTTGTTATCAAGCCGATCCATTTATGGGTCGGCTTTTTTTTGCCTTTGATTTGGCCCGCGCCACCTGTAGAGCGCGCTTGCTCGCGAAGATGGTCAACGATAACGCGGGCGTCCTGAATGTCAGCGGCGCCCTCAGGTTTTTCGCGAGCAAGCTCGCTCCTACAGCAGGTCGGCTGGGGTACTGGAGGCCACGGGCGCCGCGCCTGGCACTCCAATTTCGGTCGGCAAGCCATCCTCGGCGGCGACCACATCACGCACCTGGTCCCAGTTGACCCGCAGGTTATTGGACAGGTCTTCGCGCTTGAGCAACGCATTGATGACCGCGGTGTGCTTGTCGACCACCGAGGGCGTACCGTCATCGTTCAACGGCGTGTGAGCCTCAAGGTAAACCTTGCCACCACTGCTGCCGAACTTGTACGCATCATTGATGATGCGCACTGACGTGCCTACCGGCACCATGCCCGCCATTTCCAACACGTTGTTATTGAACATGCGGAAGCAACCGTGGCTGGTGCGCGTGCCGATACCAAACTTCATGTTGGAGCCGTGAATCAGGTAACCCGGCGTGCCCAGGGTGAACTTGAAGGGCCCCAGCGGATTGTCCGGGCCGGCAGGCACCACGTTGGGCAGCGGATCACCGTTGGCGGCGTGTTCGGCCTTGATCGAGGCCGGTGGCGTCCAGGTCGGGTTCGGCGTCTTGGCGATGATACTGGTATGGGCGATCGGCGAACCCCAGCCTTCCCGGCCAATGCCCAGGGGGAAGGTATAGACGACGTTTTGGCCTTTTGGATAGTAGTAGAGCCGGTATTCCGCCAGGTTGATCACAATGCCTTCCCGCGGCCCGGGCGGCAGGATAAAGCGTGTCGGCAGCACAATCTCGGTGCCCGCCCCCGGCAACCAGGCATCGACACCCGGGTTGGCCGCAACCATTTCCGAATAGCCCAGGTCGTAGGTGGTGCCAAGGTCGGCAAAGGTGTCTTCGTACTTGGCCTTGATCACTTGGACCTGGCCAACAATGTCCTCACCGGGCGGCGGCAAGGGCAACTGCAAGGCCGCCGCCGAACCCGCCGCACAAAGCGCAGCAAGAGACAGGCAGCAGGTGACGACGGAAAGGCGCGACAACATCCGGAAAATCCTTCGCAAGACGACGGGTAGGTTAAAAGCGAGCTACAAGCTTTCAGCCGCTAGCTTACAGCTTACAGCTTGATGCTTGCAGCTGCTTCTATAACTCGAAGCGCAGCTCCGGCCAGATCGGCGGAGTGCCGCGCTTTTGCGATTCGAGAATTGCCCGGCATAACGGGCAGAGTCGCTGGTCTTGGAAAATCGAGCGGTTGACCGATGACCAGCGTGGCTGTGCCGGCAATAGAGTGCCGCAGAGCGTGCGATCGATCGAGCCGCCCAGTTCCAATTGACGCGCCACCAAATGCACCCGCACTTCCTGGCAGGCGAACAGGTCCAGCTGCTCGTCCGGCTCGATCAGTTGGTAGTTAAACAGGGACCAGGCAGGGCGCGACATCGAGGGCTCCAAATCGGGGGGGCGCCACCTTAGCCGAAAGCCTGCCGGTAGAAAAGCGTCATAACAGCGGTTTTAGCGTTGGCCAGACATTTTCCAGCAACTTGTCTTGCGCCGCGACTGCCGGGTGTAGCCCGTCAGCCTGCATCAACTCCGGATGGCCACCCACGCCCTCGAGGAAAAACGGCACAAACGGCACCTTTTCTTTCTGTGCCACATCACCGAATACCTTGGCAAAGGCTTCGACATAGCGTTTGCCGTAATTGGGCGGAATCTGCATGCCCAACAGCAGCACCTTGGCGCCGCTGTCCCGGGACTGCTGGATCATCGAAGCAAGATTTTGTTGCAATTGCGCAGGCGGCTGGCCGCGCAACCCATCGTTGCCACCCAACTCGATCACCACAACGTCCGGTTTGTGCGTTGCAAGCGCCGCGGGCAGCCGCGCGAGGCCTCCCGCGCTGGTGTCGCCACTGATGGAAGCATTGACCACTTTATCGTCAAAACCCTCCTGCTTGAGCCGTTGCTCCAGCAACGCGACCCACCCTTTGCGGGTATCCAGGCCGAAACCGGCACTGATACTATCGCCAACGATCAGGACTGTACCCGCCGCTGCGTTCTGGGCCATGCACATCAAGGCCAGGCCAGCACTCAAAAACCACACTCGCATCGGATTCTCCATGGGCGCAAGCATTCTCACCGCGCGAAACCTTAGCAAAGTGGTTCCCAGCGCGGAAGGTGAACTGACTATCCTGCACGAACTGAGCCTGGAACTGAACAAGGGCGATAGCCTGGCTATCGTCGGCAGCTCCGGTTCCGGCAAATCCACGCTACTGGGCCTGCTGGCCGGCCTCGACTTGCCCAGCAGCGGCGAAGTCACCCTGGCCGGGCAAGCCCTGAGCACCCTCGACGAAGACCAGCGCGCACGCATCCGTGCCGAACATGTGGGCTTCGTATTCCAATCCTTCCAATTGCTCGACAGCTTGAATGCACTGGAAAACGTGATGCTGCCGCTGGAGCTGGACGGTCGCCAGGACGCCCGCGAGCGAGCCAAACACCTGCTGGAGCGCGTAGGCCTGGGCCAGCGCCTGACCCACTCGCCCCGTCAGCTGTCCGGTGGCGAACAACAACGCGTGGCGATAGCCCGCGCGTTTGCCGCGGAACCGGACGTGCTGTTTGCCGACGAGCCCACCGGCAACCTCGACAGCCACACTGGCGAGCGCATCAGCGATCTGCTGTTCGAGTTGAATAAAGAGAGCGGTACGACCCTGGTACTGGTCACCCACGACGAGCGCCTGGCCCACCGTTGCCGACGCCTGATCCGCCTTGAAGCCGGCCTGATGGTCGCGCCCCTGGAGCCTTGATGGCACGTTTGCCGCTATTGCGTCTGTTCAGCCTTGCCATGCGTCAGTTACTGCGCGATGCCCGCGCCGGCGAATTGCGCGTGCTGTTCTTTGCCCTGCTGGTGGCCGTGGCTGCAAGCACCGCCATCGGCTACTTTGGTGCACGCCTCAACGGCGCCATGCTGCTGCGCGCCACCGAATTCCTCGGCGCCGACCTGGTGCTCGAAGGCAGCTCGCCGGCCCGGCCCGAGCAAATCAAATCCGGGACCGAACTGGGCCTGGATCACGCTCGTATCGTGGAGTTCTCCAGCGTTATCGCCACCGATAATGGCATCCAGCTCTCCAGCATCAAGGCGGTCAACGAGCAGTACCCCTTGCGCGGCGAGCTTAAAAGCAGCACCGAGCCATTCGGTACGCAAACCCCTGGCGGTGGTCCCAAACCCGGTGACGCCTGGGTGGAAGCACGATTGCTGACGGCGCTGGACCTGAAAATCGGCGACAGCATCGATGTCGGCATGAAGACCCTGCGCCTGGCGCGCATCCTGACCTACGAGCCCGACCGGGCCGGGAACTTCTACAGCCTCACGCCCAGGGTCATGATCAACCTGGCGGACCTGGACGCCACCGGTGTCGTCCAGCCAGGCAGCCGTGTGAGCTACCGCGAACTATGGCGTGCGCCACAAGGCAGCACTGCGCTGCAAACCTATCGCGACCTGGTCAAACCGGGCCTGGCTGCCAACCAGCGGCTGCAGGACTCCCGCGATGGCAACCAGCAAATCGGCGGCGCGCTGGGCAAGGCCGAACGTTACCTGAACATGGCCAGCCTGGTGGCCGTGCTGCTGGCTGGCGTGGCCGTGGCGCTGTCGGCCAACCGCTTCGCCAGTCGACGTTTCGATGCCAGCGCGTTGTTGCGCTGCCTGGGCCTGTCGCGCCGTGAAGCCATGCTGCTGTTCAGCCTGCAACTGAGCGTGCTGGGCTTGCTGGCGAGCCTGGCCGGCGCCCTGCTCGGCTGGCTGGCGCAATTTGGCCTGTTCTACTTCCTGCACGACCTGTTGCCCGCCGACGTACCGCCAGGCGGGTTGCTGCCGGCTGTTGCCGGGATCGGCACCGGACTGGTCGCCCTCGCCGGCTTCGCCCTCCCGCCGCTGGCCGCACTGGGGCGGGTACCACCGCTGCGGGTATTGCGCCGCGATTTGCTGCCTATTCCTTCAAGCACTTGGATGGTCTATGGCGCGGCACTGTTTGCCTTGGGCCTGATCATGTGGCGCCTGAGCCTGGACCTGGTATTGACCTTCGCGTTACTCGGCGGCGGTGTAGTCGCTGCGCTGCTCCTGGGTGGCTTGCTGCTGTTGTTGCTACAGAGCCTGCGGCGGTTACTGGCTCGCGCCTCCCTGCCGTGGCGCCTGGGCCTGGGCCAATTGTTGCGCCACCCGTTGGCGGCAGCGGGCCAATCCCTGGCCTTTGGCTTGATCCTGTTGTCCATGGGGTTGATCGCGCTGTTGCGGGGCGAATTGCTCGACACCTGGCAAAACCAGTTGCCCAAGGATGCGCCCAACTACTTCGCGCTGAATATCCTGCCAGCCGACAAGGACGCCTTTGGCGCCCGGCTGCTGGACGTCCAGGCACAAGCAGCGCCGCTCTACCCGGTGGTGCCAGGGCGCTTGATCAGCATCAATGGCGAAGCCGTGCAGGAGATTGTCAGCAAGGACTCCAGTGGCGACCGTGCCACTCAACGTGACCTGAGCCTGACTTGGGCAGCCGACCTGCCAGCGGGTAACGTCCTGACGGCAGGTACCTGGTGGTCGGCGCAACCCACTGACGGGGTTCCTGGCGTGTCGGTGGAAGCCAAAGTGGCCGAGAGCTTGAAGCTCAAGCTCAACGACCATCTGTTGTTCACCATCGGCGGGGAAAACCGTGAAGCGCGGGTCACCAGCCTGCGTACCATCAACTGGGATAACTTCCAGCCCAACTTCTTCATGATTTTCCAACCGGGCACCTTGAAGGATCTGCCCGCGACCTACCTCACCAGCTTCTATCTGGCTCCCGGCCATGACCAACAGATCGTCGACCTGTCACGGGCCTTCCCGGCGGTCACTATCCTGCAGGTCGAGGCCCTGCTGGAGCAGTTGCGCAGCATCCTTGCCCAAGTAACGCTGGCAGTCGAATACGTGCTGTTGTTTGTCCTCGCGGCGGGCATGGCGGTGTTGTTCTCTGGCCTGCAGGCCACCCTGGATGAACGAATCCGCCAGGGTGCATTGCTACGCGCCTTGGGTGCCGAGCGTAAGTTGCTGGTCAAGGCCCGACGCATTGAGTTCGGCCTGCTGGGCGCCGTCAGCGGCTTGTTGGCGGCACTGGGCACCGAACTGGTGACCTGGGTGCTGTACCGCTATGCATTTGACCTGGCGTGGCATCCCCACCCGTGGTTGTTACTGCTGCCCGTAATCGGTGCCTTGCTGATTGGCGCTGCCGGGGTATTTGGCACGCGCCGCGCACTGAATGCCAGCCCGCTGAACGTTCTGCGCGAAAGCTGACCCCCGATGGCGCGTACTCTGCCAAGGGTACGTGCCATCAGGCCGGCTTTACATATTCGATCTTGGTGATCCACCAGCACACCTCTCCGCCTGGGGTCTGTACGACTGCCTCGTCATCCACCTCCTTGCGCAGCAGGGCCCGTGCCATGGGTGAGTCGATGGAGATGTAATCCATACGGTCGTAGATCTCGTCATAACCCACGATGCGAAAACGCTTGGCCTCGCCCTGTTCGTTTTCGATTTCGACCCATGCGCCGAAAAACACCTTTCCCTCCTGCTCGGGCATGTACTCCACCACCCGCATGTCTTCCAGGCGCTTGCGCAGGTAACGCACCCGTCGGTCGATCTCGCGCAGCAGCTTCTTGTTGTACTGGTAATCGGCGTTTTCACTGCGATCTCCCAGGGAGGCTGCCCAGGTCACTTTACGCGTGGTATCCGGACGTTTTTCACGCCATAGGTAATCCAGCTCTTTTTTCAGCGCTTCATGACCCTCTTTGGTAATCAGCTTGGTACTCAAACGCTCACATCCCCAGGCAATGTCTAATGGTGCCGATACGCCAGGGCATCATGCCCAGGCAGCGGCTGGCTGGGACTGATGATAAATGAACCCTGGAAAGTATCCAGGCCGGCGCCCCCTGTAACCTCACCCATGGCCCTCCAGGACTTGATCCAACTCAAGCAGCATGCCCTGCATGCGCTGGCGCATGCCGGACAACTGCAACATCATCATTGTCAGCTTTTCGGCTTTCTGACTGACCTCCAACCCCTGCTTCTGCAAATAGGTATGGCGCTGCTCAAGTTCACGGCCTTTTTCATCCAGTTGGCTCTGCTGCTGTTGCAGGGACGCCTGCCACTGTTCAAGCATTTGTTCTTTCTCGAGGACGGCGCATTTTTTTTGCGTCAACTCTTGGGCGACCTTGGCCAGATTGCTCAGCGCGCTGTCCATTTCAAGCAAAGAGGTATGCTCCAGGTGGGCAGGCGGGTCCAAGTGGTCGGGCTCGGGTGGCTCCAGCCGCAGGTTGTTTGGCTCAAACTGGCTGTCATTTTGTTCATCCGGGACAGGCGGCGCACTGGTCTTGACCTGCAACTGCGGTATCGCGGCCAGCGACTGCGCCGGCTCTTCAAAGGTGTCTTCATCCACAGGCTGCGGCACAGCCGTGGGTGCGCGCGGATTTCGGGGAGGCGCAACCATTTGCGACGAAAAGCGAATGGACGGCACGATCACTGCGCTGCTTTCGATCGCAGGCAACGCCGGCGCAGACATACCCAAGGTGATCACCTTCATGACCAATGCCTTCTTGATGATCACCGAGTGATGATCCTCGGGCCTGGCAGGCGGCAGCCGGCAGCCCTTCAAGTCAATAAAGTGAAAGGGAACCTCAGCGTCGCCAATCGAGCTTGCCTTCGAACCTGACGCGGCCGCCATCATCAGGATCTGCTTGAAGACCTGCATCGCTGATTGCAGGTCCTCTTTTGAATCAACCCCCCCCAGAAAATAGCGTTCGAGCTTTTTACGTAATACCGCGATATAGACCCGGGAGTGACCGGGTTCGGTCTCCTCATCCAGGCTATACACGAGAAAGTTGGACCCGGTTTGCGTGACAGCGAACCCACACAGCAACGCGCCGTTAACGGGCGCGTCTTCGTCGTTACGTTCAAGAACAAGAGTACGTAGAAGCATCATGGCAATCAGGCCTCATTATAAAAGAAAAAACCTTATATAAACACCAGATAAACATCCGAGCTTTAATAAGTCTTCCAAACAAAACAATTGTTTCAGCGAATTATCGAGCCGAACGTAGGATTCTTCTTATTAGTTACGTCTCGCGTTCCCAAGCCACTTTATTGAACGTACCCTTTTTAAAGCTCTCTCCCATACGGCCGGCACCTCTCACACGCCCTGCAAAACTTATTCGGTAAAAATATGATCGAGATAAGCAACTTGACAAAACAGCTGGGCAAAAAAAGCGTTATCACCAACCTCTCCTTCTGCGCCCAGCGCCAGGAGTGTGTGGCCCTGCTGGGAGAGAGTGGTGCAGGAAAAACAGCACTGCTGAGTTTGATTGCCGGGGCAATCAAACCTACTTCAGGACAAATCACTATCCAAGGCTTCAGTACCCAGACCCATTCACTCCAAGCCAAAAAAGTCGTTGGCTATCAACTCCAGGACGGTCTCAATCATCACAGGATGTCCGTCAGGCATATGCTCAATTTTATTGCCGCTATTCGCGGTTTGAGCGGTGTTGAAAAGCGCAGTCGAGTCGAGCAAGTAGTCACGCGACTGGAACTGCTGCCCGTGCTCAACTGCCCGATCGATGTGCTTCCACTTGGCTTGAAGCGCAGAGTCGCAATGGCCCAGGCACTCCTGCACTCCCCAAGCCTGCTTCTGCTGGATGAGCCTACGGAGGGACTATGCCCTGATCAACGGCTCAAGTTCAGGGCACTCATCCAATCCCTGACCGAGGAAATGACGATCATCATCGCCTCCCGCCGTTACCAAGAGTTAGCGGATACCTGCACCCGTGCCTTGGTCATCGCCGACGGCCGCCTGGTGGCCGACGCTTCACTGCCGGATCTGCAACGCAGCTCCCGGCATTTCCAAGCGGTGACCCTGGCGGCGGACACCCCGCTGGATTTGCTGGCGCTTGCCGTATTACCTGGCGTCGCAGGCATCGAAGAAGACCGGCATGCCCCCGGCAAGGTGACTGTTCTGGCCATGCCCGGGCACTCCATCTTCCCTTCAATCAACGCGCTCATTACCCACCGTGGCTGGAACATAACGTCAATGAATCTGGAGCCGGGTCGCCTGAACGATGTCGTTCACCATCTGAGCCATGAGGTAAATCCTTGAGACTGCTAGCCATCATTTTCAAACGACAACTCGCCAGCTTTGCCTCGTCACCGAGCACTTATCTGAGTGTGGCGGTTTTTCTCGTGCTGGGTGCGACGCTGGGGTTGCACAGCCATCACTGGCTGGAGCAAAACAGCAGCGATTTGCAGGCTTTCTTCGAACTGCATCCATGGCTCTATCTGCTACTGGTACCGATTTTATCGACGCAGTTATGGTCCGACGAATCCAATACCGGGTTTTGCGACACATTGAAATCCTTACCCGTCACTCCGACGCAGCGAGTGGTTGGAAAGTTTATGGCGGCATGGATCGTCTGTGGCATCGCTTTGATGCTTAATTTCCCTTGGGTGATGGCTGTCAACTATCTTGGCACCCCCGACAATACCGTTATCGCATCACAGTTCTTCGCCAGTTGGTTGTTGGCGGGAAGCTATCTCTCTGTAGGTTGCTTTGCCTGTGTGCTGACGAACCAACGCGTTATGATTTCCCTCTTGACGCTGTGCTTGTTGCTGGCCGCCAGTGGGATATCTTCAATGTTGGATGCACTGGAACAGCAGACCCCCATATGGATTATCGACAGTTTGATATCCCTTGATCCGATTTCCCGCTTCAGCGCGATGGATAACGGCAAGTTGACATTGCATGACTGCCTGTACTTCATAAGCATGATCTTGGCTTTTCTGTTTGCGACCACCTTCACACTCAACTACAGAAACAGCTGACATAGGAACGCCACTGATGGGATCCGCTTTTCGCGCGGGTATGACATTGATTGTCATATCACTACTGTTTCTGGCATTCAATTTAGTCTGGGTACCCAAACTGCCAACTGTCCGTTGGGACTTTTCCCAAGAAAACACCCACACCCTATCGCCATCGGCGCGGCAATTACTCGTTTCACTTGAAAGCCAACTGGACTTATATTTCTTCAACACCCTCAATGCACCGCAAAAAAAACCGGTATTGAAACGTTATGGCCGGCGCGTGGAAGACTTGCTCAAGGAATTCGAAAAAGCTGCCAACGGCATGATCAACTTACATATTATCAACCCCACCCCGTTCTCTGAGGACGCCTATAAAGCCAGCTTGTTTGGCCTTGATGACACACAAGGATTCCTTGGCCTTATCGGTACGCGTGCCGGCCAGGGCGCCCAACGCATCCAAGCGTTCAACCCTGAGCATGAATCATTGCTCGAGTATGAAATCAGCCACCTGATCTACAAGTTGATGCACCCTGACCGCCCCACTGTTGGCCTACTGTCGGGACTGCCCTTGGACAAATCGGCCGGCGGGTTACTGGAGTTGATGCGCGAGCAATTCAATGTGGTGGAGTTGGCAGCGAACATCACCCAAGTACCGCCCTCCGTGAACACACTGATGGTTGTACAGCCACACGCTCTATCTGGTCGAGCCCTATATGCCCTTGAGCAATGGGTACTCAAAGGCGGCAAGCTGATGATGTTCATCGACCCGGTGAGCGAGATAGGCGCCGACGCCATATCCACAAACGCCAGGCTGGATGCGCTGCTGACCGCATGGGGTATCCAGATGCCTGCGGACAAGTTGCTGGTCGATAATCTTTATGCCTCATCAGCAACGCCCGACACCGGAATGCCCGCGGTACTGCACCCAGCCAGGCTACATCTGCCAAGGCAGGCAATGACCAGGACGGATATCAGTACCTGGGGACTGCATTCGGTCATCGTATCGAGCAGCGGCGCGCTCTCCTTGGCCCCCAAAAGCCGCTCGCTGTTGACCCCGCTTCTGCTGAGCTCACGCCAATCGGCATTGGTGGACGCAGAACGCTTTGCTTCCGCTACTACGTTCGATTCACTCATAGATGAATCAGCGACTTCAGGACAGCGCCATGTCATCGCCGCCCGCCTTGAAGGGCCTGCTTATTCAGCGTTTCCCGACGGCCTGGAGGACCAGCCGCCCGGGCTGCAGAGGGCAGAACAGATCCAGATGGTGATCGTCGCCGACACCGACTTGCTCGCGGACACGCTCAATAACGCCCTGCCCAACGGCAACGCGCAGTTTGTATTGAACACGTTGGATAATCTGGCGGCGCCCGAGGCACTCAGAAATATTCAATCCCGTGTGATGCGCCAACCATTGCGCAGGCTAGAACACATGCGCGACGAAGCCGCACAGGCTTATCGCAAAAGTGCGACTGCGATGGAGCGACGACTTGAGCAGACAGAACAAGCATGGCGCAGGTTGAACCCACCCCACACCAGCCTCATGACCCAAGCCGTGGATACCACTACCCAGTTGCAGGCACTCAACAAAGAGCGCCTGCAATTGCCTATCGAGTTGCAGGCGCTCAAGACCCAGGCATACGCCCCGCTGCTGCGTTTCGAACGATATCTGCAATGGCTGATGGTCGCCACAATACCGCTGCTGCTGTGCCTGATTGCCTGGGTACTTTTCCTATACCAGCGAAGGCGTCGAACATCTACGTTGGCGGCCTATCACCAGTCGCTCAGCGACGGGTAATCAGGCCTTGGCGGGCAATGCGTGTCAGTTGATGGATCACCTCAACGGCGTTGCTGGCATTCGGTGCCTGGATCACTGCCAGGTCGAAACTATCGCTGGCAAAACGGGCCAGGGAATCGCCGTCTTCAACAAACTGGATCAGGAACGCCGAAGGTCGACCGGAACGGCGTGGCCAGCCGTCCAGATAACGCAGCAGCGTCGGCTGGTGCTTACCGCCCAGAAGGATTTTCGGATTGCGTTGAGTCAGGTCCGCGGTGATCGGGGCCAGGCGTATGAGAGGGCGTAGTGCATTCATCGTGTCGTGTCTCTGCCTCAAAAGTCTGCGGGCAGGTGAGAGGCAACACCGAACCAGCGCTTTAGCGGTATTTCGAAGAACGCCCTGCGTGAGCAAGCGTGCTTCTGTCGGGCTGCATTGAGTCCCAGTGGCGCCCCGCAATTAGCTGTTTAAATCGGCGCATGAGCAGCATCCTAGAGAAGCCGGTGGGGCAGTGTCAAGAATCCCGGGCAACGAAAAGGCCCGCATCAGCGGGCCTTCTGTACAGCTTGCTAAACGATCAGTGAGTGATCGCGCGGTCGACAGACAATTTGCCCGCACCTTCCAACAACACCGCCAACGCGCCGCCGAGCAACGCCAGTGCGAACTCATAACCGTTGTTGGCCATGAATAGCCCGTTGTGGATGTGTACAGAGAAAATCGCCACCAGGGTCAGGAAGGTCAGGCCCAATGCGGCAGGGCGAACCAACAAACCGATGATCAGGGCCAGGCCGGCGAAGAACTCGGTACCGCCCGACAGCAGCGCCATCAGCGTGCCCGGCGCCAGGCCGATGCTTTCCATCCATTGTGCGGTGCCCGCCAGGCCACCACCGCCAAACCAGCCGAAGAGTTTTTGCGAACCGTGGGCAGCGAAGATGATGCCGACGAAAATTCGCAGAATAGTCAGGCCATAACCGGCGCGAGTGGACAGTACACGGGTAATCATTGGGCTCATGGGGGTAAATCCTTTTCCAGGTAGGGGTTGGTTGGCCGCTATATTAATCAGTTTAAACAATGATAAAAGCCAAAATATTGCCTAATTGACATCTAAAAATTCGATTATTTACGCGATGCAATTTTAGCCGCGGGCGGCTCCAAGGACTCCCGCTGCCGATCGAACGCCAAATAATACTTGTTGACGCTATTAACATAGCTGACGCCGCCCATCCCTACCTGCTCCATGGCAATGCGTTCAACCTGGAAGAACCACTGATTGGGGTTAAGCCCACGGCGCTTGGCCTCGGTGCGCATGCCCTGTACTCGCTCCGGCCCCATGTTGTACGCCGCTAGCATAAAGGCCATGCGCTCACGCTCATTGAGCTTGGGGCTGGCGAAAAACTTGCGGCGGATCATCGCCAGGTAACGTGCCCCCGCTTGCACATTATTGTCGAGCGTCTCGATATTGTTGACCCCCACCCGTTGGGCCGCCGACGGCGTGATCTGCATCAGGCCGGTAGGGCCGCCGCTGTTGCGTGCGCCTGGGTCCAGGGAAGACTCCTTGAACGCCAACGCCGCCAGGTTCAGCCAGTCCATACCTTGCTCACGTGCATGTTTTTGCAGGACCGGGCGCAGTTTTTCCAGGCGCTGG
The DNA here is from genome assembly GCF_052046095.1 of Pseudomonas sp. 22072. Taxonomy (NCBI): domain Bacteria; kingdom Pseudomonadati; phylum Pseudomonadota; class Gammaproteobacteria; order Pseudomonadales; family Pseudomonadaceae; genus Pseudomonas; species Pseudomonas sp. 22072. The sequence goes on from NZ_JBQEQE010000040.1 coordinate 22,921, forward strand.
CGGTCAGCCCGCGCCAACGGGTTACGGACCTGGTAGAGGCGTCGATAGATACGCTGGAATGCCACATCCTGGTCGGAAGGCGTGTGATAGGTCTTGAGAAACCGATCAATGCTGGCGCGCAGCATCGAGGCATCCTGGCGCACAAACCAGAACTCGTCGCCCGGCTCGCTGATCACCACCTGCTTGTCAAAGCGCAACTTGGGCAGAATTTTCGACCAGCGTTGGGCAATGGGTTTTTCCACGATCGTCAGGTGAAAAATCCCGGCCTGCACCATCTCCAGGACGTCTTCCACCGCCAGGCTGGGGTCAACCCATTCGACTTTCACGGGGGGGCGCTTGTGCAGAGCCAGTTTTTGATTGACCTGACTGATGGCATCCGCCGCCGCACTGCCCGTGGTCAGCGTCAGCGTGCGACCTGACAGTTGCTCCAGCCTGGTAAAGCGTCGTTCACCCTTGACGCCCACCAGCCACAACGGCACATCGCTGACAATCGGGTCGCTGGCGCTGACCTTGTGCACGCCCTTCACGTCCAGCAACTCACCGGGCGCCACCAGGTCGCCCTCGCCACGGGCCAGCGCGCCGAGTAACTGGTCCTTGGCCTTGGGGATGATCTTGAGATTGATGGCCTGCCCATCACGGGCATGGCCATTGAGGTACTGCTCGAAGGCACGCAACCGATGGTATTCGACACCGATGGCCTGGCCCTGCACTTCACCGGAACTGTTGCGGCTCTGGTTGACCAATACGCGCAGAGTGCGGCTGGAGCGAATTTGCGCGAGGTCGCGGACCTTGCCGGGCTTGGCCACTTGCAGCGGCCCATCCAGACGTGCGACCGCCGCCATGGGCAGCAGCAACGTCAGGCACAACATAAGCAACGCCGAGGGTCGGATCATCCGCTCTCCGAAAAGAAAACTGGCCAGCACCTTCGCGAATAACGACGTGCTGGTGGTCAGAAACAGAGCGCTTTATGCGCTGGCAAGGCGTGCAACGGCGCCACGGTGGTAGGCAATCGGCCCACCACAATGTCGCTTGCGACGTTCAAAGACAGCGTTAACGCGTTGTAGTTCTTGGTTTTTCTTATCAATCTACAGCTCTGATATGCTTTCCGGCCGCAGGCGGAGATAGCACCATGCAACTCATTGATATTGGCGTCAACCTGACCAACCCCAGTTTCGACGAGAGGCACACGGCCGTTCTCGAACGCGCTTACGCCGCTGGCGTGCAGCAATTGGTACTCACCGGCACCAGCGTCGAAGGCAGCGAACAGGCACTGCAATTGTGTGTAAAACTCGACGAAAGCGGCCAGCGCCTGTTCAGCACCGCCGGCATTCACCCTCACTCTGCCAGCGAATGGAACAGCGACAGCGCCCAACGCCTGCGCAGCTTGCTCGCCGACAGCCGAGTGCGCGCCGTGGGTGAATGCGGGCTGGATTTCAACCGTGACTTCTCCCCTCGCCCCCGGCAGGAAAAAGTCCTCGAAGAACACCTCGCCCTGGCCGTCGAGCTGCAACTGCCGGTGTTTCTCCATGAGCGCGATGCCAACCAGCGTCTGCTGGAGATCCTCAAGGACTACCGCGACCACCTGCCAGCCGCCGTGGTGCACTGCTTCACTGGCGAACAGGCAGCGCTGTTCAGCTACCTGGACCTGGATTTGCACATTGGCATCACGGGTTGGATCTGCGACGAACGCCGTGGCACCCACCTGCATTCACTGGTCAGGGATATTCCCCGAGGCCGTCTGATGCTGGAAAGCGATGCGCCCTATCTGCTACCACGCACCCTGCGCCCCAAGCCGAAGAATGGTCGCAATGAGCCGGCGTACCTGCCCGAAGTACTGCGCGAAGTGGCCCTGCACCGTAACGAAACGATGGAAGATCTGGCGTTGCACAGCACCGCCTGCGCCCGGCGCTTTTTTGGCTTGCCTGCCATCGACTGATGCGGCGCATTGACCCATATCAAAAGCGCTGTTCTGAATAGCGGCACAATAATGGCACCTTGCCAATACCGTTTCCGCTATCAGAGAAAACCTTCCATGGGTGCCTGGCTTAGCAATATCTCGCTCAAATACAAATTCTGGGCCGTCAACGCGGTCGCCTTCATCACCACCCTGCTGCTGGTGCTGTACGCGGTACAGCTTGAACAACAGGCGCGCAGCCAGGCATCGCAAGCATCGGCCCAGGCCCAAGGACGCTTGCTCAGCGCCTGGCCAGCCGACAGAACGTTGCCCACTGGTGAGCACTGGCTCGCATTTTCCAAAGGCCAGATCCCCCAGGACCTGCCCGCCCTGAGCACTGCCAACGGCTGGACTGAACTCAACCCCATGCCGTTGTTCGGTGAAAACCCGCTGATCGGCGCCGAGGTGATCAGCCGGGCCGACGGCCAGCAGGTCGCAGTCCTCGCCTACGCGCCGAGCCTGAGCCAGGTGTTCAGTGAACGCTTCGCCAATTACGCCGTTGCCGTGGCAGTGCTGATGCTAGCCATGCTCGGCGCCTCGCAGTTGTTGATCCGCTTCCTGCTCAGTCAGCTCAACACCCTCAAGGATGTAATGCTGCACGTTGAAAAAACTGGTGACCTGTCGGCGCGAGTGCCGTTGGCCTGCAAGGATGAAGTCGGCCAGATGGCCAGCGCCTTCAACGCCATGCAAGCCGGTTACCAGCGCGTGGTCAATACCGTGGCACGCACCGCCCGGCAACTGGACGACGGCGCCGCACGCCTGGCCAGCAGCATGAACGAGGTGCAACACGGCATGCTGGGCCAGCAAAGCGAAACCGACCAGGCCGCCACCGCCATCAACGAAATGACCGCCACCGTCTACCACATCGCCCAGCACGCAGGCGCCACCCGTGACTTGTCGCAGTCCGCCGACACCCTCGCCGGCAGCGGCCAGGCAGTGGTCACCCGGGTACAGCGTTCGATCGCCGGGCTGTCCAGTGGGGTACAGCAGACCGCCGAAATGATCCAGAAACTGGCCGAAGACAGCCAGAAAATCAACGGCGTGGTCGGGGTGATCCACAGCATCGCCGAACAGACCAACCTGCTTGCCCTCAACGCCGCCATCGAAGCCGCCCGCGCCGGGGAAATGGGTCGCGGTTTCGCGGTAGTCGCCGACGAAGTGCGCAACCTGGCCAAGCGTGTGCAAAGCTCCACCGACGAAATCACCCGCATGGTCTCGGCGCTGCAAGCCGGTACCCGCGACGCCGTGGACTTTATGCAGGAAAGCTCATTCAAGGCCGATGACTGCGTCCAGCAGGCCCAGGAAGCTGGTGTGGCCTTGGCTGAAATCACCGGGGCCGTGGCACAGATGCGCGAAAGCAACACCCAGATCGCCGTGGCCGCCGAGCAGCAAAGCCATGTTGCCGAAGAGATGAACCGCGCCGTGGTGAGCATTCGCGATGTGACCGAAAACACCGTACATCAAACCGTGGCATCGGCGACTACCAGCAATGAACTGGCGACGTTGGCCGGGGAGTTGAGCAAGGCGATTGGGCAGTTGAAGTTGTAAGACTGTTCCAGCTGTAATCCGACTCCTACGACCAAGCCTCGGTTTACCTGAAGTTAAGACGAAACTTCCTCGCCATCCCCGCGAATAACGCCGACTTCTTTTACCTGACAACCGCTGCAAAGTCCCTCGCCTGATCAAACAGTGCGAGGGATTGCAGATGGTGGTGTTCGTTAGAGCCCTGATGAATGGGGCTGTCTCTTGATCTCGGTGCTGGCCAACCTGGTGCTGGTGCCCATGGATCCCGAAGCGCCGAACATCGAGCGCGTATTCGCGGATTTTCGCACCTGCCTGAATATCTTTGATAAGTGGGCCGACAGCTTTTTAAGTGGGTCGGCACTTAGCGTGGATCAGGTGTTCAAGGTTGGGGAAGACGTCGCACTGGTCGCGCCAATTTCCTCCAAAAAACCCAGTCGCACGGTCGCTCAATGCAAAGCCCAGGGCGGGTTGACCCTGGTGCACCTGTTCGAAAGCACACAGTTCGTGCCTATCGGCAACACGCCCGTGATGCTGCAAGCCGTTGCACAGGACGGCAGCCCGGTAGGCGCGCCACTGCATCGGACCATTGGCCCCAGCGGCATTCTTGAAGTCAACGACTGTACCCGTGACCAGCCGTACCAAATCACCTTTTACCCCACTGTTTCCAAGGCTCACGTCCAGGCGCTGTATGCATCCTATGAGACCGTGATTGCCGGGCTGGAAACGGATTTGCGCAAGGCATGGGCCGAGCACTTCAAGCCTCGATGGGCAGACTTTGCCAAAGCGCCTGCTTACAAGCGCAGTGCGTTACAGGGCATGGCCTTTGCTACCGGGATCGGCAATGCGCTTTACAACTTGTGGGACAACATCACCGAGCTGTACGACCTGCTCGCCAACCTCAAGTCCAACAGCGAAACGTTGCTGAAATACCTGTCCGAGGCCGAGCTGAATGCGCTGCTCAAGCTGGGCAAAGACACGCTGGCCAAGGGGTTGCTGGTACTCAGTGATGAGCCGCTGTTGTTCATCTATCTATCGGCACTGGTGGCCTGGATACGCATGCTGCCGCCGCCCGACATATATGAACTGCTGGGTGAAATCACCGGGGAAGTGCTGATCAACTTGCTGCTGATCTGGGCCACGCGAGGCATTGGGGTGCAGCTGCGCCTGGGTGCTCAGATGCTTAGTGGCGTCAAGTCCGGGCGGGCGCGGGCGTTGTTGGAATTGCTGGCCAAGCAGGTGGCGGGGCCTCGGCTGGAGCCCCATGTGGAGGCCGCAAAGCCGGTGTTGCTGAGCAGTGCGGCGACGCCGGTCAAGGCGGTGCCAGTGGTGCCGTTGAAGGCAGGCGACACGCTGGTTTCGAACCCGGTGCCGATGGTGCGCGGCAAGACCCAGCGCACGACGTTGGTTCGTCAGGAGCCTGTCGATGATGTGCCGGCTGTGGCGTCGAACCCGAAGGGGGATGCGGCGGCGCCTGCGGATAAAACCGTCACCCACGGTTGCCCGGTGTCGATGGTTACCGGCGAGGAATTGCTGACCCTCACCGATGGCGCGCTGGATGGGATTTTGCCGTTTGAGTGGACGCGGCTGTATCGCACCAGTGCGGGGGATGTGGATTGTGGGTTGGGGTTTGGTTGGAGTCATGCGCTGGCCCATCGGCTTGCGGTGTCGGGCGATTCGGTGGTGTGGACTGACCATGAGAACCGCTCGACTACCCTGCCCTTGCCCACCGATTCTCGGCCCGCGATCACCAATAGCCTGGCGGAAGCGGCGATCTACTTGGGTTCGGCGCCTGATGAACTGGTGCTGGCCCAGGCCTCGCGGTTTTATCACTTTCGTAACGGTGTCTTGGTTTCCATCAGCGATGCGTATGACAACCGGCTGCGCCTTTGCCGGGATCGTTCAGGGCGAATTGAGCGGCTGGATAACGGTGCTGGTCGTTCCCTACTACTGCGCTATGAGCTGGACCGCATCGTCGCGGTGGACTACCAGGTTCATCGCGCCAAAGGGCGTGA
>NZ_JBQEQE010000041.1:0-26192 GCF_052046095.1 Pseudomonas sp. 22072
CTGGACGGCGACAACCTTGCCTACGTGATCTACACCTCCGGCTCCACCGGTTTGCCCAAGGGCGTGGCGGTGTCACACGGCCCGCTGGTGGCGCATATCATCGCTACCGGCGAGCGCTATGAAACCTCGCCGGCCGATTGCGAGCTGCACTTCATGTCGTTCGCTTTCGACGGCTCCCACGAAGGCTGGATGCACCCGCTGATCAACGGCGCCAGCGTGTTGATCCGTGACGACAGCCTGTGGCTGCCGGAATACACCTACGAGCAGATGCATCGCCATAACGTGACCATGGCGGTGTTCCCACCGGTGTACCTGCAACAGTTGGCCGAACATGCCGAGCGCGACGGCAACCCGCCGGCAGTGCGGGTGTACTGCTTCGGTGGTGATGCCGTTGCTCAAGCCAGCTATGACCTGGCGTGGCGCGCGCTGAAGCCTGAATACCTGTTCAACGGCTACGGCCCGACCGAAACCGTGGTCACGCCGCTGCTGTGGAAGGCACGCAAGGGCGACCCTTGCGGAGCTGTCTACGCGCCCATCGGCACCTTGTTGGGCAACCGAAGTGGCTACGTGTTGGATGCGCAACTGAACCTGCAGCCCATCGGCGTAGCCGGCGAGTTGTACCTGGGCGGCGAGGGCGTGGCCCGGGGTTATCTGGAGCGCCCGGCACTGACTGCCGAGCGTTTCGTGCCGGACCCGTTCGGCAAGCCCGGCAGTCGCGTGTATCGCAGTGGTGACCTGACCCGCGGGCGTCCGGATGGCGTGGTGGATTACCTGGGGCGTGTCGACCATCAGGTGAAGATCCGCGGTTTCCGTATCGAACTGGGGGAAATCGAAGCGCGCTTGCGTGAGCAAGCCAGTGTCGGTGAAACCGTGGTGGTGGCTCAGGAGGGGCCGACCGGCAAACAACTGGTGGCCTATGTCGTACCACTGGACCCGACGCTCCTGGATGATGCTGTCGCTCAATCAAACGGTCGCGAAACCTTGCGGCGCGCCTTGAAAACCCGCTTGCCGGACTACATGGTGCCGACGCATTTGATGTTCCTTGAGCGTATGCCGCTGACCCCCAACGGCAAGCTCGACCGCAAGGGCTTGCCGCTGCCGGATGTGAGCCAGATGCAGCAGGTGTATGTGGCGCCCGAGAGCGAGTTGGAGCAACAGGTGGCGGCCATCTGGGCCCAGATCCTGGGCGTGGAGCGTGTCGGTCTGGCCGATCACTTTTTTGAATCGGGGGGGCATTCATTATTGGCGATGCAGGTAATTTCCCGCCTGCGTCAACTGTTGGGTCGGGAAGTACCCCTCAGAACAATGTTTGAGCAACCGCGACTGCAGGGGTTTGTCGAGACCCTGTGCAACTCCCATGAATCACAGGCAAGTGTGCTTCAGATCCTGCCGGTCAGCCGTCAACAGCCGTTGGCGCTGTCTTATGCCCAGGAGCGCCAGTGGTTTCTCTGGCAATTGGATCCGCACAGTGCGGCCTACCATGTACCCAGCACCTTGCGCTTGCGTGGCTGGCTGGATCATGCGGCTTTGCAACGCAGTTTCGACAGTCTGGTAGCCCGTCATGAAAGCCTGCGAACGCAGGTACATCAGGACGAAGGGCAGGCCTTCCAGATAATCCGTGAAAACGGCACTGTGGCCATCCTTCATGAGCAGGTCAATGAGGCGGACCTGCAGCGTCGGGTAGAGACCGAGATCGCGCAACCTTTCGATCTGCAGCAAGGGCCGTTGCTGCGCGTAACCTTGTTGCGCCTGGCCGAAGACGACCATGTGTTGGTGCTCGTGCAGCACCATATCGTTTCCGATGGCTGGTCAATGCAGGTGATGGTGGATGAGTTGGTGCAACTTTATGCCGCCTACAGCCAGGGCCAGGACCTGCAACTGCCGGCATTGCCGATTCAATATGCTGACTATGCCCAGTGGCAGCGTGACTGGATGACGGGTGGTGAACGCGATCGGCAAATGGGTTACTGGCAGGCTCTGCTTGGCGGTGAGCCGTCAGTGTTGGAGCTACCCCTTGATCGGCCGCGACCTTCGGTGCAGAGCTTTCGTGGTGCAAGCCTGGAGATCAAGCTTGCACCGGCATTAGTGGCGGGGCTCAAGGCCCTGGCGCAGCGTGAGGATGTCACGCTGTTCATTGTTTTGTTGGCGTCGTTCCAGGCTCTACTGCACCGCTACAGCGGGCAGCAGGATATTCGCGTGGGTGTGCCTATTGCGAATCGTAACCGGGTCGAAACCGAGCGCCTGGTAGGTTTTTTCGTCAACACCCAAGTGCTAAAGGGCGATTTCGATGCGCAGCTGACGGTCACCCAGCTGTTGCAGCAGGCCAAGCACCGGGCGTTGGACGCCCAAAGCCATCAGGACTTGCCGTTCGAGCAATTGGTCGAAGCCCTGCAACCTGAACGCAGCTTGAGCCGCAATCCGTTGTTTCAGGTGCTTTTCAATCATCAGAGTCAAGCGCGTCTAGCCAGTACGAGCCAGCAACTACCCGACCTGAGGATTGAAGGCTTGGAGTGGGGCACGCAAACCGCGCAGTTCGATTTGAGCCTGGACACACAGGAAACCGTCGATGGGCTATGGGCAACCCTGACTTATGCGACCGACCTGTTCGATGCCGCCACGCCCAATCGCATGGCGCGCCATTGGCAGAACCTGTTGCAGGCCATGTTGGATGACCCTCACCAACGTGTCGCTCAGCTACCGCTGTTGGAACCGCTTGAGCATCAGGTGATAGTCGAACAGTGGAACGACACAGCGCAGGATTATCGGTTGGAAGACAGCGTGCAGAGGCTGATCGAAGTGCAAGTGCGGCGCACACCGAATGCCCAGGCTTTGGTGTTTGGCGCTCAGACACTGAGTTATACGCAGTTGAATGCACGAGCCAATCGATTGGCGCACCGCTTGATCCAGGCCGGTGTCGCGCCTGATGTGTTGGTAGGTGTGGCGATGGAACGCTCCATTGAAATGGTGGTAGCACTTCTGGCTGTGCTTAAGGCAGGTGGCGCCTATGTACCGCTGGACCCGGACTACCCGCGCGAACGCCTGGCCTACATGCTGCAAGACAGCAACGTACCGCTGCTGCTGACGCAGGCGCATTTGTTACAAGCCTTACCGGTCAGCGCGCCCTCGCACTGTCTGGTGGTCGAGCCCGACGATCACTGGTTGAGCGAGTATGCCGATACCGATCCTGATGTGGCCGTAGACGCGGAAAATCTCGCTTACGTCATTTACACCTCCGGTTCCACCGGCCAGCCGAAAGGGGCGGGTAACCGTCACTGTGCGTTGACCAATCGGTTGCTATGGATGCAACAGGCTTATACGCTCGGCGCCGAAGATACGGTGTTGCAAAAGACACCGTTCAGTTTTGACGTGTCGGTATGGGAGTTTTTCTGGCCCTTGATGACCGGTGCACGGCTGGTGGTAGCGGCCCCTGGAGATCATCGGGATCCATCGAAGTTGGTGGGGTTGATCAATCGGCACCAAGTGACCACCCTGCATTTCGTGCCTTCCATGCTGCACGCATTCCTGCAGGATTCACAGGTGGCCAGCTGTCAGGGGTTGCGCCGTATCATCTGTAGTGGCGAAGCCTTGCCGGTGGGGGTGCAGCAACACGTATTCGCCGAGCTGCCGAATACAGGCTTGTTCAACCTGTATGGACCGACCGAGGCTGCGATTGATGTGACTCACTGGACGTGCGTCGATGAGCATCGTGACAGCGTGCCGATTGGCAGACCCATTTCCAATCTGCGCACTTACGTGCTGGATGCGCAGTTGCAGCCAGTCGCGGTGGGCGTTGCGGGCGAGTTGTACCTGGGGGGCGTCGGGCTGGCACGCAGTTACCATCGACGTCCCAGCCTGACCGCAGAGCGGTTTGTACCGTGCCCGTTCCAGCCTGGCACGCGGTTGTATCGTACCGGCGACCGCGTGCGACAGCGCAGGGATGGCGTGATCGAATACATCGGGCGCCTGGATCATCAAGTAAAACTACGCGGTTTGCGCATAGAGCTGGGTGAGATCGAGGCGCGCTTGCTGGAGCATCCACTGGTGCGCGAAGCCTCGGTGCAAGTGCATGGAGGCAAGTTTCTCGTTGGCTATCTGGTGCTGCAGGATTCGACACTCGCCTGGCGTGATGTACTGAGCACTCATTTATTGGCACATGTGCCGGACTACATGGTGCCTGCGCAGTGGGTACTGCTGGACCATATGCCACTGAGCCCCAACGGCAAACTGGATCGCAAGGCTTTGCCTGCGCCGGATTCAAACTTGCACGAACGGCACTTCGTCGCAGCGCGCAATACGCTGGAGCAAACACTTGTAGCCATTTGGCGCGAAGTCCTGGAGCTTGAGCAGGTGAGTGTCGAAGATAACTTCTTCGAGTTGGGCGGGCATTCGTTGCTGGTCCTGATGCTCAAGGAGCGCATCCGCAAAGCTGTTGGCGTGGAGCTGTCGGTGAGTCAGTTGATGCTCAATCCGAGCGTCGCAGGGCAGGCGGCTTGCCTTGAGGGAAGCGCTGGCAGTTCGTTGATCGTGAGGCTCAACAGTCAAAGCCGTGGAACACCGTTGTACCTGTTCCATCCCAGCTATGGCTCGGTGCATTGTTACAAGGCGATTGCCCTTGCGTTGCGTGAGCACAGGCCGGTGATGGGGGTGATGTGTCGCGCCTTGGCCGAGGAGGGCAGCGAGGTGCCAGCCTGGGCTGCAATGGTCGAGGACTACACGACGCAATTGTTGAAGGCTCAGCCCGAGGGTCCGTTCCGTTTGGCCGGTTGGTCGCTGGGGGGCAACCTGGCGATGGAAGTCGCCTATGGCCTGGAGCAGGCGGGCCGACAGGTCGAGTGTGTTGGCTGGATCGACGCATCCCCGCCGCAGTGGGTCAAGCCGTTTTGGGATACGGCGGTGATGGTTGACGAAAGAGATATTTCTGCCAATGAACGGCGTGTGGAACTGTTGGAGGTGATGTTCCCTGAGTTCTCCCAGCAGATTCATGCCCACTGGTCCGAGCTGCAATGCTTAGAGGCTGCAGAAGGCGAGCAATGGACTGCATTCAGCCACTGGGCCGAGGAAACCCTGGGCTCGCGTTTTGGCGAGCTCAAGGATGAGTTGCTCAGTGGCCACGAAGCGCAGATCTCCTGGGAGGTTGACCGCATTCTCGGGCAGCGCCTGCACGAGGCCGACTTCAAGGCGATCAAGGCACCGATAAGTTGCTGGTGGGCGACCTTGAGTCGTACTGGGGTACATCATCAATTGATTGAGGCGAGCATGCTGGAAGTTGCAGTGCAATCAACGATCGAGCGCTCAGTGTTGATCGAGACCAGCCATGACCGATTAATCGATAACGCAGAGTTCGTCCATAGCTTCGCTGCCGCGATGAGCTGACCAGAGGCCAATATGAAAAGCCCCCAGTCACCTTGAGCGACTGGGGGCTTTTTTATGGCCCTCTCTATAGTATTCGGACAAACAAAACGCCCCGGGCAGTCATTGCCTCGGGGCGTCTGATCCTGCTTTAGAAGTCCCAGCGAGTGCTGAGCATGAAGTTACGGGGTTCACCATAAGCGGCAGAATTGTAGAAGCCGATGTTGGTGTAATAAGACTTGTCGAAAACGTTGTTGATGTTCAGCGTCGCCGACACGTTTTTAGTGAATTGATAACGGGTCATCAGGTCCACCAACCAGTACGCTTCTTGAGAGAACTCCTCGTAGCCACCACGGGGAGAGTTATAGATATTCTGCCAGCCAACGCTCTGCCAGCGAGCGCCACCGCCAACGGTCAACTTGTCAAGATTACCCTTGAGCTTGTAAGTGGTGTACAGGCTGACCTGGTCTTCGGGTTCGAAAGTGGAAATCTTGACGTCTTTGTCGTCACGCACAATCTTGTGCGTATAGCCAGCCTGGAGCTGCCAGCCCGGAGCCAGTTCGCCGGACATCTCCAGCTCGTACCCCTTCGTCACGGCCTGGGTGCCTTTGAACGCGTAGTTCGAGGGGGTAGGTTTCAAGTTGTTGTAGTCATCGTCCGAAACGGAACGGTTGTCTTCATGGATCTCGAAGTAGGCCGCACTGGCGTTTACACGACCATCCAGGAAGTCGGCCTTTACACCCAACTCCCAATTCTGGCCTTCGTCCGGCTCAAGCAGCTTGTTGTCCCTGTCGCGGTTATAGCTTTCCTGGGGCATGAAAATATCGGTGTAGCTGGCGTAAACCGAGTAGGTGTCATTCAGGTCGTACACCGCACCGACATAAGGTACGAAGCGTCCTGACTCGCGATAGGTAGGGTTGTAGCCGGTCACCGTGTAGTTGACTACCCGGCCACCGAGCAGCAGCTTCAGGTCGTCAGCAAGGTTCAGCCGTGTTGTCATGTACATGCCGGTCTGGCGGACGGTGTCGTCGATTTTCGATTGTGGTTTGCCCCAATCAGGTTGCGGTGCGTTGCCGTGCCAGTTATTGAAGTCCACCAGGTTGGGGGCGAGGTTCCAGTAACCATTGCCATTCCATTCCGAAGCGCTGATGGAACCGCCGAATACCAGTTCATGCTCCCTGCCTCCCAGGCTGAAGGGGCCGCTCACATACAGATCGGCGGAGTCACTGACGGTTTCACCGGTGTATTTGCCCGAAGTCAGCTGTGACTTACCATCCAATCCCGGGGTGTCACCCTGAATGGAACCCATGAGTGCGTGGTAGCCGTTGATCTTGTGATCCAGTTGCAGTTTGGTTATCCAGCCATCCCCCAGGTCGTGCTCCAACATGGCGAAGACGGTGCGGGTGTATTGCTCCCAACTGCTCCAGTCGGCCGCGTTGTTGAACGAGCGCTTGACGTCGTTGCGATTACCCTGGGCGTCGATCAATGGGAAACTGCCCGACCAGGATGAGCCTTTCGGCAGGCTGTCCTGATAATCGCCGCCGACTGTCAGCAGGGTATCGGGAGACAGGTCGAACTCCATGATGCCGTAGTAAGTCGGGCTTTTGCGCTCGTAGCGGTCCATGAACGAGTGTTTGTCCTGATAGGCGGCGACGGCCCGGCCACGGATATTGCCGGTCTCGGTCAGCGGGCCACTCACATCCAACTCGCTGCGGTAGTTGTCCCACGAACCGGCACCCAGCGTGGCATGACCTTGGAACTCAGAGGTCGGCTTTTTGCGTACCAGGTTGATGGTGGCCCCCAGTGAACCAGCACCGGTCAGCAGGCCAGTCGCGCCCTTGAGTACTTCAACACGGTCGTAGATCGCCATGTCGCTCAGCGTGTTCCCCGCCGAGTAAGCCACGTTGCGCGCGGTGGAAGGGATCCCGTCATATTGGAAGTTGTTGATAGAGAAACCACGAGCGTAGTAGTTGCTGCGCTCGGTATCGAAGGCTGAAACGGTAATGCCCGGCGTGTGGCGCATCACGTCGTCGACACTGTTCAGGCCAAAGTCGTCCATGTGCTGACGCGTGACCACGGTCACCGATTGCGGGGTTTCCTTGGGCGTCAGGACCAGGCGCGTTGCGGTGGCAATCGAGCCTGGCGTATAGGAGCCGGTATTCTCGGTGACGTTACCCAGCATGTTGCCAGTGACTTGCGTCGGGCTCAGCTCCAGCCCGCCACCGCTACCAGCAGCAGTGACGGTCAAGGTATTGCCATTGAGGTTATAGGTAGTCTGGCTACCGGCCAGCAATGCAGCTATGGCCTGCTGCGGCTGCATCTTGCCCTTGACGGCGGGGCTGTTCTTGCCCTGCACATCGCCCGGGCTGTAGAGCACTTGCACATTGGTCTGGCGGCCAAATTCCTGCAGTGCGCTCCCCAGCGACTGCGCAGGAATATTCAACTCGATCTCCTGGGCCTGCACATAGCCTGCAATCGGCATCGACACAGCCAACGCCAAGGCACTGGGCAAGAGGTTGATGTTCAGGGCCCGGCGCATGGATAGCGCTTTGCTCAGGGGGCTGAGACCGAGTCGTGCTGGCATGGATGCTTTCTCTTCTATGTTTTAAGTGGGCAATTCTAAGTGTTTATTGAGGTTAGTTCTCATTACCACTAGTGAGACGTTCCTACTTCGCAAAACCGGAAAAAATTATTCCGGTACTTCATGCAGGCTCCATCTCATGCACCACCTGACCGGCGCGCAGGCGCACCAGATGATCGGCGATGTCGAAATAACGATCATCGTGGCTGATCACGATGATGGTCTTGCCCAGGCGTTTGAGGTCCGGCAGCAGCTCGGTGTAGAAGATGCGGCGGAAGGCCGGGTCCTGGTCGGCGGCCCACTCGTCGAACACCAGTACCGGGCGCTCTTCCAGCCAGGCATTGACCAGGGCCAGGCGCTTGCGTTGGCCGGTGGACAGGTCAGTGGTGCTGAACACGCCGTCCTTGACGCTGACCTTGTGCGCGATTTCCAGGCGCTCAAGGTATTTGGTGGCGCTGTCCAGGGACTGGGTGGCGCTGCCTTGTACCAGGTCATCGAACAAGTAATAGTCAGAAAACACCGTGGTGAACAACTGGCGATAATCGTCGCGCTCTGGGTCGGTCACCGCTGTACCGTTGAGCAGGATCTCACCCGCCTGAGGTGGATACAGGCCCAGCAGCAGCTTGATCAGGGTGGTCTTGCCGCTACCATTCTCGCCCACGACAAACACGATATCGCCTTGCTTGATGCTCAGGTTGATCGGCCCCAGGTGGAACGGTTGGCTGCCTTCAACCGCTGGCGGGCTGTAGCTGACGCCGCTCAGTTCAAGGCTGTTGACCACAGGCTTCGGCGCTTCACTGTCGTCCATCAACAAGTGGGGCTCGGGCGAAGAAAAACGTTCCGACAGTTCGCTGATGCGCCCGAAGGCAATCTTCGCCTTGCCAACCACGGGCAAGTAACCCAGCAGGTGCTCCAACGGGCCTTTCATATACAGCAGTACCAGCACGAAGCCGGTAATCACCGTGGGGTCGGGGTTGGGGTTGTAGGCCTGCATCGCCAGGGCCAGGCCGATGACCACGAAGAACAGCATCGAGCCAAAGGTCTTGGCCAGGATATAGATGTTGACTGAACGCACCTGGATATCGCTGATGCGGTCTGCGGTTTCCTGGATGCGGTGGGTGTTCATGCGAAACCGCCGCGGACGGTGCATGCGCAGTTCCTTGGCTCCCGAAGCAATCGCATTGTAGTAACGCTGCAATTCATCTTCGTGGCTGCGGGCCAGATCGAAGCCCTGGATGCCTTTGCCGCCCGCGATGAATTGCACGGCGCTGCCGATGATGATTGCGACCACCATCATCAGGAACATCGGCACGGACAGGTAAGCCAGGTAACCCAGGCATCCCAGGGTAACGGTGGCGGCGATGGCCAGGGGCGTGAAGGCAAAGGAAAAGTCGCTGATGGTGTCCACGTCGTGGGTCAGCACCGGGATCAGGCGGTGAGAGCGATATTGCTCGATCTGCCCGATGGGCGCTGACAGCACCTTTTCACCCAGGTCCTTGCGCAGGGCGGCAATGATCCGTTGCCCGACGTAGTTGGTGCCGATGTCGGAAATGATCGAGCTGACCAGCGCCACCACGCACAACGCGGCGAAGGTCAACACCACACCCTGAGTCATCCCCCCCGCCGAATGCAGGGCATTGTTAATCGTCGCCAACAGCAAGGTAATGGCCAGGCCGCCCGCCATGCCAAGGGCGACGGAGACCGTCACGATGGTGCGAAAGGGCCTGAGCAATGCGAGCAAACCTTTGAAGGCGCCGCGCTTGGGGTCGGTCATAAATACTTCCCGGAAAGTGAAAAGAGGGGGCTGGGCACACAGACCCTTACCCATGACAAACGAAGCTGTGGCGTGACTATTTAGCGCGGCGTGCCGGGCGGTGGCAGTGAGCGATAAATTGCCCGGGGCCTGGTTCGTTCTTGTTCTGTAGGCGCACGTGTATCAATGCCGTGCGTGGCCCTTTGAGCGAGAGCGAAACACATGACGAAAAAGAACCTGGTGTATGTCTGGTCCCTGAGAAATGCCGCCGCCGACAAGGCGGGGCAGCCGGTGGCCTATAAAGACCACGAGCGCTATATGAAATCGGTGCTGGAGTTTCTGGTGGGCTCGCTCAACGACACGTCGCTGGGCGAGGCTTACAACCTCGTAGGCGTGGTGTATGACGACGATGAGCACAACCCGCGGGACCAGCAGTTGGTGGCGGACTACGGCTTCGCCTACCAGCCGGGTCGCCAGTGGCTGTACCCGGCGGACTTGCGTGTGCAGGGCACGTTGGTCAACGACCTGCTGCTCAGCGTGCCGTCGACCTATCGTCGTCTGCCACGAGGCAGCGCCGAACATGTCGCCGGCAAGCAGGATTTCGAGCGTCGGCTGCATGACACCCTGGTGGAGTTGAAGGCTGACATCGTGGTGCTGGATGGTTTGCTGGTGATCCTCGACGAACTGGTGCGCCCGGGTGCGCCGTTTGCGCGGCGCATCATGAACATTCATCCGGGCATCACTCGCATCGAATCGCCTTACGAACGCCGTGGGGCGTACGCCACCTGGAATGCGCTGTACGGCGCACGTGGGCAGGCGATCACCGACTGGGCAACCAAAGCGACTCAGGCGTGCGAGCCGTTGTATTGGACCGGTGCGTCATTCCACTACGTGGATAACGGCATCGACTCGGGAGAGGTGTTTCACGACGTGCTCAAGACCCAGATTTCGCCCGAAGACACCATCCTTGAGTTGCGCTGGAACAACTTCAACAACAGCCTGTTCCCGGCGCTGCATGAAGGCTTGGAGCTGTTGGCCAAACAAGGCTGAACCTGCGGACGCTAGCCCTGTAGGAGCGAGCTTGCTCGCGAAAAACGTCAACGATGACGCGTGCTTCCTGAGTACACGCGGCGTTTATGAGTTTTTCGCGAGCAAGAACTAGGCGTACCCCTCGCTCCTACAAGGTATTAGAGCTCGCGCACGACCCGAAAGCCGATCCAGTCCCCGCGAGTCTGCGGGTAGATGTTGTTGCGATTGCCCGAGCGTGAAAACACCGGCGCCTCGCCCCAGTCATTACCACGGATCTGGTAGGCCTCGCAGTTGGGCTCCACCCAGGCGCTGCCATCAGTTGGCGCGCCGACGTAGTTCGGATGCTCGCAATCAGCCACCCGCTCATACACATTGCCGTGCATGTCATACATGCCAAAGGCATTCGGGGGGTAACTGCCCACGGGCGACGAATAGCTGTAGCCGTCCGCCGGGCCGTAGGTGTTGGCGTGCTGGGCGATGCTGTAGCCCTTGCCTTCGTCGAACGGGAAGGGGAACGGGCCGGTGGTGCCGGCGCGGGCGGCGTATTCGCGTTGGGCTTCGCTGACCATCTGGTACGTGTGCCCGGTCTTCTTCGACAGCCAGCTCACGTACTGCTTGATGTCGTCCATGTCCATGCACACCGCCGGCTGCCGTGGCCCCTGGGGATAGCGCGGCTTGCTGGCGATGCATTCGCGGCCGGGGCGGTCGTCGCCATTGGCGATCTTGACCCCGGTCTGGCGCACGTAGCTGTCCCATTCGCCGGCGGTGACATGGAAGCGGCTCATGGCGAACGGCTTGGCGAAGGTCACCTCGTGCATCGGGCCTTCGTCAGGCTCGCGGCCCACTTCGTCGTCCGGCGTACCCATGGTGAAGGTGCCGGCGGGAAGCACCACCATTTCCGGGCAGTCCTTGCAGTCTTTGAAGACCTTGCCCGGTTGTGGGGCAGCGGCCTGGGCCAGGCCGGGCAGCAGGGCGCCGCACAGGGCGGTGAGTGCCAATGCGGTGAGCGGTTTGAGTCGGGATGGCATCATGGAGGCGTCTCGTTCAAAGGGAAAAGGGGTCATAACCGCTGGCTCAGCAGGGTCATGAAGCGCTGGATCTCATCGGAGTTGTTAAGCAGGCCCGGCGAGGTGCGAATCACCGGGCCAACGTCACGGTCCACCGCGTCCACCACCACGCGGTTTTTCATCAGGTAGGCCGCGACGGCATCGCTGTTCTGATCCTTGACCCGAAAGAAAGTGAATCCGGCTGACAGGTCGGGGCTGCGCGGTGTCACCAGTTCGATCTGCGGGTGGGCCAGCAGTTGGTCCTTGAGTTCGGTGTTGAGGGCATGGATACGTGCCTGCACCGGCGCCTTGCCCAGTTGCAGGTGCAGCTTGAAGGCTTCGTCGGCGGCCCAGCGATGTTCGAAGGCGTGATAGCCGCCGGGCGTCATGGTCGTGGCGAAGTTTTTGTCTTCGGAGAAGGTCGGAATCATCGGTGTGACGAATTTGTTTTCGGTCTCGCGGGCGCACACCAGGCCGGTGCCCCGCGGGCCGAACATCCACTTGTGGGTGCCAGCGATGAAGAAGTCGCAGTGCATAGCGGGGAAGTCGAGGTCTTCCACGCCGAAGCCATGCACACCATCGACGATATAAAGCAGGCGGTCCGGCTCGTCGCGGTTGCGGTTGTGTTCGTCCACCAGCTTGCCGATCTCACCGATGGGCAGTTTTACGCCGCTGCCGGATTGCACCCAGGTCATGCCCAGCACGCGGGTGTTGGGGCGAATGTTGCGTTGGATGTTGCCCAGCACTTCATCGGCCGAGACCTGATTGGGGTTTTTGAACAGGCGTATCTTGCGAACCTGGGTGTGCTCCTTGCGTACCCGGAAGTCCAGGCTGAACGCGGTGGCGTAATGCTCATGCACCGTGGTCAGGATTTCCTGGTCGGCGCGCACCTTGATCCCGCCATAGATCATCGCCAGCCCTTCGGACGTGCTGCCGGTGAGGGCGATCTGCGCTGGCGTGGCGTTCAGGTAGCGGCCGGCCCACTCGCGTACCTGGCCCTCACGCTTCCAGGTTTCCTGCAGGTCCCAGTCCATGGCCAGGCCAGGGTTGCGGTCGATCTGTTGGCGGTAGCGTTCGATGGCCTCGCGCACGGGCCTGGGGTGCGAGGCCACCAGAAAGTTGGAAAAGTGCAGGTAATTGGGGTCTTGGTTGAACAGTTGCTTCAATCCCGTCCATGGGTCGTTCGTAACGGCGGCTACTGCCTGAGGCAGCAACGCGGTGCCCAGCGGCAGGCTCGCGGCAAAGACGCCGGCCTGCTTGAGAAATGTACGGCGGTCGGTCATGGACTTACTTCGTGAGTAGTTAGCGGTTGGCCAAGGGTTTGGCGGCTTTTTGTACCTGGTCCCACACCCGCAGGAAGTTGCCTCCCCACAGCTTGGCGATATCGGCTTCGGAGTAGCCGCGCTGGATCAGTTCGGCAGTGACGTTGCGCACCTCGCCGACGTTCTCCCAGCCCTGGAGGCCGCCGCCGTCGTTGAAGTCCGAGGCGATGCCGACGTGATCGATGCCGATCTTGCGCACGGTGTAGTCAATCGCATCCCCCAGGTCCTTGAGGGTGGCCTTGGGTTCTTCCTCGAGAATGCCGTACAGCGCGCTGGCATATTGGCCGAAGCGTTGCTCGGGCCAGGCGGCAATGATTGCATCGCCGGGCATCAAGGCCATGGCCAGGTTGGGCAGTGGCGGCAGGTCAAAGCGTGCGCGCAGAGCGTTGAGCTTGTCCTGAGTCGGCTGGCTCAAAGGGCGCAGGTAAGCGGGGAAGCCGACCACCTGCACCACGCCGCCGCTGTTCTTGATCAGTTGCAGTTCCTTGTCGCTGAGGTTGCGCGGGATATCCACTGACGCCCGAGGCGCCGAATGGGACGCCACCATCGGCGTGCGGCTCAACTGCGCGACCTGCTCCAGGGCCTTGGTCGACATCTGCGACACATCGATGATCACGCCCAGGTCATTGAGACGATGCACCGCCTGCTGGCCGATCGGCGACAGGCCTTCAAGGGCGTCGGGGGAGTCATTGAAAAACGGCAGCGGGCGTGACGAGTCGGACCAGGCGTTATTGCCGATGTAGCTGAACCCGAACATGCGCATGCCGCGTGCGGCCCACAGGTCCAGCTGGTTCAGGTCATTGCCCAGGGGGTAGGCGTTGAGCATGCTGATAAAAATCGCGAACTTGCCTTCGCCGTGCAGGCGGCGCATATCGTCCGGGGTGTAGGCAATGCCCACCTGGTTGGGAAAGTCACGCACCATGCCGGAGATGATCTTGTAGCGCACCTCCTGCTCGTGGCGGGCCTCTTCGACAAAACCATCGGTGGGTTTGTGCGGAGCGTTGGCGCCGTTCCAGATTTCCGGCCAGCCGAAGATCGTCAGCGCGGCGCCCGACAATCGACCGCGGGCGGCCTTGGCCAAGTCGAACTGGCCGCTGCCATCCTTGTCGGCCTCGTTGCCCGCCGTGCCGAAATCCAGGGGCAGGGTGATGTGGCTGTCAAATGACAACAGGCGATCCTGCATTTCATTGGCCTGCTTGATCACCTCCAGCGGGTAGCCGGCGTTGCCCTTGAACCACTGATCCCAGACCAGCAAGCCAGCCCCGGCGCCGATAGCCAGGGCCAGCGGCAGGCCGATATACAGCGCCTTTTTCGAACGTGATTTTGTCATTGCCATCTCAGTCAGTTGAGGCCTTTGCTATCAGGGAAGGACGAGCGATGACGGGGGAAATTTAGGTGGCGGGGGCAGGGCGGTAAATTTCATCGGGTTGCAAACGTTCTAGCTCTGATCAAGCTGTTTCCTAAGGTAGCCAATGACAATCTCTCGACGTGGGTTCATCGCAGGCCTGGCGCTGACCGGTGCAGCCGTGCCCGCGGCCTTTTATGCCCATCGCGAGTTGACGCGGGAAGAAGAGTTTCCTATCACCCCCGGCGAAGCTACGGTCGACCTCGCTGACACCCAGGGCCAGCACCTGGCGAACACCCTGCGGGGCGTCTGGAGCCTGCGCCTGGAAGGCCGCGATGCGGGCCTTGCGGGCCTGCCGCTGCATGGCCTGGAGTTGCTGCTGGACATCGCTCCCCGTGGGCGTGGCCTGCGCGGTTACCTGGACACCGCCGAGCAGCTGCGCGCTGAAGGCGAGCCGCGCTATCGGGTCTTGGGTGATGTGCTGACGGGCGAGGGCGCCGTGCTCTATTGGCGCTTGATCGACCGCGATTCAGCCGGCGGCGTGCCGGCCTATGAATTCAAGATGACCCTGGATGAAGTCTGGGCCGATTTCGGCAATGCCGGCAGCGCCACCCTCAGCGGGCACATCCTCGACCTTGAGCGGCCCCTGGCGCTGACCGAACGCGACAACCGTTTTATCGCCCACAAACAACTGTTCCCCGAAGCCCGCCAGCGCATCGGCCTCAACCCGACCTTGCTGGCCTGGCTGATTTCTCCCGAGCACCGCCTGTTTCACCAACTGTGGCACGCCACCCGCGACCAATGGCACAAGCTCTCCGAAGAAAAACGCGAGGCCCTGCGCGGCATCGGCTGGCAACCGGGGCCCCGTGGACAGGAACGCGACGCCCGCGGCAAGCGCAAGGACCGCAATGGTTCGGGCATCGACTTCTTCTTCATGCACCGCCACATGCTCGGCACCGCACGTTCCATGCAGGACTTGCCCTCCTGGCCGCAATTCCCCGCGCCGCAACCGCCGTTGGAGCGCGATCGCCTGGGCTTTGTGCGCTACTTCGACAACCACGACGGTTTCGCGCTGCCGCCCTGTTGGTCAGCGCCAGATGACGCCGACTACACCCAGTGGGTCAGCGATATCAAGGCGGCCGAGACCTACCACAGCAACTTCCAGGTGTGGGAATCCCAATACCGTGACCCGCGCTACCTGGCCAAGTTGACCCTGGGCCAGTTGGGCTCGGAAATGGAGCTGGGCCTGCACGATTGGCTGCATATGCGCTGGGCCTCGGTGCCCCGCGACCCGTCCAACGGCGCCCCGGTACCCTTCGCCCGTGACCCCGCGGACTTTGCCGCACGTTGGTATGCGCCGGAGAATGACTTTCTGGGCGACCCGTTTTCATCCCATGTAAACCCGGTGTTCTGGCATTTCCACGGCTGGATCGATGACCGCATCGAAGACTGGTTTCGTGCTCACGAGCGCTTCAACCCAGGCGAGGTGAGCCGACTGGAAGTCAACGGCGTGGCCTGGTTTGCGCCAGGCCGCTGGGTGGAAATAGGTGACCCGTGGCTGGGCCCGGACACCCATGGCTGCAGTACCACACCGGGGCTGCAACAGGGGCGCTCGATGGAAATGGACCCGGAGATCATGAAGCTGGCCCTGCGCATTACCTTCGGTGCCGATGAAGAGCTGCTCAAGGGGCTGTTCAAACGTGTGCCGCAACGGCCATGGTATGCGCGGCATCTGAAACTCAAACGCGAGGCTTAGCAGGGGGTTTTAAACCTGCTCTTCCTCGCGCAATTGCGCACTCATCTCATCGCAACTGCGTGCCCAGTCGCTCAACCATTGCGGCATCGGCGGTGAGGTCTCGTCCAAGCCCAACTCGCGGATGAATTCGGCCGGGGGCAGGGTGCCCTTGGCGGATCGAAACAGCCCACGCATCACCACCACGCCGACCACCCGCCCATTGCTGACGAAGCGGTGCTCCATCAGGTTCCACTTGTGGTCCCAGCCGAGAATGCGAGTGTGCACTTCGAATACTTCGAACAGCTTCAATTCCCGGCGAAACTTGCCCCAGGTATCGCCGACTATCGGCATGGCCTTGTGGCGCAGTGCCACGCGAAAGGCGCCGGTGCGCAGCACAAAATCCATGCGCGCCACATCGGCCAGGGTGAAATACCGGCCATTGGTGACATGCCGGTTCAGGTCCAGGTCCAGCGGCCAGACCCGCATGCGCACCACCGTGGTAGCCAGGCCGTGAACCGGTTTGCGCCAGGGGCGGCGCAACAGCATGTGCAGTAATCGAAACCAGAGATTCATAAAAACGCCAGACAGTTGATCAATGGCCGCACTGTACGGGGGCGGAATCGGCTAAGGTAGATGCGTAAATGACTTATTACATGCGAAAAGTGCAAGCCGGAGTTTTTACATGCATGTCACCTTGCTCCTGGCGGATCAATGTTCCGCTGCCAGTGCCACCCTGGCCATGGAGATGCTCAGTGCGGCCAATCTGTTCGCTGACAGCCCGCCGTTTGAGGTGATGCTCGCGTCTATGGACGGCCAGCCGGTGACAGCATGGGGCGGGCAGCGCTTGCAGGTGCAGGGCTCACTGGCGCAGATCGCGCACACCGACCTGGTGCTGATTCCCGGGTTTCTCTTTACCCTCAAGGAAGCTATGCCGACGTTTGCTGCCTACGGCCCCTGGTTGCGTGAGCAGCATGGGCAGGGCGCCGTGTTGGCTTCCATGTGCACGGCGGCCTTCATGCTGGCCGAGACCGGGCTATTGCACGGCTTGCGTGCGACGACTCACTGGGCATTTGCCGGGTTCTTCCGGCGTCGATATGCCCAAGTCAGCCTGGATGAGGGGCAGATCCTTTGCGAAGACAATCGCCTGATCACGTGCGGGGGCGCTACGGCGGCGATGGACTTGATGCTGCACCTCATCCGCCGTTTCGGCTCGCCGGAGCTGGCTCATACCTGCGGCAAGTACTTGCTGATCGATGCCGGCCGCACCGAGCAGTCGGCCTACGCGATGTGGTCGCTGTCCAAAAGCCACGGTGATGCGCAGATCCTGCGTGTGCAGCATTGGTTGGAGCAGCACTTTGCGCAGTCAATGGCGATCGATGAGGTGGCCCGGCGCTTTGGTTTTGGCGTGCGTAATTTCAAGCGGCGTTTCAAGGATGCCACTGGTTGTACGCCGATTGGCTACCTGCAAACCCTGCGCCTGGAACGAGCCAAGCAGATGCTGGAGTCAACACGCATGACCCTCGCCAGCATCACGTATGCCGTGGGCTATGAGGACAGCAACTCGTTTCGGCGTCTGTTCCAGCAACGGGTGGGGATGCTGCCGGCGGCGTATCGCAAGAAGTTCCTGGTTGCCCAGGGCGACGCCTATGTACCTGAGGCACCGAGGTCCTGACTTGCCTTGATGCCGGTCAGGTAGGCAGGCGCGCTGCATCGTGGTCGTGTATCACTTTTTTGCGCGGGGATTGCTTTGTGCAACACCGTGCAGCAATAGCGCCTCAAACACCCGCTGTACCCGTGGTTCGTCGCTGTGGGCCACATTGAAGCGCATTGAGTCGCGGTGGGCCGGGTCGTAGCCGAAGAGCGCGCCAGGTGCCAGTACCATGCTGCGTTTCAGGGCCTCCTGGGCCAGGAGTTCGCCGTTCACGCCAGGCGGCAGGCGTGCCCAGATGAACATCCCGCCTTCATACGCCATGGGCAGTTCGCACCCGCAGCGCTTGAGCCATTGTTCGACGCGCCCACCGGCTTCCATCAGGCGCTGCACCATGCGTTTGCGGTGCTTGGCGTAACTGCCTTCGCTGAGCATGCGGTAGACGATCTGTTCGAACAGTTCCGAGGTGACGCCGCCGCTCATCAATTTCATGTTGGTCAGGTTGGCGGCCAGTTGCGGGGCGGCCACCACATAGCTGACGCGGGTGTTGGCACTCAGGATCTTCGAGAACCCCGACAGGTAGGTGACCTGGTCCAGCCCGGCGACGGCGGCCAGGCGTGGGGGAGGGTTGGGGTGCAGGTCGCCGTAGAGGTCGTCCTCGACGATGTGGCAGTGGTACTGCTGGGTCAATTGCAACAGGCGAAACGCTTGGCTGGGGCTGAAGGAGTGGCCGGTGGGGTTGTGCAACACGCTGGTGGTCAGATACAGGCTGGGGCGGTGTTCGGCCAGCAGCTGTTCGAGGGCGCTGAAGTCAAAGCCGTCGGGGCGGCGTGCAATGGTGACGACTTTGACGCCGTGCAGCGCCAGGTTGGCGTGGAAGTTGAAGTAGCACGGCGCGTCGAGCAGCACCGTGTCGCCGGGGCGTGCGAGCAGGCGCATGAGCATGTCCAGGCCCTGCACGGTATTGGGTGTGGTGATGATCTGTTCCACCGGTACCGACAAGCCTTCGCCGTGCAGTTTCTGTTGCAGCGCCTGGCGCAACGGCAACAGCCCCGCCGGCGTGCCCAGCCCGGCGATACGCAGTGACGGCGCACGCACTACGCTGCGCATGGCCTGGCGGATCGCTTCGCCATTGAGCCAATCCTCCGGCAAGTGCCCGCCACCGGGGCGCAGTTCGCCACTGGCGGTGGCCAAGGGCCGGCGCAATACGCTGAGCAGGTCTTGGGGCAATAGGTCCACCCAGGTCACTGAGGCAGGGCGGGTGCTGTCCATCGCCACGAAGTAGCCGCGGCCCTGGCTCGAGGTCAGCAGGTGGCGACCGCGCAGGCGGTCCAGTGCCTCATTGAGGGTGAACTTGCTGACGCCGAGGACCTGGGTCAGTTCACGCACGGATGGCAGTTTGCTGCCCGGTGCCCATTCGCCATTTTCGATGGCCTGGCTGAACGCCTCGACGATCTGCTGGACCTTGGGCGTGCCTTCTACGAAAGCGATGGCGGATACAAACATGACGCTTCCTTGTGTTTGCCGGTGATTTTACCGGTGAAGTTAGGCCGGATTAGGCACCACTTTACCTGCCTTGCGCAATGCCACTCCCCTAGACTGCGCGGCATCTCGCCAGGAGATGGCGATATTTCCTACACCTGAGCAATGGATTTTGCATTTCCATGAAGACTTATATGTGCGCACCCTGCGGTTTTATGTACGTAGAAGAACTGGGTATTCCGGAGGACGGAATTCCCGCAGGCACCCCTTGGGAAGAGGTGCCTGAAGATTGGACATGCCCGGATTGCGGCGTGACCAAGGCCGATTTCATGGCCATCAATCTTCCTGAACGTCAATTCGCCTGACACTCCATCAACGAAAGGAATCGTCCCATGAACAGCAAACTGATCAACGCCACCGTCCCGTTCTGCACCGGTGTGGCCCACCAGAAATACCTGGGCGCCGAAAAGGGCCTGCAAACCGCCATCGAAGGTGACTGCACCCACTGGTACATCGACGGCAGCCTGTTCGGCGAAATGGTCGATGACTGGACCGAGGCGCGTATCGAGAGCCTGCAGGCGCAAATCGCGGCCACGGGGGTCAAGCCGGTTTTCCATGGCAACTTCAAGGCGCCGTTGGGCAGTGATGTCGAAGCCTTCCGTAGTGCGGCCGTGGAGTACGTCAAAAAAGAAATCGATATCGCCAGCCGCCTGGGCGCGCCGTTGATCATTCACGGTGGTTGCATCGTCGAGCCGAAAATGGTGCTGATGGCCAAGAAGGTTGCCCTGGAGCATTATCTCAAGTCGGTGCAGGAACTGGCGCGCTATGCCGAGGCCAAGGGCACGGATATCTACCTGGAGAACCTGTCCAACTACGTCAACTATCGGCCGTTCCACTACATCTTTACCCATGAAGCCGAATACGCCTTTGTGTTCGAGCGCCTGCAAGCCCATAGCAATGTGTATTTCTTCCTCGATGCCGGCCACGCCAACATCGAGAACGGCCTGCCGGCAGAAGTGGTGCGCAAATACCACCACTTGATCAAGGGCATTTCCTTCAGCAACAACAACGGCGTGCAAGACCAGCACTTCGGCATCCATGACGGCAACTGCGATTACGCCGATGTGCTGCAGGCCATTGTCGAGACCAACTGGAAGGGGCTGGTCGCGTTTGAAACCCGCAACCAGACCGCCAAGGCTGCCCTGGCTGACCTGGCGGTGATGTACCGCGACTCCCTGACCACCGAAATCGCTGTCGCCTGATCGGCCGGGGGCGAGCGCTGGCCGCGTTCGCCCTGTTGCTGCTGTTTCTTTTTATTCAAGGTGCTGGCCATGACAAGTGCGTTAACCCTGTCTTCATTTCTCTACTTTCTGTTGTTTTGCGCCACCATGACCTTCAGTCCGGGCCCGATGACGTTGCTGTTGTTGAGCCTGGGCTTGAAGGACGGCCTGCGCAGTTCGATCCCGGCGCAGGTCGGCGCCACTGTGTCGTACCTGATTTCGATCCTGATCTTTGCCGTCGGCTTCTCGGAATTGATCAAGGGCAACCTCGCCATTACCCAGACCATCCAGTTTGTCGGGGTGGCCTACATTCTTTACCTGGCCTACAAGCAGTGGACCAGCAGCGGCGTGTCGATCAACAACGCCGACAAGGTCGAGGGGGCGCGCAGCCTGTTTGGCAAAGGGCTGTTGACCGGGTTTTCCAACCCCAAGACCATCATCATGTTCAGCGCCGTGTTCCCGCAGTTTGCCGGCGCCGGTGAACACAGTTCGGCGGCGGACATCGCCATCCTTGGCCTGACCTTCCTGCTGCTGCAATTTGCCAGCGGCTGCCTGTATTGCTATTTCGGCCAGCGCATCAAACACGTGCTGGAAAACCCCAAGCGGCGGGTGTTGTTGCAGCGAATCACGGCCGTGTTGCTGCTGGGCGTCGCCTTGATGCTGGCGCGTGGGTTTTCGCACTGAAGTATTAGCCAATAAGCGGTAGTGGCGATTTGACGTCGCCCTGATAGACTCCAGGCATTCACCCAGGATCGCCCCCACCATGCCAGCCGTCGGAGGAAAAGGACTTCCGCTCGCTTTGCGCTTGTACAAATCTCGCGTGCTGGGGCTGACGCTCGGCTTTGTGTGCGTGGCGTTCGGCATGTATCCGTTGAATCCGTCCCTGTGGGTGTGGGCCTGGATGCTGATCAATGCCTTTGCGTGGCCGCACCTGGCTTTTCAATGTTCTTTGCGCTCGGCCAATACCTTGCGCAGCGAACGCCGCAGCCTGCTGTTCGATTCCTTTTGCGGTGGGTTCTGGGTTGGCGCGATGCACTTCAACCCGCTGCCCAGCGTCACCACCCTGTCGATGATGAGCATGAACAACGTCGCCATCGGCGGGCCGCGTTTCCTGTTCGCGGGTTGGGTGGCGCAGGCACTGGGGCTGGGCACCGCGTTGCTGCTGTTCACACCAGGATTTATCGCCGTGACCACCCAGGCCCAGCTGTATGCCTGCCTGCCGATCCTGATGCTGTATCCCCTGGCCCTGGGCTGGATCTGCTACCGCCAGGCCGTCACCTTGGCCCGCCACAAACGTGAACTGCTGGCCTTGAGCCGCACCGACAGCCTGTCGGGCCTGCTCAACCACGGCGCCTGGAAGGACCATCTGGACCTCGAGTTTCAACGCTGCCGCCGTGGCCCGGGCGGTGCCGCCATCGCGTTGATCGACATCGACCACTTCAAGACCATCAACGATACCTACGGCCATGTGACTGGCGATATCGTCCTGCGCCAACTGAGCAAGGTGTTGCGCCAGAACCTGCGCACCAACGACTTGGCCGGGCGCTATGGCGGTGATGAGTTCTGCGTGATCCTGCCCGATATGCCCCTCAACCGTGCCACCGAGGTGATGGAGGCATTGCGCAGTCGCTTCAACGCCTTGGCCTACGCCCAGGACCCGACACTGCGAGTGAGCCTGAGCATCGGCCTGGCGCCGTACCAGCCTAGCCACGCCGACTCCATCAGTTGGCTCAACGATGCCGACCAGGCGCTGTACGAAGCCAAGAGCAGCGGGCGCAACCGGGTCAGTTCGGTACAGGGCAGTTGGTTGCGGTCAGTTTAGTGGGGTAGGGTGGCGGGGCACCTTCCAACAAAAAACAAGGATCGGTCCATGCTCTTCACGTTCCCGCGTACCCTTTTGGCCGCTACCCTGGCCTTGTCTTTCAGCCTGCCGGCCTACAGCGCCGAGCCTCATAAACAGATCCAGCAACAGGCCGAACAATACAAGGCCGAAGCCTTGAAGCTGCTGGAGCGCCTGGTGAATATCGACTCGGGTTCAGGCTACGAGCCGGGCCTGACCCAAGTGCGCGATATCGCCGTGAATGAGTTGAAACAGTTGGGTTTCACCATCGAATTGGTGCCGGATAAAGCCGCCAACAATAGCCATGTGGTCGCCACCCTCAAAGGCACCGGCAAGGCCAAGATCCTGCTGATGGCCCATATGGACACCGTATTCAAGGAAGGCTCGGCTGCCGAGCGCCCCTTCCACATCAAGGACGGCCGCGCCTACGGCCCCGGCGTGATGGATGACAAGGGCGGCATCGTTGCGGGCATCTATGCGCTCAAGGTCCTCAAAAGCCAGGGCTTCAAGGATTACGCGCAGATCACCTTCCTGCTCGACGCCAGCGAAGAAACCGGCTCCGACGCCGCCTCCGAACTGATCCGCAACACTGCCAAGGGCCACGACGTGACCCTGAACCTGGAACCCGGCCGCCCTGCCGACGGCCTGGTGGTGTGGCGCAAAGGCAGCGCCACCGCGGTGGTCGAAGTCAAAGGCAAGGCCGCCCACGCCGGCGTCGCCCCGGAACTGGGACGCAACGCCGCCATGGAAGCCGCGCACCAGATCCTGCAACTGGGCAAACTCGGCGATGAAGACAAGAAAACCACCATCAACTTCACCGTGCTCAAGGCCGGTGACCGCACCAACGTTATCCCTGACCAAGCCACCGCCAAGGCCGACGTGCGTGCGGCCTTGCCGGAAGAGTTCGACCGGATCGAGAAAGACCTGGCCCGGGTTTCAGCCAACAAATTGATCCCGGAAACCGAAGTGAAAACCAGCCTGCAGCGCGGCCTGCCACCGATGCCGCAGACCGCCGAGTCGGATAAGTTGGTAGCGATTGCCCAAGGGATTTATGGCGAACTGGGACGCAAGTTGACCATCGAAGGCAGCGGCGGTGCGGCGGATGCCAGCTTGTCCGCCGGTGTAGGCACGCCGACGCTGGATGGGTTTGGGATAGTGGGGGGCAATATTCACACGTCGGAGGAATATGCCGAGGTGGAGAGTGTGGTGCCGCGGGTTTATTTGTTGAGTCGGATGATCATGGAGCTTTCCAAGCGCTGATCAGAACACTGGATTGCAGAACGAATCGGGTTTGAATGGGGGAGGAATGCCCGTCCGGCAAACGCAGATCCCCTGTGGCGGGCTTGCCCGCGAAGGCGGTGTTTCAGTCGCTGCATGTGTTACTGCACTACCGCTTTCGCAGGCAAGCCAGCTCCCACATTTGATCTTTGTTGATTTGAGCGTTGTGTTTGCTTTGTTTTGTTGGATTACTCGTCTGCTGTCGCTTCAGCGTGATAACGAATTAGACATTCAAGTAATGTTCTCATAAAGGCTCTTTTGTCGATGATTTCATCTTCGAAGTAAGTGTCGAAAAGGTAGAAGACTGAGTCGAAATTTTCGTCGGTTAAAAGATAATGCTTAATGGTTTCTATGAACCAACTCTGCTCCTCTGACGTATACGTGTAAAATTCTGGCTTGGTTAAAGCATCGAAAAGCTCTGTTAGCTCTCTTGGGTTGTTAATATTTTTTGATGCGATGATTTCTTCTCTTTCGAAATTTCTAGTGTTTTCGATGCAGTAGGTAAATAACAATCCTTTAAGGATTGATAGTTGCGGTTGTCTTTTCATTTTTAAAAGTCCGTATAAGCAGTAATGGGTTTGCCGTCTTCATTCAAATGCACAACGGCTTTTTTCTGTTTTCCATATTCTAATCCATCCCTTTTATACCCTTCGCCTATAACCTTCCCCATATCCATTGATGCAGGAACCGCTGCTCGGCCATTGAGCTTGAAAATTAAAATTGCTCGGTCAATCGCATTTAATTGGTCTCTATGAGTCAGGAAATGTGTGGCGGCACTCGGAGGTCTTGGCTGTCCGGCTCTCCTGCCTCTTTCGAACGTTTCTATTTCCCCTGTGGTTGGGTTCCTGGCTGTTATCACTCGTTCTAGCTGAGACGCTAGTGACGTCTGCGCACCATGTTTTTCTAAAAAGTGTGCCCCTGGAATTGACGCTTCAAGCTCTGATAATCGCCGATGAGCATTTGATTCTGCTAGCTCATCAATTCTCGCCTGCCGCTGCGCGCGGGTCAGTCGCGGTAGGGCCGGTTCTCCATGGTTAACACTTGCCGCAGGGTTTTGGGCGCTATTACTGGGTTTACACCCATCACCGCCAGGGCATGAATTCAAGCCTAGCGGGTCTACCCATCCCGTCGGATTGGGCACATACCGGTACCCATTGATCCCACCCGCCAACTTCACCGGATCCGGTGTCAGGTAGCGGCCAATATCCGGATTGTAGTAGCGATGGCGGTTGTAGTGCAGGCCGCTTTCCTGATCGAAATACTGCCCTTGAAACCGTAGTGGATTGTCGACTTTGCCCACGTCGAGCCGGGCGATCTGGCCGTAGGCGCGGTAGTGGGCGGACCAGACGATTTCGCCTTCGGGGCTGGTCAGTTCCTGCGGGGTGCCGAGGTGGTCGAGTTGGTAGTGGTAGGGCGTGGTGGCTTGTGGACCGAAACCTTCCAACAGCGCCAATGGGCGGAAGCTGTCGGGTTCGTAGAGGTAGCTGCGATGGCGCTCTGCATGGTGTTCGGCAATCAGCTTGTCGCCTTGCCAGAAAAACTCGGTGGTTTTGTCGTCCACGGTTTTGCTGATGCGCCGCCCAAACGGGTCATAGCGATAGTTGGCGGTTTCGCCGTTCGGCTTTGTGATGCTGATTAACCGATGCTGGCAGTCGTAGCGGTACTCAGTAACGAGTTGCTGGCTTTTGCCGCGCCGCTCGCGGATGAGGTTGCCGAAGGCGTCGTAGTCGTAATGGCGGTCGCCCTGGATCATCAGGCGGTTGGCCGCAACGATGTCCGGGCCGGGGCGGTCTTGCATCAGCAGGTTGCCGGCCGGGTTGTGGGCGAAGCGTTCCTGTACGTCCTGGGAGTGGTCGGCGCGGGTCAGGCGGGCGAGGGGGTCGTAGCGGTAAAGGTGTTCGCCTTTGCGGGTGTCGAGCAGGCGGGTGAGGTTGCCGGATTTGTCGTAGTCGTATTGGCGTTGGTAGAGGTGGTTTTGTTGCTGCGTTACCGCGTGGGCGTGCAGGCGGTGTTGGTCGTCGTAGTGGTAGTGGCTGAGCACTTGGCCTTGCTGGCGCTGATGCTCTCGACCGCTCTTGAATAGGTGCGAGGTAAGCACTTCACCGTTGAGTTCGACGGTGGCGAGGTGGCCGCCTTTGTCGTGGTTGAAGGTGACGCGGTTATTATCCGGCAGACACAGGTTTTTCAGCTGGCCGCAAGCGTCGTAGCCGTAGCGCAGGGTGCCCCAGCCTTGGTGTTCGGCGGTGAGGCGGTTTTGGCGGTCGTATTCGTAGGCCAACGCCCAGTGACCGTCTTCGACGCTGAGGAGGTTGCCCTGGCGGTCGTAGGTATAGTCGACAACGTTGCTGTCGGGCAGGGTTTTTCGGACGAGGCGTCCGGCGTGGTCGCGCTCGTAACGGGTGATTAGCTGACTGTTATCGTCGCCGTATTCGGTCTTCTCCAGCAGGTTGCCGTTGAGGTCGTAGGCGTAGGCGGTGCGCTGGCCGTCGAAGCCGGTTTCCTGG